>NZ_SZZH01000002.1 GCF_005298075.1 Nakamurella flava
GCCCCCCCCCCCCCCCCGCGCCCCGGCCGGCCCCGGCCCCCCCGCCCCCCCGCCCCCCCCCCCCCCCCCCCCCCCCCCCCCCCGGGGGGGGTCAGACGTCCTCGGCGCCGGCCTGGGCCCGTCCGGCGATCACCTGCAGCTCGTCCCACACCGCCCGGGCCCGGTCCACGCAGATGACCACCAGGTCGCCCGGGTTGGCCCGGGCCACCGCCTCGCGGGTCGACTCGATCTCGTCGAGGATGACGTCGACCTGCCGGACCCTGGCGCCCTCCTGCTGCGCTCGACGGGCCCCCTCGGCGATCAGCTCGGCCGTCTCCCCCGGGGCCCGGCCGCGGAGCCGGTCGTCCTCCCGGACCACGATGACGTCGAAGTGCTGGGCCGCCTGTACGCCCAGGTCGATCATGTCCTGATCGCGGCGGTCACCGGCGGTGGCGATGACGCCGATGCGCTGCGGCCGCTCGAACGTCTGGGTGTCCTCGAAGAAGCGGTCCACGAAGTCGCCCAGCGCCACCATCGCCGGCGCGTTGTGGCAGTAGTCGACGATGACGTTGATGCCGCGGACATCGGTCATGTTCATCCGGCCCGGCGCCGAGTAGTACGACGGGCTGAACGACCGGAGCCCACCGCGGATGTCCTGCAGGTGCGCGCCCGCGCAATAGGCGGCGGCCGCCGCGGCCATCGCGTTCTGCACGTTGAACATGGCCTTGCCACCGAACGTCGCCGGCAGCAGATGCGTGTAGGCCAGCGGCATCCGGCGACGTCCGTGCACCAGCACGATGAGATCGCCCAGCTCGCTCTTCTCCAGCACCACGGCCTTGCCGCCCCGGCGGCAATGGTCGGCGATCATCCGGTTGTCCGGCTGGATGGAGAACCAGACCACCTCGCCGGAGCAGGCCCGCCGCATGTTGCGGACCAGGGGATCGTCGGCGTTCAGTACCGCGGAGCCGTTCTTGGGCACCGCCTCGACGATCACCTGCTTGACATCGGCCAGCTGCTCCACCGTGTCGATACCGCGCAGGCCGATGTGGTCGGGGGCGACGTTGAGGACCACGGCGACGTCGTTGCGGCCGTAGCCCAGGCCCTCCCGCAGGATCCCGCCGCGAGCCACCTCGAAGACGGCGAAATCGACCCGCGGGTTCTGCAGCACCATCTTGGCCGACCGCGGCCCGGACGCGTCGGACCGGATGACCAGCCGGTCGTCGATAACGACACCGTCCGTCGACGTCATGCCGACCTTGCGGCCCATGCCCTTGAAGATCGTCGCGATCATGCGCGAACACGTGGTCTTGCCGTTGGTGCCGGTGACCGCGACGATCGGGATGCGGGCGTTGGTGCCGGGCGGGAACAGCAGGTCGACCACCGGCTTGGCCACGTACTGCGGCTCGCCGATGGTCGGGTGGGTGTGCATGCGGAAACCGGGTGCGGCGTTGACTTCGCAGATGGCGCCGCCGGTCTCGCGGACCGGCTGGGTGATGTCCGGGCAGAGGAAGTCGATGCCGGCGATGTCCAGGCCGACGACGCGGGCGGCCTCCTCGGCGATGTCGACGTTGTCCGGGTGGGCCTCGAAGGTGCGGTCGATGGAGATGCCGCCGGTCGACATATTGCCGGTGAGCGCGAGTTTCACCGTCTCACCCAGCGGCGGGACGTCCGTCATCTCGTAACCCTGGGCGCGGACCAGCTCGACGGCCGCGTCGTTGACCGCGATCTTGGTGAGCACCTTCTCGTGCCCCACCCCGCGACGGGGATCGGCGTTGGTGATGTCAACCAGTTCCGCCACCGTATGGGTGCCGTCGCCGACCACGTGCGCCGGCACCCGCTCGGCGATGGCGACCATGTGGCCGCCGATCACCAGGACGCGGTAGTCCTTGCCGACGATGAACGACTCGACCAGGACGTACCCGCGACGGGACTCGTCGTAGGCGGTGTCGAACGCCGCGCGCACCGCCTCCTCGTCGCGCAGATCGATGGCCACCCCGCGACCATGGTTGCCGTCCAACGGTTTCAGCACGACGGGGTAGCCGATGCGGCGGGCCATCCGGACGGCGTCGTCGGCCCGGCGGACCACCTCCGAGGCGGGCACCGGGAGTCCGGCCGCGGCCAGCAGCCGGTTGGTCAGCTCCTTGTCCGAGGCGATGTCCACGGCCAGGGACGACGTCACCGACGTCATCGTGGCCCGGATGCGCTTCTGGTTCACGCCGTGCCCGAGCTGCACCAGCGACCCGGAATTCAGCCGCTGCCAGGGGATGTCCCGGGTGATGGCCTCGTCCAGGATGGCCTGGGTGGACGGGCCGAACGCCACCCGCTGGCTCATCCGCAGGAACTCGTCGTGCTCGGCGGCGAAGTCGTAGTGCTCGCCGTAGCCGCTCACCCCGTCGGCGTCGACCGTCGGGGCGCCAACCAGGTCCGGCCCGAGCGCCGCCCGGACCAGGGAGTTGACCAGCCGGACGGCCATCCGCCCGGCGGCCGTCCCGACGGTCTCGTCGAGGTAGCCGTAGATGACGTTGTAGACCCCGGTCTGGCCGGTCGAGCGGGTCTTGCCGCGGGTGATCTCGTGGCCGGCGGTGCGCTGCAGCTCCAGGGCGACGTGCTCGACGACGTGCCCGGCCCAGGTGCCCTCGACGAGGCGTTCGGCGAACCCGCCCTCGCGCCCGCGGGAACACTGGTGGGTGCGGAGGCCCGGAACCGCGGCCAGCAGGGCGTCGGTGAACCCGGGGAGGGTGTCGGTCGGGTACTCCTCGAGACCGCCGATGTCGACGACCAGATGCACCGAGGGCTCGTACGACCAGTAGTTCGGGCCCCGGTAGACCCGGGTCTGCGCGATCTCGACCTGCGGGATGACGGCGCCGGAGCCACCGTCGTCCTCCGACGGTCGCTGCTGCGTGCTGGTCTCGCTCACGGGTGGTCCCTTCCCCGACGCCGACGATGCAGGGATTGTGCCCCGCGGCCGGCCGCCCGGGCTCGCCAGGGGTCCGTCAGCTCGGCCGCCGCCGCAACTGCGCGGTGGTCTCGTGCACGCCCTCGGCGCGGATCAGTCGGCTCGTCGCCGGGTCGATCTCCGCGGGGGCGTCGCTCGGCCGCAGGATGCCGGGCGCCCCGTCAGCATCGGGCAACCCGGGCGCCGACAGCAGCCGCCGGGCGCGCAGGTCGAACACCGCCCCCCGCGGGAGCGTGTGGACGCGCAGGTTGGACAGCAGCAGCGGCTGCGTTCCCGTCGCCGTGTAGGCCGTGGTGATCAGCTCCCCGCCGTCGACCACGGTGACGACCCCCCGGCCGCGCACCTCCAGCCGCCCGTCCGGGCCGATCATCGCCGCGGTGTCCTCGTCGATGCCGATGCCGAGCTGGTGGGGGTTGGCCGCGACCAGGGCGTACAGCCGACCGAAGCGGTTCCGCTGGGTGAAGTGCTGGTCGACGATGGCCCCCGGCACCAGCCCCAAACCCTGCGACACCTGCCCGACCCGGAACTTCGGCGTGGTCCCGCCACTGCCGAACGACACCATGTGCTCCGAGCAGATGCTCGCGCCGGCCGACGTCCCGGCGACCAGCGCCCCCCGGCGGTGCGCGGCGACGATCGCGTCCCCCAGCGCCGTCCCGACCACCAGGGTCGACAACTTGACCTGGTTCCCGCCGGTCATGAACACGGCGGTGGCCCGCCCGACGAGCTCGGCCAGGTCGGCGTCCTGGGCCTGCTCGCGGCTCTCCGGCCGGATCCCGGCCACGTCCGCGACGCCGAGCTGCAGGAACAGATCGATGTAGGCCTGGGTGATCTCGTCGCCCAGCGAGGACGCCGTCGACAGGACCACGATCCGGGCGTTCGCCCCGCCGGCCAGGCGCACGACATCGCGGAGGATCGTCATGCGGCCGAGCTTGTCCTCGGCGCCGCCGATGGGGAGCACGATGCCCGGGGCCACGGGCTGATCTTCGGTGGGCATGTCGCTCACCGTAATCGGAAGGAGCGCACGGTCAGGCGCGGACGGCGGCCCACAGCCGCGGGAAATGCTCGGCGAACCAGTCGTCGTCGTCCTCGGGGAACTCCTCGCCGCGCGGTTCGTCCGACCCTGCCTCACCCGTCGGCACCTCGAGCTGTTTGCGTTCCGCCGCCTGGACGAACTCGTAGCCGTAGATCTCGCCCAGGCCCGAGTCGATCTCCTCCATGTCGGTGGACACGTCGACCAGGGCGTCGGGGTCGGCCAGCACCCGCTCGTAGGTCGCGCGGCCCATGGCGATGAGCCACTGCCGGAAGTCCCAGAAACTGTCGTCGCTCATGCCGCCACCGACCAGGTAGCCCGCCGCCCACAGATCCCAGGTGTACGCGCGGCGCACCAGCTCGTCGTGGATGCGGACCGCGTCGAGCGTCGAGCGCGGCGACAGCCCGTCGAGCAGTACCCGGAGCCGCCCCACCGTCGACTCGTCCAGAGCGGAACTCCCGGCTCGCGCCTCGTCGACCAACCGCCAGAAGCCGTCCTCGTCCATCGATCCCCCACCTGTCCGCTCAGCCGCCGACCGCCCGCTCCGGGGTGATCCGGATGACGACCCGATCGTCGGCGATCATCGCCTGCCGATAATCATCCCAGTCAGGGTGCTCCCCGGCGATGGCCCGGTAGGTGGCCACCAGCAGTTCCAGGGCCGGTTCCGGTCCGTTCGGCCCGTGCTGGTCGACGATCTCCGCCGGGCCGTCGACCTGCACCCAGTGGCCGTAAAAGGCGTCGGGAAGCAGGAGCACGGAGGCCCGCGGGTCGCGCCGGAGGTGGCGGACCTTGGCCCGCGGCGCCTGGCTGGAGATGCAGATCCGGCCGTCGACCACCCCGGCGTTCACCGGGGACATCTGCGGCTCACCGTTGCGGCGGCGGGTGAGCAGCACGGCGTGGTCGTTGGACCGGACGAAGTCGAGCGCGGCAGTCAATTCCATCACCCGAGTGTCCCGCCGACCGGCCCGCCCGGCCCGCCCGATCGGCCTGGTTGATCACCGGTTGGGGGAGGTTCCTCCGCTACCGTGGTCACCGCCCGGACCGGGCACCCGATCAGGACCGAACCGACCCGTTGCGTCGGAGAAGCGAGGCGAGGACGTGGCCGACCAGGCCCCCGGCCCCGGAGCCCATCTGCTCGACCTGATCCGGACGACGACACCACCTCTGCACCCGGGCGGGCGGCCCATCGTCCTCGGCGCTGCCGCGGCTACGGTGGCCGCCCGGATCGCCCTCCGATCGGTCGGGCTGAAGCGGACCGGACGGACCGTCGGACGGATCGGCGCGCTGGCCACCCTGGGCTCGGCCGCCTTCTTCCGCGCTCCGGTGCGGGTCGCCCCGGCCGACACGGACGTCGTGGTCGCCCCCGCGGACGGTCTGATCTCGCTCCTGCAGGACGCCGCCCCGCCGCCCGAGCTCGGTCTGGAACCGACGCCCCGCCCCCGGGTGTCGATCTTCCTCTCGGTGTTCGACGTGCACGTGCAGCGGTTCCCGGTGTCCGGGACGGTGCGGGCGGTGGCGTACCGGCCGGGCAAGTTCCTGTCGGCCGACCTCGACAAGGCCTCCGACGTCAACGAACGCAACTCCGTCGTCCTGGACACCGCACACGGCGAGGTGGTCGTCACCCAGATCGCCGGGCTCATCGCCCGCCGCATCGTCTGCGACACCGCGGCCGGCCACGCCGCCCCGCTGGGCGCGACCTACGGGCTGATCCGCTTCGGGTCCCGGGTCGACACCTACCTGCCGGTCGGCACGGAGTTCGCCGTGCAGCGGGGACAGCGCGCGGTGGGTGGGGAGACCGTCCTGGCCCGGTGGGAACGTCCCTGATGGAGAGCGAGGCGCGACCCCAGGTTCCGGGCGTCCGTTTCCTGCCCAACGCCATCACCGTCCTGGCTCTGTGCTCCGGGTTGAGCGCCGTCGCCTTCGGCCTGAACCAGCAGTGGCTGCTGGCCGTCGGCGCCATCGCCGCCGCCGGCGTCCTGGACTCGCTGGACGGCCCCGCCGCCCGGCTACTCAACTCGACCAGCCGGATCGGCGCCGAGCTCGATTCCCTCTCGGACTGCATCTCCTTCGGCGTCGCCCCCGCCCTGGTCACCTACATCTGGCTGCTGCGCGACGAGGGCCGCGCCTACGGCTGGGTGGTCTGCCTGCTGTTCGCGGTGTGCGCCGCCCTGCGCCTGGCCCGCTTCAACTCGCTGCTGGACGACGAACCCAAACCGTGGGCCCGGGGATTCTTCACCGGCGTCCCCGCGCCCGCCGGCGGTCTGCTGTCGCAGGTGCCGTTGCTGCTGTACCTGCGGTTCGACGACGGCTTCTGGAGCCGCCCCGTGCCAGTCGCGCTGTGGATGGTCCTGGTGGGCGTGCTGATGGTCTCCCGCATCCCGTCGATCGCCCTGAAGTCGGTGCGCGTCGCACCGCAGGCCATCGTGCCGATGCTGCTGATCCTGCTGGTCGGCGTCGGGTTCCTGGTCATCGAACCCGAGATCGTCGCCGTCGCCGGGCTGCTGGTGTATCTGCTGCACCTGCCGTACGCGGGGTGGAAGTACCAGCACCTGCGCCGGCACCCCGAGCTGTGGCCGCAACCGAAGTCGCGGCGGCCCCGCCGGTCCAGCCGGGTGCGCCTGCGGATGCCCCGCCGCCGCCGGGTGGCCGGGCGGCTGCCCGACGGGAGCGTCCAGCTGCGGCTGGCGCCCCGCACGCCACGTCCCCCGCGGCCCCGGCCGACCGGGAAGGCCCAGCGGCCGGGTGGCTCGGACCAGACCTGAGGCGGGTGGCTCAGACCTCGAAGCCGAGTCGCCGCGCCGAACGGGCCCGCTGTCGGCTGCTGCGCAGTCGGCGCAGACGCCGGACCAGCAGCGGGTCCTCGGCCAGGGCGGCCGGGTTGTCGATGATGCCGTTGAGCACCTGGTAGTAGCGGGTGGGCGACAGGTCGAACATCTCCTTGATGGCCTGTTCCTTGGCCCCGGCAAACTGCCACCACTTGCGCTCGAAGGCCAGGATGTCCCGGTCCCGCCGGGACAACGGATCCCCGATGCCGGAGCCGGTCGTCGCGTCCGGCCCGTCGGTGGTGGTCCGAGTCGGCTCGGCCGAGGCCGCCGCTCCGTCCATCGCTTGCTCCCTGCACCCATCGCGTCGCGGCCCGGAGGCCCCGAATCACACGCCTGTCATTCCGCCGGTCCATTGCAACACACGGCACCGACAGGACACGCGCCCGCCGCACGCCCCATCCGGGTCGGCCGACGGAGTCGAGCGGTCACCCGTACGTCGGGTGCTGCGGCCAGCCGGACGGCGAGTCCTCCCAGTCCTCCTGCCGGCCGTAGACGGTGCGGTCGAGGACCGCGTAGTGGAACAGCATCGGCTCCACTCCGCGCGCGGCGGTCCGGTACGTGCGGTAGACGTCGTCTCCGTCGCGTAGGAACGTCGAGAAATGGAAGTAGCCGGTGCCCCAGTCGGCGTCCCAGCTCGTGCCGCCCGACGACGCGAACGGCACCGTCCACCCCCGGCTCGCGGCGTAGGGCTCGAACTGGGCACGCGGCATGTTCGACACGGTGATCCAGCTGACGCCCCGCTCGGCCAGCCGGGCCAGCGCCGCCGGCGGGACGTTGTCGGTGAACTGGGTGCAGCCCGGACAGAACTGGCCCGGTCCGTTGTCCATGAACTGGTAGAGCGCCAACTGGTCGCGGCCGGCGAACAGCTCGACCAGTGACCGTGGTCCGTCCGCCGTCTCGAAGGTGTAGTGCTGCTCGACCCGCTCCATCGGCAACCGCCGCCGCTGGGCCGCCAGGGCGTCCAGCGCGCGGGTCGCGGCCTTCTCGGCGATCAGCAGTTCGTCCCGCTGCCGCTGCCATTCGGTGCGCGACACGATGTCCGGCTTGTCCATTCCGGGACGGTAGCGCCGGAACCGTCGCCGTGCAGCCGGTCGGTCAGCCGCGCATGATCGCCGCCAGCGCGGCGGCCCGCTCGCTGGCGAACACGTCCTCCAACGAGATCGGTTGCCCGTCCGGACCGGACAGCGGCACCCGCCAGTTCGGGTACTCGTCGATGGTGCCGGGCTGGTTCTGCCCGCGCCGGTCGCCGACCATGTCGGTCAGCGAGACGCCGAGCAGGCGCGACGGCGTCCAGCTCAGGTAGCGGTGCAGCGCCTCGACCGTGGCCCGCACGTCGTCGGCGGGGGCGTCGGGCGCGTCGGGATCGAGCCCGTCGGCCGCCGCCTCGGCGGCGTGCTCGGACAGCGCTCCCCGGCGCCGCAGTTCGACCAGCCAGGCCGCGCGTTCGGCCTCGTCCGCGTCCAGTTCCTCCTCCAGGCTGCGGGTGAGCAGACCGAGCTCGTGGCGCAGCCGGACGTGGTCGCCCGCGAGATATGCCGCACTCGGCGGCAGGTCGTGGGTCGTCACCGAGGCCAGGCAGTACTCCCGCCACTTCTCGGCCGGCAGCGGGCCGATGGCCGCCCCGCCGGAGTCCAGCTCGTACTCGAACCAGAGGATCGACGTGCCGAGGATGCCGCGATCGCGCAGGTAGTCGCGCACCCACGGCTCGACGGTGCCGAGATCCTCGCCGACGATCGCGGCCTGGGCCCGCACCGCCTCCAGGGCGAGGATGCCGATGAGCGCCTCATGGTCGTACCGGACATAGGTGCCGTTCTTCGGGCCGAGCCCGGCCGGGATCCACCACAGCCGGAACATGCCGATGATGTGGTCGACCCGCAGGCCACCGGCCGACCGGAGCACGGTGGCGACCATGCTGCGGAACGGCGCGTACCCGACCTCGGCCAACCGGTCCGGCCGCCACGGCGGCTGGCTCCAGTCCTGACCGGCCTGGTTGTAGGTGTCCGGCGGGGCGCCCACCGTCATCCCGGCGGCGAAGACGTCCTGCAGCGCCCACGCGTCGGCCCCGCGGGGATGGACGCCGACAGCCAGGTCGTGCATGACCCCCAGCGCCATCCCGGCCCGGCGGGCGGTGGCCTGCGCCACGGAGAGCTGCTCGTCGAGCACCCACTGCAGCCAGCGGTACCAGTCGACCCGGTCGGCGTGGCCGGTGCGGAACGCCTGCACCGCGGTCGACCGGGGGTGCTGCAGCTCGTCCGGCCATTCCCGCCAGTCCGCCCCGTGCTCCTCGACCAGCGCACACCAGGTGGCGAAGTCCTGCAGGCCGTCGCCCTCGCGCTCGCAGTACTGGCGGTAGGCCAGCTCGCGCCCGGCCGTCCGCGGGACCGCGTGGACCAGCTCCAGCGCCCGCTGCTTGGCCGCCCACGACGGGTCGCGGAGGATCGCATCCTGCCCGGCGAGGCTCTCCCGCAGCCCCTCCTTCCCGGCAGCCACCGTGTCGCGGGCGGTCTGGTCGAGCTCCGCGAACTCCGGAATGCGCTCGGGCCGCAGATAGATCGGGTTCTGGAAGCGCCGGGTGGTCGGCAGGTACGGCGACGGTTCCAGCGGCGGGACCGGCTCGGCCGCGTGCAACGGGTTGACGAGGACGTAGCCGGCGCCCTGCCCGGCCGACCAGACGGCCAGATCGGCCAGATCGGCGGCGTCACCGACCCCCCAGGACTGCTCGGAGCGGACGCTGTACAGCTGAGCGGCGACCCCCCAGCTGCGTTGCCGCCCGAGCCGCGCCGGCAGGCCGACCCACGACGGCGTCACGATGACGCTGGCCGCCCCCTCGTCGGACGGCGACGTCGCCCGCAGCGTGTGATAGCCCAACGGGAGGTCGGCCGGCAGCCGGAACGTGGCTTCGCCGACGAGCCGGTCCCCCACCTGCCGGGGCGGCGTCCAGTTCTCCTCCTGGACGAGGTCCTCACGGGTGCCGCCCGTCTCGAGCTCCACCCAGATCGACACCGGTTCACCGTGGGTGACGTGCACGAAGACCGACGGGGACTGGCCCTGCCGGACCACCACCGTCGGGGCGAGCATGCGCCGCCACTCCCGATCGGCGATGCCGTCCGCAGCGGCCTGGGCGGCTTCCGGGGTGCCGGCGTCCACGCCCAGCGCGGCCAGGACGGCCACGATCGTCTCGCCCGGCACGGTGACGTGCGCGCCGCGCCAGTCCCAGAACTCAGTGGCGATGCCGTAGGACTCGGCCAGGCGGTGCAGCAGGGCATCGGGTGCGGTCACCGGACGATCCTCGCAAACCCCAGGTCGCCCGGGACACCCGCCCGGGCCACGTCCGTACGCTTCAGGAGGTGAGTGTCGTGACGGTCCCCTCCCTGACCCACCAGTTCGCCGCCGACCTGCCCGAACTGGCCGTCGCCTGGTCGGCCGAGCCGGTGACCGAGCCCCAACTGCTCGTACTCAACGAGGCGGTGGCCCGCGATCTCGGCCTCGATCCCGACTGGCTGCAGGGCCCGGACGGTCGCCAGTTCCTGGTCGGCGGGCTGATCCCGGACGGCGCGACCCCGGTCGCCCAGGGCTACGCCGGGCACCAGTTCGGCGGGTTCTCACCGCGCCTGGGCGACGGGCGGGCCCTGCTGCTGGGCGAGCTGACCGCCCCGGACGGGCGGGTCCGTGACCTGCACCTGAAGGGTTCCGGCCGCACGCCCTTCGCCCGGGGCGGCGACGGATTCGCCGTCATCGGCCCGATGCTGCGGGAGTACGTCATCAGCGAGGCGATGGCCGCGCTCGGCGTCCCGACGACCCGGTCGCTGGCCGTCACCGCCACCGGGCGTCCCGTCCGGCGCGAGACCATCCTGCCCGGAGCCGTGCTGACCCGGAGCGCGGCCAGCCATCTGCGGGTCGGCAGCGTGCAGTACGCCCGGGCGATCAGCGACCATACCGAGGATCTCGACCTCCTGCGGCGCCTCGTCGACCACGCCATCGTGCGGCACCACCCGCACGCCGCCGACGCCGACCGGCCGGCGCTGGCGTTGTACGAGGCGGTCGTCGCCGCACAGGCGTCCCTGGTGGCGCACTGGATGCTGATCGGCTTCGTCCACGGGGTGATGAACACCGACAACATGACGCTGTCCGGCGAGACCATCGACTACGGGCCCTGCGCCTTCCTGACGGTCTTCGACCCGGCCACCGTGTACAGCTCGATCGACACCGGCGGGCGGTACGCGTACGGCAACCAGCCGGTGGTCGCCGAGTGGAACCTGGCCCGGCTGGCCGAGGCACTGCTCCCGCTCATCGACGAGAACTCCGACCGGGCCGTCGAGCTCGCCGTCGGCGTGCTGGAGACGTTCCGCCCCCGGTACAGCGCCGCGTGGCTGGCCGGGATGCGCGACAAGCTCGGCCTGCCGGCCGGTCTGGCCGACGAGGTCGCCGCAGCCCTGTGCACCGACCTGACGGACCTGTTGCAGGCCAACCACGTCGACTACACGGCGTTCTTCCGCCGCCTCGGTCGGGCCGCCCGGGGTGAGAGCGAACCGGTGCGCGAACTGGTGCTCGACCTCGCCGCCATCGACGCCTGGCTGGACCGCTGGCGCGCGACCGGCCCGGACGGCGACCGGATGGACCGTGTCAACCCGGCCTACGTGCCCCGCAACCACCTCGTCGAGGAGGCCCTGGCCGCGGCCACCGACGGGGACCTGCAGCCGTTGGGCACGCTGCTGGACGCGATCGGTGATCCGTTCACCGAGCGGCCCGGATTCGAGCGGTACGCCGAGCCGGCCGCGTCGGACTACGGCACGTACACGACGTTCTGCGGGACCTGATCCCGGCGTCAGGGCAGGTGGGGCGGAACGACCCGCTGCAGCAGATCGACGAGTTCGGGCTGCAGGTAGTCGTAGTCGTCCCTGATCGCGAGCACGACCACCCGCTTGTCGCGGAGGTACCGCTGGAAGCGCCGCGTCAGCTCCCGCTTGTGCGACGCCTCCATGACGAAGATCAGGTCCGCCCAGGCGATGTCCTCCGGGGTGGCCACCTCTTCGGCGTCCGGCTTCAGCCCGACCGAGGCGACCTCGATCCCCGGCCGATCGCGGAACACGGCCTCAGCCGTGGGACTGCGCAGCCGGTTACGGCTGCACACGAACAGGACCCGCATCTCCCGCTTCTCGCCGGCGTACCCCATGCCCCGATGGTCCCAGGCACCCACCGTTCGCAACGGGACAGCGGGCGCGCGCTCACTCCACGGTGGGGCGGCCGGCACCCGGAACGGGGTGGGCCCGGTGACCGTTGCCCCGGCCGGTGGCCGCCGCCTGCACGAGGTCTTCTCCAGAGCCGAGGCCCTGCTGGTCGGCGGTCATCGCGTGCGACGTCGCGGTCGCTCTCGAACGACCGCTGGACACCCTGGGTCAACAATTCCAACTGGCGGTCGAGTTCAGGTCGGCGTGGGGCGGGTGCGACCGCCCTGAGGTCCTCGAGGGCCGCGCGCAGTCGGCGGGCCACCTGGGGGGAACGAGCTCCCGCGAGTCGGAGCTCGTCGAAGGCCAGCCGGACGTACCCCGTCCAGTCGAGGGCGGGCACCCGCAGCCGCACGGTTCCACGCCCGTCGCGGTGCTCGCCGGCGGGAATGTGCCGGGTGGCCAGCTGGCGCAGCGCGTCGTGCAATCGGTCGATGGCCTGCACGGTGGTGGTCGGGTCCGAGAAGGGTTCACTGACCCCGCGTTCGGCGATGTCGACGAGCTGGCGGAACGCGTACGCCGGGTCGTCCGGGTAGGAGCGCTCGTTCCCTAGCGTCACCAGGTCGGCCACGTGCCGACGGTTCAGCCGAACGCCGTCGCCGGCGTCCACGATCACCAGCGGCGCCCCCGCGCAGACGAAGTCACCCATCGCCGGCACCAGCCGGAGCGAGCAGTCCGCGGCCACCGCGGCGGCGACCAGGCCGGGCCCGTCGAACCGGACGACCACGCCCGGCTCCGGCGCCGTGATCACCTGCGGGTCCGGGTCCGCCGCCGCTGCGGGGTCGGCCGGGTAGAGCCGGTCGAGCTCCGCGTGCAGGTGGTCACCGACCAGGTCGATGAGCCCGGCGACCCGTAGGGTCTGCCCCGCGTGGTGCACGTAGAGCACGAGGGCGACGACGCTGGCCAGCATCAACAGATAGGCGAGCGGCACCGTCACCCCGGGCACGGAGCCCTGCCCGCCGTCGGCGGAGTCGTCCACCTGCGAGATCGCGAGCAGCGCGAAGACCAGCGTGGCCGCGAACAGACCGTGGGTGAGCTGGCTCGAACGGTCGCGCAGCAACGCCCCGACGATCCGGGGTGAGAACTGGCCCATGGCCAGTTGCACCGCGACCGTGACCACGGTCATCACCAGCGTGATCAAAGTGACCAGGGACGAGGCGATGGTGCTGAGCACGGTCTGTGCCGCACTGGGCGGGCCGGTCAGCCACTGCGGGACGAGGGAATTCCCGGTAACCCGGTCGATGGCGGTGGCCACCACGCACAGGCCGATCCCGGCGACCATGCAGAGGAGGGGGACGAGCCACAGGCTGTCGCGCAGGGCGATCGCGACCCTCTGCGCCCGGGGCGTCCCGGCCACCGGCGGCCGCGGGCTCGGTCGAACGTTCATCTGCACTCCCGTCCCCAGCGAGACCCTGTGTCTGCCACGTCGGGAGACGAGGGGTACCGGGCGCTGTCCCGGAAGCCAACCCCAGACCGACCGACCCGCGCATCGGTCGAACGACCGACTGTCTCGGCAGTCGTCGAGAATTTCTGCCCAAGGTCTGTCGAAATCCGGAAAGGTCGTTCGTGGAGATGGTGTCCACACCACACCCCAGGAGGAACCCGTGAAGCAGTATCTGCTGTCCGTGTACATGGTCGAGGGCGCTCCGGTGCCGGCCGAGGACGAGATCCAGCGCATGTACGCCGATGTCGACACCTTCAACAAGAAGCTGCAGACGAGCGGCCACTGGGTGTTCGCCGGCGGGCTGCACCCGGCCGATGTCGCCACGGTCGTCCAGCCGTCGGCCGGCGGTGGGATCACGACCACCGACGGTCCGTTCGCCGAGGCCAAGGAGCACATCGGCGGGTTCTGGGTCATCAAGGCCGCCGACCTCGACGAAGCCCTGCGATTGGCCGGCGAGGGCGCCGTCGCGTGCGGTGGGCCGGTCGAGGTCCGCCCGTTCCAGGACGAGCCGGAGGGCGAGTGAGCATCGAAGGCGCCCCCAGGCGACGAGGAGCGGAGCGAGCCCGGAGGCGAGCATCCCGAACCGAGCCGGAGGGCGAGTGAGCATCGAAGTGCGCCCGCGGCGCGCCGGCCGACAACGACGGAGCGAGGAACGAGCGGAGAAGGCGTCGGCCCATCGACGAGGAGCGGAGCGGGCCCGCAGGCGAGCATCCCGTACCGAGCCGGAGCGCTGATCACCGGATGTCCGGGGCGGCGATGGATCCTGTCTCGACGGTCTTCCGGGCCGAGTACGGCCGGGCCGTCGCCACCCTGACCCGTCTGCTGGGCGATATCGACAGCGCCGAGGAGGCGGTCCAGGAGGCGTTCGCGGTGGCGACCGACCGGTGGCCGAACGACGGCACCCCACCCAATCCGGGTGGGTGGATCGTCACCACCGCCCGCAACCGGGCCCTGGACCGCATCCGCCGGGAGTCGACCCGTCGACACCGGTACGAGCAGGCCTACCGGATCACCGACCACGATCCGGAGCCACGGGAGGTGGGCCCGGTGGACGACGACCGGCTGCGGCTCGTCTTCACGTGCTGCCACCCGGCTCTGGCTCCCGCCGCGCAGGTGGCGCTGACCCTTCGGCTGCTCGGCGGGTTGTCCACCGACGAGATCGCCCGCGCGTTCATGGTTCCCGAACCGACCATGGGTCAGCGCATCAGCCGGGCCAAGGCCAAGATCACGGCGGCCGGCATCCCGTACCGCATCCCACGGGACGCCGACCTGCCCGACCGGCTGCCGCCGGTGCTGGCCGTCGTGTATCTGATCTTCAACGAGGGGTACACGGCCACCACGGGGCAGGCCCTCATTCGCGACGACCTGTGCCACGAGGCGATCCGGTTGGCCCGGTTGCTGGTCGAGCTGATGCCCGACGAACCCGAGGCCCGTGGGCTGCTCGCCCTGCTGCTGCTGACCGCGGCCCGTCGTCCCGCGCGTCTGGACGACCGTGGACGGCTGGTCAGGCTGGCCGACCAGGACCGCGGCCGTTGGGACCGTCCGCTGATCATCGAGGGACATGCGATCGTCCGAGACTGTCTGCGTCGCAACAGCCCTGGGCCCTACCAGTGGCAGGCCGCCATCGCCGCCGTGCATGCTGACGCGGCCGACGCGACTCAGACCGACTGGGGCCAGATCCGCGCACTGTACGACCAGTTGCTGGCCGCCACCGGCAGTCCCGTCGTCGCGGTGAACCGGGCCGTCGCTGTGTTGGAGACCGACGGCCCGGCGGCCGCCCTGCAGGTGCTGGACGAGCTGGTCATGTCGCCGGCCGTCGACCAACTGGACCGCTACCAGCATTTCCACGCCACCCGGGCCGAGGTCCTCGCGCAACTCGATCGGCCCGCAGACGCCCGCGCCGCCTACGACCGGGCTCTGGCGCTGACGGGCAACGAGGCGGAGGCCAGGTTCCTCGGCGAACGCCAGGCCGCCCTGCCCTGACATGCGGCCGACGTCGCTCTGGCGCGCATCCCCATCGACAGTCATAATGACACTACGTCATTCTGACTGAGCCGAAGCGGGAGCGCCGATGGAACTGCAGACCCCACGAGTCGACGACACCGCACCGACCGAACGTGGTCGCGCCGCCGCCCGATCACTGGTCACGGTGCACGACGGCCTGCGCGACGAACTGGCTCAGGTCAGCCGTCTGGTCGACGAGGCGCTCGCCGGACGCGTCGACATCGCCGGAGCCCGCGGCGACCTCCAGCGGCTCGCGCTGCGCCGCCACGACTGGACGACCGGCGCCTACTGCTCGGCGCACTGCCTGGCCGTCGCCCAGCACCATTACGGCGAGGACCACGAGATCTTCCCGCTGCTCCGCAGCGCCCGACCCGACCTGGGCGATGTCCTGGATCGGCTGGAACGTGAGCACGTCGTCGTGCACGACCTGCTGGAACGCCTGGACGGCGCCCTGGTGGCCCTGGCCGTCGCGGACGCCGACGGACGCGCAGCCCTCCGACGCACGCTGGCGGAGTTCTCCACCGTCCTGCGCGCCCACCTGGCCTACGAGGAGGAGCAACTGCTCGGTCCGATGGCCCAGGTGTTCTCGTGACCGCGCCGGCGAACGGCCGACGGGTCCTGGTGGCCGGGGCGACCGGGGGTATCGGCGAAGGGGCCTGCCGGGCGCTCCTGCGGGCCGGGAACGAGGTGGTCGCGGTCGGCCGCGACGCCGCACGGCTGGACGCGCTCGCCGCGCGATTGCCCGGGCCCGTCGAGGCGGTGGTCGCCGACGTGACCGCCGCGTCCGCAGCTGCCTGGTTCACGGCCCGGGCCGGAACGTTCGACGGCGTCCTGATCGCCATCGGCGACCCCGGGCACGCGCACGGCGGAACAGTGCTCGACATCCCCGACGAGGACGTCCGACAGATGATCGAGGTCAACGAACTGGGTGGGCTGCGGGCCCTGCGCACGCTGGTCCCCCTCGTCCGGCCCGCCGGAGCCGTGGTCACCGTGCTCGGCATGAGTGCCGAGATCCCCTTCCCGCAGAACCCCCTGATGGGTTCGACCAATGCGGCCATGCGCTCGCTGCTGCGCACCCTGGCCGAACAGCTGCGTCCGACTGGAACCCGTATCTACGCGCTCGTGCTGGGCATGGTCCGCACCCGGGCCCGGCAGGCGGCCGGCATCGACAACCCCTCGTGGCTCACCGGTGACGACATCGGCCGGTACACCGACGATCTGGTCGTGGGCGACGTCCCCGCCCCCGCACAGACGCTCCGATACCTGGTCGATCCGCGGGTCGGTCCCCGTCTGGAGCCGCCCCGGCCGACCGGCTGAACGCGGTTGGATGGCGGCATGACCACCGGTGCCGACGAACCCGTCGAGGATTTCCGCCGCCGCACCGCCCGGCTGCGGCGGCACCGGACGAGCCGACGACTGGTCCAGGCGTTCTTCGACATCTCGGGCGAAGGCCCGGTGGAGAGCCTCGTCGTCGACGACATCCTGCGGGCAGCCGGGATGTCGCGGGGCACGTTCTACCGCCACTTCCCGACGATGGACGCCTTCCTCGACCACGTGGCGTTCGCCGTCGGCGCCCGGCTGAACGTCGAGATGCACGGGTGGGACGCGACCTGCCCGGACGCGGCCGAACGCCTCGGGCGGCGTCTGACCTACCAGGTTCAACGGTCGAGTACGGACCCGGTCTGCGCCGCGCTGCTCCTGCGGCTCCTGGCCCGGGACGGCTCCGTGGGCCGGCAGGCGGCAGCCCATTCGCTCGCCGATTTCCGGCAGGCCGTGGAGTCGGGCCGATTCCGGGTCCCCGACGCCACCCTGGCCGCAGATCTCGGTCACGGCCTGCTGACCGCCATCCTGCGCCGGACCGTCCGGGACGGGTTCGACGAGATCCGCATGCGCGACTCGCGTCTGGTGTTCTTCCGCGCCTTCGGCGTCGCCGATAACGACCTCGACGCCCTCGCCGACGCGGAGGGTCCGCCGCTGCCGACGACACCCCTGCGGGTCGAGGTCGTCGCCCTCTGCAGCGATCTGGCCGACACCGGCACCGGGAGCGACTGACCGGGGCCGACGTGCACGGCGACAGCCGGTCACCGACACTGGCTCCGATGAATCGCCCCCTGATCGGCGTCACCACCTACCGCCAACCCGCGACCTGGGGACGGTGGACGGAGGTGGACGCCACCCTGCTGCCGGCCGCGTACGTCGACGCGGTGCGGAGGGGCGGGGGCACCCCGCTGCTCATCCCGCCCCTGGGGCCGGGCGACCGGGCCATCGACATCGTCCGCCGCATCGACGGTCTCGTCATCGCCGGCGGGTCCGACGTCAACCCGGCCCGCTACGGCGAGGAACCCCACGAACGCACCCGGGGCTGGCACGACGACCGGGACGTCTCCGAGATGGCGTTGCTGCACGCGGCCGACGACCTGGAGCTGCCCGTCCTCGGGGTGTGCCGGGGGATGCAGGTGATGGCGGTCGTCGACGGTGGGCGGCTCGCCCAGCACGTCCCTGACGTCCTCGGCACCGATCTGCACTGCCCCGGCGTGGACGTCTACGGCGCCGTCGAGGTGCACACCGTGGCCGGGTCCCGGATCGCCGGGATCCTCGGCCCGGTCACCCGCGTCGCCTGTCACCATCACCAGGCCGTCGCCGACCTGGGCGACCGCTGCCGACCGGCCGCCCACGCGACCGACGGTCTGCTCGAGGCCATGGAGGCACCCGGGGACCGGTTCCGGGTCGGCGTGCAGTGGCATCCGGAGACGCTGACCGACCCGGCGCTGTTCCGCGCACTCGCCGACGCCGCCGCGCACGTGCGGGGCTGATCCGGGTCAGCTGTGCCAGGCTGACCGGCATGCGGATGCAATTCGCCAGCGGGCCCGACCCGACCGACCTGCTGACCCTCCCCTGGTCGACCCCGCTGGAGAAGTGGCCGCGCGAGAAGCTGGTGTCCCTCCCCCGCGGGATCTCGCGCCACGTCGTGCGTTTCGTCCGCATCGGCGGCATCGTCTACGCGATTAAGGAGATCTCGCAGGGCCTGGCCGAGCACGAGTACGAGCAGCTGCGCGAGCTGGCCCGGCTGTCCATCCCCGTCGTGCAGGCCGTCGGCGTCGTGGCCAACCGGTTCACTCCCGAGGGCGAGCCGCTGGACGCCGCCCTGGTCACCAAACACCTGCGCTTCTCGCTGCCCTACCGGGCGCTGTTCTCGCGCCGCATCGACCCGGACCTGGAACCCAAACTGCTGGACGCGCTGGCCGAGCTGCTGGTGCGCCTGCACCTGGCCGGGTTCGCGTGGAAGGACTGCTCACTGTCCAACACGCTGTTCCGCCGGGACGCCGGCGCCCTGGCCGCCTACCTGGTGGACGCCGAGACGGGCGAGCTGCGGGAGTCGCTGTCCAACGGCCAGCGCTGGCAGGACCTGGAGATCGTCGAGACCAACGTCGCCGGCGAGCTCCTCGACCTGCAGATGTCCGGGATGCTGCCGGAGTCGATCGACCCGCTGGAGACCGCCATCTCGGTGGTGCAGCGGTACGAGAAGTTGTGGGACCTGCTGACCGAGCCGCAGACCGTCGGCGACGAGGAGTGGTGGCGCATCGAGCAGCGGCTCCGCAAGCTCAACGAACTCGGCTACGACGTCGCCCAGATCCAGGTCAGCGAACACGCCGACAACCCGCGGATCATGGTGCAGACCCAGGTGGTCGACGCCGGCCACCACCGCCGCCGGCTGTTCTCCCTGACCGGCATCGACGTCCAGGAGAACCAGGCCCGCCGCATCCTCAACGATCTCGACACCTACCGGTCGCAGGCGGTCATGCCCGGCACCGACGTCGACGAGGACACCGTCGCGCACCACTACGTCACCGACGTCTACGACCCGGTCATCGAGGCGATCCCCGGGGACCTGCGGGACAAGCTGGAGCCGGCCGAGGTCTTCCACGAGGTCCTCGAGCACCGGTGGTTCCTGTCCGAGAGCATGGGCCGCGAGGTGTCGATGGCCGACGCCACCCGCTCCTACGTCGACACCGTCCTGCGGTACCGGCCCGACGAGAAGGCGTTCCTCGACTCGTCGCTGATGGGGGTCGGTTCCCTGGACGACGACGGGGCGCTCGACGACTTCTCCGAGCGGGCCGCCGCGGGCGAGGACACCGGCCCCTGGTGACGGGAGGTCTCGCTGCGACAACGCTGCTGTCACACGTTTGATTCAGCGCCGTCGAATCGGGTGATCACGCTGGTACCGTCCGCTCGTCGCGCCGTCGCCGGGACGGTCCCGGCTCCGTGGCCGACCTGTTTCGAGGAGGCCCCTGTGACGACTCTTTCCCAACTCGGTGCGACCGCAGCCAAGTACTGGTGGGTGCTGCTGCTGCGCGGCATCACCCTCATCGCGCTCGGCATCATGATGCAGGTGTGGCCGGGGGCCACCGTCCTGGTGTTCGCGATGCTCTTCGTCGCCTATCTCATCGTCGATGGCGTGTTCACGATCATCCAGGGCTTCACCGAGGGCCAGTCCAAGACCTACCACCTGGTCCTGGGTGGTCTGTCGATCCTGGCCGCCGTCATCATCCTGGTCTGGCCGAAGGAGAGCGCGACCGTCTTCGTCTTCCTGGTCGGCTTCTGGGCGCTCATCGCCGGTATCGCGGCGATCGCCGGTGGCCTGCAGCTGCGCAAGGTCGCCGGTTCCGGGTGGGGCTGGATGGTGGCGTGGGGTGTGCTGGCCGTGATCTTCGGTCTGTCGCTGATCCTCACCCCGACCGTCAACGGCATCCTGAGCCTGCTCTGGATCGTCTCGGTGTGGGCCATCATCTCCGGCATCACGCTGGCCATGTTCAGCTTCGTCGTCCGCAAGGCCGGCACGACGCTGGTGGCCGGCGGCCGGTAACCGCCGCAACCGACCAGCACACGACCCCTGTGGCCAGCCCGGCCACAGGGGTTGTGTCGTCTGCGGGTTCGAGATGAGCGCGCTGACGCTGACGAACGTCGCTGGCGCCGATCATCTGCCCGGGGGGAGGGCATTTCGGGGGTCGAATCGCGCTGCCGATCAGCGTCGACCGTATTCGTCGGCGTCAGGACGGGTCGGGTAACGGCCGGGGTCCGAGCACCGACGGCAGCGCCGCCCGGGTGGGCTGCTCGTCCGTCTCGGCGTCCATGGCCAGCACGGCGGCGGTGGACTCGTCGACGATGGCCCGCATCGCGGCTTCCGCCCCGGGGGCGTCACCGGCCTGGATGCAGGAGGCGACGACGCCGTGCAACCGCACGGCCTCCGAGTCGGCCGTCGCCGGCATCAGGGCGTGGCGGGTCCGCCCGGCGAGCACTTCGACGACGACCTCGGCCAGCCCGGCCAGCATGGGGTTGCCCGAGGCCCGGAGCAGGGTGCGGTGGAAGGCCGAGTCGTGGGCGAGGTAGTCGGCGGCGTTGGCGGTGCGGGAGGTCGCCGACATGCCGATCACCGCGGCGGTCAGCGCCCCGCAGTCGTCCCCCGAGGCGTTCGTCGCGGCCAGCCGGGCGGCCAGCGGCTCGATGGCCGACCGCAGCTGACCCAGGTGTTGCAGGTGGGTGACCCGGTCGGGGCCGGCCAGTCGCCAGCGAATGATGTTGAGGTCGTAGGGGTCCCAGGCCTCCGGCGGCTGCACGGTGATGCCCACCCGGCGGCGGGCGGCCAGCAGCCCCATCGACTCCAGGACCCGGACGGCCTCGCGCACCACGGTGCGGGACACGGCGAGCTGGGTGGCGGCGGTGTCGGCCGACAGGCGGGTCCCGGGCGGCAGGGCACCCGAGACGATGTCCCAGCCCCAGCGTTGCACCACGGCGTCGTGCAGTTGCTGATGAGCGGGGAACTGTGCCCCCGGTGACGTCATGCCCACAGTATGCGGGCTGACGGCCTTCTGATCATGCGCATCTCCGTCCGAACGGGTGATTAGTAGTATTAATGGCTTGTCAGGGGTTGATGTGTAGGACGTGTGCTGCCACAGTTCTGCCTCAACAGCCGGTCGCGCCCGATGTGTCGCGGCGCCGGCCCGTCCAACTCGATGGAGCGTTGATGACTCTCGATCTGCTCGGCCCCCACGCGGCCCTGGTCCCGCCGCTGCTCACCGCCACCGACCCGATCCAGCCCAGCGGCAGCAGCGCACAACTGATCACCGCCGGTCTCGCCGGCATCGCGGTGATCGTCGTGCTGATCACCTGGCTGAAGGTGCACCCGTTCCTGGCCCTGCTGATCGGCGGCCTGGGCATCGGCATCGCCGCGGGCCTGGCCCCGGCCAAGAGCGTCACCGAGTTCGCGGCCGGGTTCGGCAGCACCTCGGCCAGCGTCGGCATCCTCATCGCCCTCGGCGCGATGTACGGCAAGCTGCTGGCCGACTCCGGCGGCGCCGACCGCATCGTCGACACCCTGGTCGGCCGGGCGTCCCCGCGGGCCCTGCCCTGGATGATGGGCCTGGTCGGCGCGATCATCGGCCTGCCGATGTTCTTCGAGGTCGGCCTGGTCCTGCTGATGCCGGTGATCATCCTGGTCGCCCGCCGCTCCGGCCTGCCCCTGATGAAGATCGCCATCCCGACGCTCGCCGGCCTGTCCGCCATGCACGGCCTGGTGCCGCCGCACCCCGGCCCGCTCACCGCGATCGGCAGCCTCGGCGCCAACCTGGGGCTGACCCTGGCGTTCGGCGTGCTCGTCGCGATCCCGACCGTCGTCATCGCCGGGCCGCTCTTCTCCACCTTCGCCGCGCGCTGGGCCCCCGTCCCGGTGCCCGCCCTGTTCAGCACCGGTGAGGACAAGGGCGAGGACCCCGACCGGCCGCGTCCGACCTTCGGCGCCGCGCTGTTCTCCATCCTGCTGCCGGTCATCCTGATGCTGGCCAAGGCGCTGGCCGACGTCTTCGCCGAGGACTCCGACGCCACCTGGAAGTCGCTGCTGGACTTCCTCGGCACCCCCACCATCGCCCTGACCATCGCCGTGGTCGCCGGCATCTTCGTCCTCGGCAGCGGCGGCCACATGAACAAGGACGCGGTCAGCAAGACGCTCGAGAAGTCCCTGCCGCCCATCGCCGGCATCCTCGTCATCGTCGGCGCCGGCGGTGGCCTCAAGCAGGTGCTGATCGCCACCGGAATCGGGCAGATGATCGCCGACGCCGTCGCCGGCAGCAGCGTCCCCGTGCTGATCCTGGCCTGGTTCGTCGCCGTCCTCATCCGCGTCGCCACCGGGTCGGCCACCGTCGCCACCGTCACCGCCGCGGGCATCCTCGCCCCGGTCGCCGCCGAGCTGTCCAGCCCGATGGTGGCCCTGATGGTCCTGGCCATCGGCTCCGGCTCGGTCTTCCTGTCGCACGTCAACGACGCCGGGTTCTGGCTGGTCAAGGAGTACCTCGGCACCACCATCGGTCAGACGCTCAAGACCTGGTCGGTGATGGAGTGCCTCATCTCCGTCTGCGGTCTGGGTGGCGTGCTGCTGCTGAGCCTGGTGGTCTGACGCCATGACGCAGGGATCGAACATCCAGCAGCCCGTCCTGGTGGTCATGGGCGTGTCCGGTTCGGGCAAATCCACCGTCGCCGGCATCCTGGCCGGCCAGCTCGGCTGGGACCTCGAGGAGGGCGACGACCTGCACCCGCCGGCCAACGTCGAGAAGATGCACGCCGGCACCCCGCTCACCGATGAGGACCGCTGGCCCTGGCTGGACCGGGTGGCCGACTGGATCGTGGACCACACCAGCGCCGGGGTTCCCGGCGTCATCACCTGCTCGGCACTCAAGCGGGTCTACCGTGACAAGCTCCGCGGCGAGCACGTGCTGTTCGTGCACCTGGCCGGCAGCCGCGAGACCCTGGCCGACCGGCTGAACGCCCGCATGGACCACTTCATGCCGACCACGCTGCTGGACTCGCAGATCTCCACGCTCGAGCCCCCCGGACCGGACGAGCAGGTCCTGACCGTCGACATCGGCCGGCGGCCGGCCGAACTCGCGGCCGAGATCATCACCCGGCTCGATCTGCGTCCCGAACCCGGCTCCTCCGGTCTCGGCGCACCCCACCCGGGGGTGTCGTCCGCCCCGCCACTCGGCGACCTGTTCCGCCCGAAGAACTGATCGCGGCCGGGCCCGTCGTCCCCGCATCCGGGTGACGACGGGCCCTGCCGCCGTCCGCGCGACATCGCCGACCCCTACGCTGCCTGCGTGCACCCACAGTCTCCGTACGGCTACAGCCCGGACCCCGGCCTGTTCTTCATCTCGATCATGGGGCAGGAACAGGGCCCCTACGATTTCGCCCAGCTCCGGCAGGCCGTCGCCATCGGCGACGTCAAGGGCGACACCTTCATCCGCTCGACCACCTCGCCCGCGCCGTTCCCGGCCCGACAGGTCCCGGGACTGTTCTCCCACCGGGACTGGCTGACCGCCACCCTGCTGTCGTTCTTCCTCGGCACCTTCGGGGTCGACCGGTTCTACCTGGGCTACACGGGGCTCGGGGTGGCCAAGCTGCTGACCTGCGGCGGTCTGGGCATCTGGGCGCTCGTCGACTTCATCCTGATCATCGTCCGCAAGGTGCCGGACGTCGACGGACGGCCCCTGCCCTGACCGTCTGGACACTCCCCCGCCGGGTCACCAGCCTGGAACGGCTGGTGGCCGGTGGGATGCTGGGCGCGGCGGTCGCCGGCGCGCTCGACCCGGCAACCGTCGCGAACGGACCGGTCGTGTGCCCGTTCCGGTTGCTCACCGGACTCCCCTGCCCCGGCTGCGGCCTGACCCGCTCCTGGGTGTTCGCGGTGCACGGCGATCTCGACGCCTCATTGGCCGCGCACCCGTTCGGACCGCCGCTGCTCGGCCTGACGCTCGTGCTCGCCGGGGTGCTGCTGGCGCGACGGGTCGCGGGCCGGGCGGGTCCGAACCTGGACCGTCTCGTCCGCCACCCGCTCACCGTCGTGGTGCTGGTCGGCTGGCTCGGGTGGGCGGTGTGGCGGCTCGTCGCAGCGCTCTGAATCCGCGCGCGGGATTCGACTGCAGGCCGGGGGCCAGGGTCAGCGCTCCTCGGCGAACACGATCCCCAGCTGCCGGCGGATCTCGTCGATCACCCGCAGGGTGGCGATCGAGTCCGCCAGCGGCCGGATCGCCGACTGCGTCCGCCCCTCGCTGATACACCGCGCGACCTCGGCCGCCTGAAAGTGCAGCGCCTCGTGGGCGACCGCCTCCTCCTCGTACCGCAGGCGGGCCGAGCCGTCCGCGGCGACCAGGGTGAACGTGCCCGGCTGGTAGAACGGCCCGTCCAGGAACAACGACGCCGACGTACCGGCCACCGTCGCCGTGGTCGGGGTCAGCCCGCCGAGAGTGGAGTGT
Organism: Nakamurella flava; assembly: GCF_005298075.1. Lineage (NCBI taxonomy): Bacteria > Bacillati > Actinomycetota > Actinomycetes > Nakamurellales > Nakamurellaceae > Nakamurella > Nakamurella flava. The sequence goes on from NZ_SZZH01000002.1 coordinate 24,763, forward strand.
ACGACGGCCTGGTGGCCGGCCGCATCGGCCAGCAGCGCGCCGACCTGCCCGTTGACCCCGGCCGGGTGCGGCTGCCCGATCGCCGTGACGCTCAGGTCGGACCCCAGGATCCAGTTCGCGAACATCACCGGGTAGGTGCCGAGGTCGAGCAGCGGACCGCCGGCCAGGTCCGCCCGCAGGATGCGATGCGAGCCGGGGAACCACTCCCCCATGTCGGCCAGCACCGTCCCGATGGTGCCGAGGACGCCGTCGGCCATCAGCTGCCGGATGACGTCGAACTTCGGCAGGAAGAGGCTCCAGAGCGCCTCCATGCAGAACAGGCCACGCTCGTCGGCCAGATCGGCCAGCTCCTGCGCCTCGGCCGCGTTCAGCCCGATCGGCTTCTCGACCAGCACGTGCTTGCCGGCCTCCAGCACCAGCCGGGCGCAGGGACGGTGGGCGTTGTGCGGAGTGGCCACGTAGACGACGTCCACGTCCGGCGCCGCCACCAGTTCCTCGTAGGAGCCGTAGGCCCCGGACACGCCGAAGCGGCCGGCGAACTCCCGGGAACGGGCGACGTCTCGGGACCCGATGGCCACCACCTGCTGGCCGGTGTTCCGCAGCAGCGCACCGACGAACCGTTCGGCGATCCAGCCGGTGCCGATGACGCCCCAGCGCACGGACGGCGCGGCCCGCGGGTCGGGCACCCGCGAGGTCGGCAGCGCCGTGGGGAACCCGGTCACGACGCGACGTCCGGCAGCGCGACCGCGGTGGCCGCGCCGCCCGCGTGCATGGAGGCGATGACCGCGTCCGAGACGACCGCGGCGACGAGCCCGTCCCGGGCCGTGGCCAGCGTCGACTCGCGGCCGGCGATGATGGCGTCCACCCACTCCTGCAGCTCCAGGCGGTAGGCGTCGGCGAACCGGGGCCGCCAGTCGGCGGCCAGTCCGTGCCCGACCGACAGGTTGCCGCCGGTCACCACCGCGGCCGGCTGCGGCAGCACCGCGGTGCCGGTCTCACCGACCACCTCGGCGCCGATAACGTAGCCGTACCGGGCGTTGAGGAAGGTCTCCTGAACGGTCAGCACCCCGTCGGCGGTGCGCAGGTGCAGCAGCTGCGGGTCTTGGAAATCAGACACAGCAGTCGGCCGACCTGAGTGCCAGCTGACCTCGACGATCGGCGAGCCCAGCAGCCACGGGACGATGTCGAACTCGTGCACCGACGACCCGGTGACGCTGGACTCGCTGGTCGCACCCGGTCCGGACGAGACGCCCCGGCTGACGTGGTGGACCAGCAGCGGAGTGCCGATCGCGCCGGACCGCAGGGTGTCCCGCAGCTGGACGTAGCCCGGGTCGAAGCGGCGCATGAAGCCGAGGGTGACGACCGGCCGTTCGATCCGGCCGTCGCGGAGGGCGTCCTGCTCGGCCTGCACCACGGTGATGCACTCGGCCACCGTCGGGGCCAGCGGCTTCTCGCAGAGCACCGGCTTGCCGGCGGCGATCGCCGCCAACACCAGCTCGGCGTGGGTGTGGTCGGCCGAGGCGATGAGGACGGCGTCGACGTCGGCGTCGGCGATGATTGCGAACCCGTCGGTCAGCACCCGACAGCCCGGGATCTCGGCGGCCACCGCGGCGGCCCGGTCGGCGTCCCAGTCGGTGACGGCGGCGATCACAGCGCCGGAGACGAAGCGATGCAGGTTGCGGGCGTGGTCGGCGCCCATGATGCCGGTGCCGATCACCCCCACCCGCACCGGCGCGACGGCGGCGGTCATGCGGTCACCGGCCGCACCCAGGCACCGGTCGCGACGGACTCGGTCATCGCGTCCAGCACCGAGGCGCTGCGCACCGCGTCGACCAGGCTGGTGCCCACCGACGTGCCGGTCTCGATGGACTTCACGAAGCGGTACGCCTCGATGACCTTGAGGTCGTCGTAGCTCATCGCCGACGCCGACCCGGGCTGGAACGCGGCATAGTCACCGGCCTTCGGGCCGACGAAGACGGTCTGCAGCGGCTGGTCCTGGTAGCTCTCGCCGACCGACAGGGACAGCTCGCCCAGTCCCCGGAAGTCCCACGCGACCATGCCGCGGGTGCCGTGGACCTCGAAGCCGTAGGCGTTCTGCTCGCCCACCGCGACGCGGCTGGCCTCGGTGACGATCCGTGCGCCGGAGGCGAAGCGGACCAGCGCGGAGACGTAGTCGACGTTCTCCACCGGGCCGAGCTCGCCGCCGGTGGCCAGGCCGTGGCCGACGGTCGCGCCGGACGGCTTGGGCCGCTGCGGGATGAACGTGGCGGTGTCGGCGACCAGCGCGTCGATGCCGTCGCCCAGGACGAACGCGGCCAGGTCGACCGCGTGCGAGGCCAGGTCGCCCAGCACGCCGTTGCCGCCGCGGGCCTGCTCGTAGCGCCAGGTCAGCGCACCGTCCGGATGCCCGGCGTAGTCGCTGAAGAAGCGGAACCGGCCGTGGGTGACGGTGCCGATGTCCCCGGCGGCGATGAGGTCACGAGCCGCCTCGACGGCGGGGGCGTTGCGGTAGTTGAAGCCGACGGCGCTCTGCACTCCGGCCGCGGCCACCGCGTCGGCGACGGCGGTGGCGTCGGCGGTGGTCAGGCCGACCGGCTTCTCGATCCACAGGTGCTTGCCGGCCCGGGCGACCGCGCTGCCGATCTCGGCGTGCAGGAAGTTGGGGGCGGCCACGCTGACCGCGTCGATGCGCGGATCGTCCAGAATCTCCCGCCAGTCGCGGGCCGGGGTGACGAACCCGTACTGCGCGCAGGCCTCCTCGGCCCGGCCGGGGACCTCGTCGGCCACGGTGATCAGCTGCGGGGCCAGGGTGAGCGACGGGTAGTGGTGCAGCAGCCGCAGGTAGGCCTGGGTGTGGACCCGACCCATCCAGCCGAAACCGGCGACGGCGATGCCCAGGGGACGGCGGGCGGGGGGCATGGGTGTCCTCCTCGGTGAAGACGGATCAGCGGATCGATGGCGTCGGGGGCGGGCCGGGCCGAACTTGTGGACCGGTCCAAACGCCGTGGCCAGTCTTCGCGGACCGCCGTCGGATTGTCAAGACAAAATGGCGAGTCGCTGGTTATCGTGGACCGGTCCAGCGAGGGAGGCCGGGATGTCCGAGCGCGTCACCATCCGGACGGTCGCCGCCCGCGCCGGGGTCTCCAAGTCGCTGGTGTCGCTGGTGCTGCAGGGTTCGCCGCACGTCAGCCCGGCCAAGCGGGGCGCCGTCGAGCAGGCCATGGCCGAGCTGGACTACCGCCCCAACCTCCTCGCCCGCTCGCTGTCCGGCTCCCGTACCGGCCTGGTCGGGGTGCTGCTCGACGACCTGCGCAACCCGTGGTTCGTCGACTGCCTGGAGGCGCTGCGCGATGCCCTGCACGAACAGGGTCGGCACACCCTGCTGGCCGCCGCCGGCGGCGGGCAGGGCATCGACAGCGCCGCAGTGCCCAGTTTCCGTGAGCTGCGGGTCGACGGGCTGGTGGTCGTCGGGACCGTGCCCGGGGCGCAGGACCTGTTGCGCGCTGCCCGGCTGCCCACCGTCGTCGCCGGCAACCGGGATGTCGACCTGCCCGGCGTCGACGTCATCGCCAACGACGACCTGACCGGGGCGCAGCTGGCCGTCCAGCACCTGGTCGACCTCGGTCACCGGCGCATCGCCCACCTCGCCGGCCGCTTCGGGGTCGCGGCCGACCTGCGGGCCCAGGGCTACCGGGCCGCGATGGCCGACCACGGCTGGGGCGACCTGGTCCGGGTGGAGACCGCCGATGCCTCCGAGAGCAGCGCGTACTCCGCCGCCGTGCGGCTGCTGGACGCCGACCCGGATCGTCGGCCGACCGCGATCGTCGCGGCGAACGACCTGTCCGCGATCGCCGCGCAGTCAGCGGCGCTGGACCGCGGGCTGCGGGTGCCGGACGACGTGTCGATCGTCGGGTACGACGACACCTGGCTGGCCTCGCTGCGGGCCGTCGCGCTCACCTCGGTGGACAACGCCAACGCCGAGGTCGGCCGCCGGGCGGCGGCCGCGTTCGACGCGCGGATCGCCGATCCGGACCGGCCGGCGACGCTCGAACTGCTCACCCCGACCCTGCGGGTCCGCGGCAGCACTGGCATCCCGCCCGCCTGACGTCAGCCCCGGGATCGGGCCAATCGCAGCCCGCGCTGGAACGCGGCCAGGACCGACAGGCCGCCGAGGACCAGCAGGGGCAGTTCCGGGCCCAGGGTCGGCCGCACCGCCTCCAGCAGCACCGGCACCCCGAACCCGATGTAGGTGCACAGGTAGAACAGGCCGGTCAGCGACCCCCGGCTGTCCGGGGGCGCCCAGGTGGCCAGGTCCAGCAGTCCGGCCCGCAGGCACAGGCCGTAGCCGATGCCGAGCAGCACCGCCGCGGCCAGCACGAGCGCGAGGGCGGGCGCCGCTCCCCCGACGCCGGCCAGCACCAGCCCGGCGGCCGCCGCCGCGGCACCCAGCACCCCGGCGCCCGGTCCGGCTCCGACCCGGCGGGCCAGGACCTGGACGACGATGCCGGTGCCGAGGACCACCCCGGCCGAGATGCCGGTGAGCAGCGGACCGCGCAGCGACTCGTCCAGCCGCGACGGCAGGGTGACCACCCCGACCGTCGCGCCGGCGAACACCCACGGCGCGATGGGCAGGGCCCACCCCAATGCAGCGCTCGTCGATCGGACCCGCCGCGGCGCCGACGCTCCGGGCGCCACCGTCGGCGGGGTGGCCGTCCGGCCGGTGCCGACCGGCCTCAGCCGCGCCGCCCCCACCACGGCGACCGCCGAGAGCAGCGCACTGAGCCCGAAGGTGACCGGCAGCGGGTGCGCGCTCACCTGGGCCAGCACCCCGGAGACGACCGGTCCGCCGGCGAACCCGGCCGTCAGCGCCACCCCCGCCCACGTCGCGCCGGTCGTTCCGCGGCGGTCGGTGGCCCAGGCCGTTCCGGCGCTGAAGGTCGCCCCGGCCCCCAGCCCGACCAGGAGTCGGCCGACGATGAGTCCGGCCGGGTCGTGCCAGACCAGCAGGCTGACGGTGCCGAGCAGGGCCACGGCGGCACCCGGGACGGCCAGCACCTTGCGGCCGATGCGATCGGACAGCCCACCGCCCAGCAGCAGACCGGGCAGCAGGCCCACCGCGTACAGCCCGTAGACGCCGGCCAGCAGACCGGGCGACAGGCCCTCCTCTCGCTGCAGCACCGGCAGCAGCGCGGCGAAATGATTCGCCGCCCAGCCGGTGACGAACAGCAGGAACAGGACCGGGGCCACCGGGGCGACCGGGCGCGTGGAGCCGGTCAAGGCTCAGCCCTTCAGCCAGCGACGCAGTTTCTTGTGCGACACCGCGGACCAGACCTGCGGGAACCGCTCCTCCATGTCCCGTGCCAGGTACTGCTCGCGGGCGTGCAACCGGCCGATGGAGAAGGTGTTCTCGCCGTCCAGGAAGAACCGCGCGGCCATGTCCCGCAGCACCTGGCGGGCGACCACACTGTCCTGGTGCTCGCCGAGCACCTCCTGCAAATCCTCCGCGGCGGTGGCCAGCGCGGTCGCCTTCTCGCCGAAGGCCGGGGCGGCCGATTCGGCCGCGTAGCGCAGCCGCTTGGCCGCCTTGCGGATCTCGTGGAACCACTCGTCGCGGTGTTCGGCGCCCTCGGGCTCACCCGCGTCGACCAGGGCCCGCACCCGGCGGAAGGCCTTGCGGACCCGGGCGGTGATGACCTCGTCGGCCGGCTGGCCGGCCAGCTCCGTGAACGGCGGCTGCTGGGCCAGCTCGTCCAGGGCGTCCAGCAGCGCCCAGTACCGGTCGGAGTCCAGGGCGACCAGCAGCTCGTCGTGCGCTGACCGGTGGTCGGACTGCAGGGTCTCGGTGATGCGGGCGGCGATGGGCCCGAATACCAGGTCGTCGGGCTCCTGCGACAGCGCCCCGATCAGTCGTTCGCGCAGCACCTCGGCATCCCGCGGCCCACCCAGCTCCCCGGCGATCCACTTCAGCTCGTCGCGGATCGGGTCGGTGACCTCCCGATCCAGCAGCGGCCGGTAGGTGGCGAGCGCGCTGCGCAGCCGGCGGGTGGCGACCCGCATCTTGTGGACGCCGTCGGGCTCGTCGCGGCGGGCTTCGGGGTCGCGGGCCAGCAGGGCGTCGATCTGCTCGATGAGGTGCGCATGCAGCACGTCCCCCGCCCGGCCGTCGGCCGCGGGAACGGGGCTCGGCCGGCGCCGCCGCACTCCACCACCGAGGGCCTGCTCGAGCTTGTTGCCGGACTTCGAGGAGCGTGCCCCGGCGGCGAGCAGCCGGTCGGCCACGGCGGCGAGGAGTTCGTCGCCGCGCTCGTCGGCCCCGTCGGCCAGTTCGATCTCCCACTCGCGCCACCGGGCGATCCGCGCCTCGCCGGTCGCACCGTCGGGACGCACGGTGGCCACCGAGTCGACGACGTCGTCGACCGCCTCGGCGATCAGTGCGCCATCGGCGTCGAGCAGGCGGTATCGGGTGCGGGTGGTGGTCAGGGTGGCGATCGGAGCCACCGCTGCGCCGCGCAGCCGGTGCGGGACGAGCGCCAGCAGAGCGGTCGGAGGTTCGGTCAACGGACCCCCGGCCGGGTCGGCGGCCCGACCGGCGACCATCGGCTCGGTGTACTCGGTCCGCGCGTTCGGCGCGCCGGCACCGGCGGGGACCTTCAGATGCCAGCCGGCATCGTCGCCGCCGGTCCGGCGGCGCAGGGTGACCCCCACGCGGGCCAGCCGCAGGTCGGCGGTGTCGTAGTAGACGGCCACCAGTTCGGTGACGTCAGGGGCGTCGACCCGGGCGACACCCGGGACATCGGCCAGGTCGGGCCAGGCGGTATCGGCATCGACGTCGAACTTCTGCTCGACCTCGAGGTTCGTTGCGGTCATCCCCCGGGTCTACCACCCGGGTCCAGTGGACACGGCGGCGAGGGGCGGTGCCGGGCGGGACACCGAACAGGCTTCAGCGGCTGGCCATGCTCCGGTGGCCGGCCAGCACCCAGCCGGTCACCCCGCGGTCCCAGACGATGGGCGTGCCGGGCGGGTAGGAGGAGGAACAGCAACCACAGGTTCCGGAACGGGTAGCGGGAACGGCCTTCGACATGGTCTACGCCAATCTGGGGAGCAGCGCGGGCGCTGCGGGAAGGAGTGGTCCCCTCGTACCCACCGACGGTGGATGCCGATCAGTGGAGAGGGGGGAAAACGGTCCCGAACCGGCTTCGCACTACCGGGGATTGCCCGGATCGGCGGCGATATCGGGAGGACCGTGCGAGCAAAACGCTATCGATGGAGAACGGTGCTCAACAAGACACGGAGGGTCTGACCTGCAAAGTCAGCCGGTCGACTGGAATCGCCGGGTGGAAGGGACTTCACTGCTGCGTTCAGTAGCGCAGTGCCCCGTACGAGAACAGTGAACCACGCCTCGTGCCGCTTTCGGTGGCCAGTGGGACGATGCACACCACCGTCCGGCGCAGCCGAACACCGGCATTCCGGTCCCTGAACGTGTTACGCCGGCGCGAACAGCACCCGGTGCGGCGACTGCGGCTCACACACCATCGCCCTGGACGCATCGACGAGCAGCGGGACCAGATCCCCCGGCCGGGCCCCCGAGCGTCCGCTGTCCCGGGCGACCAGCCGGTTGCCGTCGCCGTAGACCGCGGTGACGTAGGTGTCGCTGCCCCGGCGTTCCACCCAGCGCGCCAACCCGTCCAGCCGAGCCAGGTGCGGATCCGGATCGTCCGAGCGCACCTGCACCGCCTCCGGGCGCAGACCCAGGACGACGTCCCGTCCGACCCACGGCGTCAGCTCCGGCGGCAGCGGCCGCCAGGTCGGCAGCACCCGGGACCCGACGCGGTACCCGCCCTGCCCGCCCGACTCGACCAGGGTGGCCCGCAGTCGACCGGCGGGCAGCGCCCCCAGGAAGTCGGCGACCAGCAGGTCGGCCGGACGGTCGTACATCCGTCGCGGCGCGTCGATCTGCACGACGGCCCCCTCCCGCAGCAGGGCCACCCGGTCGGCGACGGCCAGCGCCTCGTCCTGGTCATGGGTCACCCACAGAGTGGTCACGCCGGCACCGCGGACCGTCTCGGAGATCACCCGGCGCATCCGGATCCGCTCGTGGGCGTCGACATGGGCCAGCGGCTCGTCCAGCAGGAAGGCCCGGGGCGACATGACCAGGGCCCGGCCGATGCCGACCTGGCCGCGCTGACCGGCGGAGATCTGGTTGGGCAGCCGGTGCAGGAGCCGGCGCACCCGCAGCCGAGAGGCCTGCTCGGTGACCCGGCGGGCGGCCTCGTCCTCCGGGGTGTGCCGGGTGTGCAGGCCGAAGCCCATGTTCCGGGCCACCGTGAGGAAGGGCATCAGCTGGGTGTCCTCGAACACCATGGCGACATTCCGCAGCTGCGGGCTCGCGGACGTCGGCGAGCCGTCGATCAGCACCGACCCGGACTTCAGCCGGACCAGCCCGGCGATCGCCCGCAGCACCGTCGATTTACCGCTACCGGACGCCCCGACGACGACGAGCACCTCGCCCGGCTCGGCCAGCAGGGTCACCCCGTCCAGGGCGACGGTGCCGTCCCGGTGGACCACCCGGGCGCCCTGCAGCCCGGTGACGCCGACCGGCTGCTGTGAGCCGACCGTCCCCTGAGCACCGGGCATCGACGCCTCCTTCGGGCAGAGCCGCCGAGGGGACTTGAACCCCTAACCGCCCGATTACAAGTCGGGTGCGCTACCAATTGCGCCACGGCGGCCGGTGTCCGCGCCCGGCCGAGGCCGGGACGGAACCGTGACCAGCGTAATCGCTGGCACCCCCGGTCCGGCTCCGACCGGACCGGGGGCGATGCGTCACCCCGCGGGGGCCGGTTCGGCGGCCGGGGCGGGTTCGGCGGCCGGGGCCGGGGCGGCCGACGTGCCGGGCGCGGCGGCCGCGGTACTGGGGGCCGGGGTGGCGGCCGCCGGCGGCGGCTGGCAGACCACGTTGGGCTGACCGTTGTAGACGGTGGTGAAGTTCTCCCGCCGGATCTCCGCGCCGGCCAGGTCCTTGACGACCCGGGTGTCGACGATGGAGAAGCCCTGGCTGCCGGACGACGCGCTGCAGGACTGGCCGTACGGGATCACGACCCGGGGGGCGGAGGTGTAGTCGTACTTCTCGCCGCGGACCGACTCGACCTGGACGTGCTTGGTCCCCCACAGCCGCACGGTGATGTCACCGGAGGTCCAGATGGTCTGGATGAGCACCCCGGTGTCGTACGGGTTCTTGAACGCCAGCTCGATCTCGCCGTCGTAGACGGTCGCCTCCCGGCCGGCCGGGTAGCGGCTGATGTAGAAGGAGTGCGGGGTGTGCGTGACGTCGTCCATCCCGGCGAAGTACGCCGCGTTGTACAGGGTCGTGGCGAATTGGCTGATGCCGCCGCCGACGGCGGTGGACAGCCGGCCGTCCTGGATGACGCCGGCCTCGACGTAGCCCTCCGCGGTGCCGCGGGTGCCGGTGAACGCGTTGAGGCCGAAGGTGTCGCCGGGCTTGACGATCGCCCCGTCGACCTTCTGGGCGACGACGCGGATGTTGACGCCGGAGGAACTGGCGAAGCCGCCGGTGGTGAACTCGCCGACGACCTCCTTGATGCCCAGGGCGTTCGCCTGCTCGGTGGTGAACGCGGGAGCGGCCTCGGTGTAGGTCACCGGGACGGTCCGCTGGGTGCCCTGGACCGCGGAGGCCAACGCCGCCTCGGTGGCCGCCCAGTCGACGGTCCGGCCGTTCTCGCTGGGGCTGACGACGGGCGCGGCCGCGTCACCGGCACCCTGGATGCTGATGGTCGCGTCCTTCGGGGCCTGCTGGGTCGCCTCGACCGCGGCCGTGCTGTCCGCCCGGAGCCGCGCGGTGTCGACGGCCACGGTGAATCCGTCGCCGGCGTCCGGGGCGATGGTGGTGGCGGCGGCGATGCGGTCGGCGCCGATCTCGACCGGGGTGCCGTTGGCGTCCAGCACCACGGGCGCGGACAGCAGGGTGCGCACCTGGGTGGCCGCGGCGGCCGTGGCGTCGGCGCCGGCCCGGACGGGCTGCTCGGTGGTCGGCAGGTCGAGTGCGGCCAGCGACCGGTCGCCGCCCTGGGCCCAGGACGTCGCGATGGCGTCCACCGCCGGGTCGACCTGCAGGGTGGCCCCGACGACCGGGGTGACCTCCCGCACGGTCGGTCCGGTGGCGGTGCTGTCGATCCCGACCTCCCCCTCGACGGGGGCGGTGTCGGTCTGCGCGGCGATACCGGCGACGACGGCGGACAGGGCGGGCCGGTCGACCGAGACGACCATGGGCAGGTCCCTGCCGCCCCAGAACGAGGTGAGCCGGACGAACGGGTTGGCCGACCGCGTGCCGGCCGCGGCCACCGAGGCGTCGACGTCCGCGGTGAGCCCGGAGGTCGCCGGGTCGATCGTGGCGGTCACGCCGTGCGCGTGGATCTCCACCGGGGCGCCGTAGTTGTCGGCCGCTTCGGCGGCCAACCGGGCCTGCGCCTCCTGCGGGGTCAGGCCGCCCACGTCGACCCCGGCCACGGTGGTCCCGCGTTCGACGGTGCCGGAGGTGACGAAGAGGTCGATCACGTACGCCAGGCCCAGGACGGCCAGGACCGCCGCGGCGGCCAACGCTGCGACCCGGCCGGTGCGCGCCGGCCGGTCGCCCGGGCCGGAACCGGCCGCATCGGCACCGTCGACGGCCGGGATGACGACCGTTTCGTCGGCGTGGACGCCGTCGGCCAGGTGCCGGGGCTGGTGCGCCGGGATCTCCTGGGTCGCTGCGGCGTCGTCGGGCGGGCCCGTCGGGTCGGGGTCCGCCCGTTGTCCACCGGTCCCCTCGAAGCGCTGGCCGCCGTTCAGAAGATCACCTCGTCATCACCGGGGCGGAGGACCGTTCGGGTCGGTCGATCCGCCGTTCGTCGCTCACCGGGAGCCCTGACGGGACCTCCGGGTGACCATCATCCCCGTGGACGGGGACTGTTGACGAGGACGTGCGAACGGGGTGTGAGGATGCTCCCAGCCCGGTTGTCGGGATCAGCCGACGGTGGTGGGGACGGCACCGGCCCGGGCGCTGCGCACCGCGGTGACCAGGATGGTCCGGCACTCCCCCACGCTGACGTCCATCACGGCGGCGAGCGCGCCGAGGGCGGCGTCGTCCAGGGTGACGGTGCTGGAGGACGTGCCGCGCAGCTCGAACCAGCGCCGCACCGGGCTCAGCCGGGGGTCCTCGGCGGCCATCAGCTCGTCGACGTCCACCGTGATGGCCCCACTACCCGTGATGGTCGGGCGGATGGCGACGCCGCGTTCGGCGGCGGTCAGCAAAGCCCCGAGGTCTTCGCCCAGCGCGTGCGCGATGACCCACAGGACGTCCACACGCAGCGACCGGTGGCCGGTCTCGTAGTTGGCCAGCGCGGCTTTGGACACCAGGCCGCCGGTGCGCTGGGCGACCTCGGCCTGGGTCAGCTTCTGACGCCGGCGCGATTCGCGCAGCACCCGACAGACCGCGGCGGCGAACGCCTGCTGCGATCGGGCGTCATAGGGCTGCGTCAAGGAAGGATCCCTCCGGGAAGGCGAAGTCCGAGCGGGCGGCTGGGACGTCGAAGTGACAACGCTGCGTGATCCCGTCGCCACGATCACGCAGCCAAACGGGGCAAAACCTGTTCGTAGCGCGGTTTTGCCTCACCGTTTCTATCACAGCGTAGCGAACGTCTACACCCAAATGGCCCAGGCAGGTGACGCTTCGTACCCTTTCGTGCGGCTCGATGTCCCATTCGTCACTCGAACGAGCGACCTGTCCGGCGTCACCGCCGACAGGACGGTGGCCGCCGCCACCCGGTCCTACTCAGCACCTGTGCGCCGGGACATCCCCGCCGCGGAGAAGGTCACGACGTCGCGGGAGAGAACAGCGCCTTGCCGTACCAGTCGCCGACCGCCGACAGACCGGGCGGGCAGGCCCACAGGCCCCCGCCGATGTGCGCGATGTACTCGTTGAGCAGATCGGACTTGCCCAGGCGCGTCTGCAGCACCTTGAACTGGGCCTGCGGGTCGCGCTGGAAGGCGATGAAGAACAGGCCGGCCGCGAGCTTGCCGGTCGCCGGGTCCTGGCCGTCGGTGTAGTTGTAGCCGCGGCGCAGCAGCCGTACGCCGCCGTTGTTCTCCGGGCCGGCCAGTCGGATGTGCGCGGCGACGTCGATCACCGGCTGACCGTCGCTGCCGGTGGCCTCGTAGTCGACCGCGGTGAACTCGTCGCCGCCGGTCAGCGGGGCACCGGTCGCCTTGACGCGGCCGAAGATCTTCTCCTGGTCCGACAGCTCGTCGGTGTCCCAGGACTCGATCTCCATGCGGATCTTGCGGGCCACCAGGTACGAGCCGCCCGTCATCCAGTCGGTGGCGGGACCGGCCGAGTCCTGAGCGTCGACCCACACCCAGCGATCCAGCGCGGCCTGGTCGTCGGCGTGGATGTTGCGGGTGCCGTCCTTGAACCCGAACAGGTTGCGCGGCGTGCTCTGCCCCGCGCCGGTGGCCGAGGCGCGCCCGAAGCCGAGTTGCGACCAGCGCAGCGTCGCGGTGCCCCGGGCGGCCCGGACCAGGTTGCGGATGGCGTGGAAGACGACCTGGGGGTCGTCGGCGCACGCCTGGATGCAGAGGTCGCCGTCGGACAGCTCGGGGCGCATCACGGCGTCGCCGGGGACGGTGCCGAACGGCGCCAGCGCGGCCGGCCGCCGATCGGCCAGCCCGAACCGGTCGTCGAACAGACTCGGCCCGAACCCGACGGTGATGGTGAGCGAGTGCGGCCCGAGATCCATCGCCTCGCCGGTGTCGAACGGCGGCTGCTCGGGTTTGGTCGGCGAGCTGCTGACCGGCTCACCCCGGGTCATCCGGGCGGCCATCGCCGCCCAGCGACCCAGCAGTCGCTGCAATTCGGTCACGTCGGTGGTGGTGACGTCGAGGGCGGCGAACATCAGCCGCTCCTGCGCCGCAGTGGTGACACCGGCCTGGTGCCCGCCGTAGAAGTCGACGACGGCGTCGGCCCGGCTGGTGGCCGTCGCGGCGACCGCCTGGTCGACGGCCGCCGTGGTGGCGGCGTCGGCCCGTGCGGTGCCGAGACCGAAGCCGGCCGCCCCGCCGACCCCGAGACCCACCCCGACCCCGGCGACGGTCGCCGCCGCGCCGCCGAGGAAGCGGCGGCGGGACGGACCGGGCGGTGGGGTGTCGGGGTGGGCGTTCACGGTCGACGGCCTTTCGGGTGCAGCGGGTTCTTCGGGGACGGCCGGGCGGTCCGTCAGTTGGTGATCTTGGCGGCGACGGCCGACAGCGGTTCCTGGACGGCCAGCAGCGCGTCGGTCAGCTGCTTGCGATCGCTGTCGGTCAGCTGGTCGAACGGCTTCCAGCCGCCGATCGCGGACGGGTCCTTGTAGGTGTTGAGCAGCGTCATGAGGGCGTCGAACTTGGCGGAGATGTTCGGGACGACCGTCGGGTCGATCTGGTCCAGCGCGGGCTTGAGGGTGGCGAACGCCTGCAGCGAGCCCTCCACGTTGGCCTCGAAGTCGAGCAGGTCCAGCTTGGAATACGCCTCCTCCTCGCCGGTGATCTTGGAGGCCAGCACCTCGTCGAGCAGCCCGGAGGCGCCGTTCGCGATCTCGAACGCCTGGTAGCCGCCGGCGGTCCCGGCGTCGGTGGCGTCCGACAGCGCCTTGGCCTGGGTCTGCAGCTTGCCGATGTCCGCGACCAGGCCGTCGGCCAGGTCGGCCAGCCCGTCGGTCGACTTCTTCTCGAACAGACCCTGCTCGATGGGGTGGAAGCCGGTCCACTCGGTGCCCTGCTCCACGTCGCCGATCCGCAGGTCGATGGCCGGGTCGAGGTCGGGGAACGACTCGGCGACCGGCTCGATGCGCTCGTAGAACGGACGGGCCTTGGCGTAGGCCTGCTGGGCGGCCGCCACGTCCCCGGCCTTGATCGCCGCGGCCATTTCCTGCACCGGCGGCACCAGGAACGAGATCTGGTCGTCGACGTACGCGGCGTAGTCCTTGGTCGCCTGCGTCAGCAGCTCGGCCACGTCACCGGTCTGCTGGGCGGCCTGGCCGGTGACGGTGAACGGACGCCGCTCGGTCGAGGCACCGGGGCAGTAGATCTCGTAGCTGCCGCCGTCGAGGCGGGCCGAGAAGACGCTGTCGAAGCCGGGGGCGAGGTTCTCCCGCTCGCCCACGATGCGCTGGTCGGAGACGAGCTCGACCTCGGTGACACCCAGCGCGTCCTTGTTGGTGACGGTGAAGTCGACCGGGCCGGCCGGCACCGAGTCGGTGCTGGCAGTGCAGCCGTCGGCGTCGGTGATGGTGATGGTGACCGCGGTCGACCCGTCGGCGGCCGGGGCCGCCGAGCCGGACGACGCCGGGCTGGACGCGGGCGCGCTCGAGGCCGCCGACGACGAGGGCGCGGCGGTGGTCGTCGGCGCGGAACCGCACGCGGCGAGCAGGAGCGAACCGGACAGCAGCACGGCCGCGGACGCCCAGCGGTGACGGGGGGATGAGGACATTCGGACTCCAGGGTGGATGCGGGGTCGCGGCGGGGAGGAGGTCGGTGGCCGGGTGGGCGCCGTGGCGGTATCCGGACGGGCCGGGCAGGGGAACGGTCGAACGCGGCCCCGCTGGGCGGAGGCGGCTCAGGCCGGTGGGTGCTCGGCGGGGGCCGGCGTGGTCGCCGGGACCCTGGTGTCGCTGTCGGCGGGGCCGGCCGTGGTGGGCAGACCACGCGGCCGGGCGGCCCGGCCCGGGCGCAGCACCTTCGGCAGTCCGAAGAGCAGCAGGGTCAGGGCGAAGACCAGCAGCAGGGCGGGCAGCACCCGGCCGTACAGCTCGGCGCTGTCCCGACGGGCGTCGGCGTCGGCCACCCGCGGGAGGGCGGCGGCCACGGTGTCGGCGGTGGCGGCGACGGTGATCTCACCGGTGGCGGCTCCATCCGAACCCGCGGCCGAACCCGCGGTCCCGACGGCGACGACCGTGCCGTTGTCCAGGGTCACCGCGGCGGTGCGGGTGAGTTGCAGCTGGACGTCCAGGACGGTGCCGGTGGCGGCGTCGAGGCTGAGCTGCGGGACGAGCGTCTCGGTCCAGGTCGTCGGCCAGCCGCTGGTCGCCGCGGTGCCGCCGGCGCGCAGACCGACCGGGAGCCGGCCGCCGTTGGCGGCGGCGATCTGCTGGGCGGTCAGGGTGGCGGGCAGCCCGGCCTGACCGGCGGCCGCCGCATCGACGGTGCGGGTGATCGGGGTCCCGGTGTAGCGCGTGGCGCTGTGGCCGGTGCCGTCGGCGGCCGAGACCGTGGCCCCGCCGGTGGCGGTCAGCGTCGAATCCCCCTCGATGGTGCTGCCGACGCCGCCGACGCCGATCTCCGCGGCCAGCTGGGCGGCGGTCCCGCCGGCGGCGATGGTCACCGTGGCCGACCCGGTCGCCGTGGTCCCGCCGGTGGCGGCCGGGTCGCCGGTGAGCGCGAACGGCCCCTGGGCCGTGGTGACGGCCCCGGGTGCGGACGGCGCGGCGGCGACCAGGACGCCGGCCACGGCGAGCGCGGCGACGGCGGTGCCGGTCAGCGCCCAGCCCAACGGGCGTCGGCCGGGGACGCGGCGGACCGGCCACAGGACGACGAGCAGCATCGGGACCGCATAGAGGACGTAGGCGACGACTTCGACGACCGGCAGCGTGGAGCGGATGCCGAGCATCCCGGTGAGGATCGACTCGGTGACCGACCCGGGCCGGGCCACCGCGGACAGGTCCAGGGCGGTCTGCTGGCCGGCGGTGAGCCAGCCGGCCTCGTAGGCGGCGCGCAGCGTGCTCATCACCAGCCCGGCGGCGACCAGCACCAGGACGACTCCGGTGATGCGGAAGAAGCGCGAGAGGTTGAGCCGCACGCCACCGCGGTAGATGAGGTAACCCAGCGCGACGGCCAGGCCGATGCCGAGCAGGACACCGACGGCGGCCTGCACCGGGGAGACAGCCGACTGGAACGCGGCGAGCAGGAAGACCGAGGTCTCGAACCCCTCGCGGATGACGGCGAGGAAGGCCATGACGACCAGGGCGGCGGCCGATCCCCGGGCCAGGGCGCTACCGGCTGCGTCCTGCAGGTCTCGGCGCAGATCCTTGGAGTGCCGGCGCATCCACAGCACCATGTAGCTGATCATCAGCACCGCGATGGCGGCGACGACGCACTCCAGCATCTCCTGTTGGCGCTGCGGCAGGTTGGCGCTCAGCAACTCCAGGCCCACCCCCACGGCCAGGCACACCAGGACGGCGGCACCGACTCCGAGCCAGACGGCGCGCAGGGCGTCCCGGCGATTGCTCTGCCGGAGGAATGCCGCGATGATGCCGACGATGAGGGCAGCCTCGAGCCCCTCCCGCAGTCCGATGACGAAGGTGGGCAGCACGAGGACCTCCTCTCCGCGTCGGCACCGGGGAACTCACCGCGCCGGTGGAACGTTGGTTAGCCTCACCTGAGGCCAGGGGGACCGTACACCTCCCACCTGAACGGCGGAACCGGTGCTGTGACCCATTACTCTCTTGCACCGTGTCCATTCGACCGATCGTGATCTGCGGCGAACCCGTCCTGCACCGCCCGACCCGGCCCGTGACCGAGTTCGACTCCGAGCTGGCCGAGCTGATCGCCGACATGTTCGAGACCAACGACGCCGCCCACGGCGCCGGTCTCGCGGCGAACCAGGTCGGAGACGACCGGCGGGTGTTCGTCTACGACTGCCCGGATCACGGGACGCGGCGCCGCGGGTACGTGGTCAACCCCGTCATCGAGACCTCCCCGCGGCCCGAGGGCATGCCGGACCCGGACGACGACCTCGAGGGGTGCCTGTCGGTCCCCGGCGAGAATTTCGCCACCGGTCGCGCCGAGTGGGCGAGGGTCACGGGTGTCGACCAGAACGGCGAACCGGTCGAGGTCGAGGGCACGGATTTCTTCGCCCGCTGCCTGCAGCACGAGGTGGACCACCTCGACGGCCACCTGTACCTGGACCGGCTGGTCGGCCGGAACGCCCGTGCGGCGAAGAAGGCGGTCAAGCAGAACGGATGGGGCCGGCCGGGTCTGTCCTGGCTACCGGGAACCGACCCGGACCCGTTCGGTCACTGAGCGGTCCCCCGCCGGCTGACGGGTCGCCCGGACCGGCCCGGACACCCCTGAACTACCCTCGGCCCTGTGGTGTCACCTGAGAAACTCGCGTCCGGAACGCCGACCGCCGACCGTCCGGGGGTGGCCCGGTGACGACGGAGCAGGTGCGGGACGACCGGGATGTCGATGCCGCGGACGTCGCCGACGGCGACACTCCCGGTCAGGCGGCGATGGTGGTGGTCGCCAACCGGCTCCCCTTCGATCTGGAGAAGCTGCCGGACGGCTCCACCAAGGCCCGGCAGGCCCCGGGCGGGCTGGTCACCGCGCTCGCGCCGATCCTGTCCCGGCGGCACGGCGCCTGGATCGGGTGGCCGGGGTCGGCGGACGTCGAGCTGGAGCCCACGACGACCGACGGGTTGAGCCTGTTCCCGCTGCCGCTGTCGGCGGAGGAGGTGGCCAACTTCTACGAGGGTTTCTCGAACGACACCCTCTGGCCGCTGTACCACGACGCGGTGGCCGACTCCCAGTTCCACCGGCAGTGGTGGGACTCCTACCGCAAGGTCAACCAGCGCTTCGCGGAGTCGGCAGCCGAGGTCGCCGCCCCCGGTGCCACCGTCTGGGTGCACGACTACCAGCTGCAACTGGTCCCGCAGCTGCTGCGGCGACTGCGACCGGACGTCCGGATCGGTTTCTTCCTGCACATCCCCTTTCCGCCGGTCGAGCTGTTCATGCGGCTGCCCTGGCGCAAGCAGATCGTCACCGGGCTGCTCGGCGCCGACCTCATCGGTTTCCAGCTGCCGGGCGGGGCCCGCAACTTCACCCGGCTGGCCCGGTCCCTGCTCGGGTCGACGACCAGCGGCGGGATCATCGAGCACGACGGCCGCAAGGTCCGGGCGGCCGCCTTCCCCATCTCGATCGACGCGGCCGAGCAGTCCGCGCTGGCCGCCACCCCCGAGGTGCACCGGGCGAGCCGGGAGCTGCGCGCCGACCTCGGCAACCCCAAGAAGGTCGTGCTCGGCATCGACCGGCTCGACTACACCAAGGGCATCGACGTCCGGCTGCAGGCGTTCGGCGAACTCCTGGCCGAGGAGGACCCGTCGGTCCAGGACGCGGTGATGGTGCAGATCGCCACACCGAGTCGTGAGCGCCTGGGTTCCTACCAGCGGATGCGGGAGTCCATCGAGCGCACCGTCGGGAAGATCAACGGCGACTACGGACGCATCGGGCACCCGCCCATCCACTACCTGCACCAGTCGCTGCCCCGTGAGGAACTGGCCGCGTTCTACGCCGCGGCCGACGTCATGGCGGTGACCCCGTTCCGTGACGGCATGAACCTGGTGGCCAAGGAGTACGTGGCCTGCCGGGTCGACGGCGGCGGGGTGCTGGTGCTCAGCGAGTTCACCGGGGCGGCCAAGGAACTGCGGTCCAGCCTGCTGGTCAACCCGTACGACCTGGACGGCGTCAAGGAGGGCTTCCGCCAGGCGCTGACCATGTCGTCGGTCGAGGCCCGCCGGCGGATGCGGTCGCTGCGGCGGCACGTGCTGACCCACGACGTGGACCGCTGGGCGACGGCATTCCTGTCGGCGCTGGAAGGCACCCGGGATCACGTCGCCGACGCGATGACCCGACTGCCCGGTGACGTACTGGCCGCGTTGACCCAGGTCAGCGAGACGCCGCATCTGCTGGTGGCGTCGGATTTCGACGGCACCCTCGCGCCGATCGTGGACGATCCGGCCGCGGCACGGGCGCTGCCGGAGGCGGTCGAGGCGCTGCTGGCCCTGACCGAGATCCCGGGGACCCAGGTGGCCGTCATCTCCGGTCGATCCATGACGGTGCTGCGCGACCTGCTGGGGCCGGGACTGGGTGGGACCGACAACCCCAAGGTGCACTTCATCGGCAGTCACGGGGCGGAGACGTCGGCGGCCGACCGGGACGACACCCCGACCAAGCTCTCCCCCGAGGACGCCAAGCGGCTGAGCCGGCTGAAGCTGGAGTTGCAGCAGATCACCGCGGAGTACCCGGCCACCCGGCTGGAGACGAAGCCGACCGGCATCGCCGTGCACCTGCGGGGCCTGGACGACGCGGACACGGCGGCGGTGACGGCCCGCATCGACGAGCCGGCCGGCTGGCCGGGGGTGCACTTGCTCCGCGGCAAGAAGGTGCTCGAGTTGACGGTCGTCACCACCAACAAGGGCAAGGCGCTCAAGGCGCTGATGCGGCGGAACCAGGTGACGGCGGCCGTCTTCATCGGCGACGACGTCACCGACGAGAACGCGTTCACCATGCTGGACGGCGACGACCTGGGCATCAAGGTCGGCCCGGGACAGACCGCGGCCGACGTGCGGGTCGCCGACCCGCAGCGGGTGGTCGACGTGCTGCACGTGCTGGTCGCCAACCGCCGCCGGGCCCAGAAGCGCCGGTCGCAGCACGCCGCGGGCACGTCCGGGCCGGTGGCCAAGGAGCACACACGACGGTCGTCGCCCGAGGATCAGCTGGCGTAGCCGCCGGCGGGCGCACCCCAGCCGGGTCGGGAGGGGTGAAGGCGATACCCAGGGCGGGTCCGGTGTCGGAGAGCATCGGCCACCTGGGTGATGATGCTCGGCATGACGAGTGGCCCCTCCCCCTACCCCCACCCGGCCGGCGATCCCCGCTGGTCGAACTCTTGGCCCGGCCTGTACCCGCTGCGGCCGTTGACCGTCGGGGAGATCCTGGGCAGCGGCTTGAAGGTCGCGGCGGCCGGCGCGAGCCTGCTGCTGCCGATCGGCATCGCCGTCGGCGTGCTGTCCCGCTGGGTGCAGCTCGGGGTGGCCGCCTGGGTCGGTGACCTCACGACCTACGCCCGGTTCGGGGCCGGCTCCGGCTTGAGCATGCCGACCACGACGGACGCCGCCGGGCGGGTGGTGCCGGAGATCCCGCCGCTGTGGACCTATGTCCCGTTGCTCGCGCTGTCCGTGGTGGCCGGCGTGGGCGCCCTCATCCTCAACGGGGTGGCCGGTTCGGTGGCCGCCGAAGCCGGTCTGCGGCGCCCGGCCATCGGCGCGGTCAAGGCCCGGCTGGCCGGTCGGTGGGGTGCGCTGGGCGTGGTCGCCCTGGCCGCGTTCGGCATCACCCTCGTCGGCTTCGTGCTGCTGGTGATCCCGGGGATCATCGCCCAGGTCACCCTGATGTTCGCGGTCATGGCCGTCACCGTCGAGGGGCTCTCCGGCGGCGACGCGCTACGCCGGTCGGCCGATCTCACCCGGGGTCGCCGGTGGCCGCTGTTCTGGAAGACCATCCTGATCAGTCTCATCGTGGGGGCGATCGGCATCGTGCCCACGCTGCTGGTGGGGGGCCTGCTCGACCCGACCGCCTCGTTGACCAACCTCTGGATCGGCGGCACGCTCGAGGGCGCGATCAGCGGGGCCGTCAGCATCTGGAGCGCCGGCGTCGTCGCCATGTTGTACGTCGACACGCGCTTCCGGGCCGAGGGGCTGGACGACCAGCTGCGCGGCTGGGCGTCCCGGGGTCCCCTGGAGAAGTGACGTGGCGGCGAGCTACTCGCTGAACGAGGTGGACGCCAGCTCCCCGGTGTCCTCGGCGATGGCCCTGACGACCCGGTCGGCCACCTGCTCGGGGGACAGTCCCTCGGCCAGCCGGGGCGGGGTGCCGGCGAGCGCGCGGGTGACCAGTCCGGTCTCGGTGTGTGGCGGCCGGACGTCGATGACCTTGATCTTGTTGCGGCGGAGCTCGGTGGCCAGGGCGCGGTCGAACCCGGTCAGCCCGGCCTTGGTGGCCGAGTAGGCGGCCATGTTCTTCATCGGCATCTCGGCCACGACCGCGCTGAGGTTGGCCAGGAAACCACCTTCGGGCAGCCGGGTCGCGGCGGCAGCGGCGAGCAGGATGGGCCCGGTGAGGTTGACCGCGATCAGCTGACCGAGCACGTCGGGCTCGAGGTCGCCGACCGGGCCGAACGCCACGACCCCGGCCGCGTAGACCACTCCGGTGAGCGGCGCGACCTGCTCGGCGGCGTCGAGCAGGGCCGGCGCGAAGGCCGGCTCGGTGACGTCGACGTTCTGCCGGCCGGCGGCCTGGTCACCGAGGTCGGCGGCCAGCGCTTCGACCTTGTCGGCGTCCCGACCGGCCACGCTCACCCGGGCCCCGGCACCGGCCAGCGCCTTGCTGATGGCCGTGCCCAGTCCGCCGGTCGCGCCGACCACCAGTACGTGGGCGCCGTTCAACTCCGCCATGACCGTGTCTCCCGTCCCCGTCGCCGCCGTCTCTGCTGACGGCGGCGGTCTCGGGTCCCGGGTTACCCAGCGGCCGGGTCGGCCAACCGCAGCAGAGTGAGCACCTGGGCGACGACGAGGCGGCCGATCTCGGCCGGGTCGACGCTCTCGTCGGAGGCGTGGATACGGGCCCGGGCCATGTCCTCGGCGCCCCACAGGATGACGCCGGCACCCGGGCAGACCTTCGCGAGGGTGTTGATCAGGGGGATGGACCCGCCGCAGCCGAGCCGTTCCACCGCGGCCCCGCCGAACGCCTCGACCAGCGCGGACTCGGCCGCCTGCACGGCCGGGTGCGTCTCGTCGACGGCGAACGGCCAGCCCTGGGCGACGGGTTCGACCTCGACCTGCACGCCCCACGGGGCCACCGACCGCAGGTGCTCGAGCAGGCACAACTGCTCCCGTCCGGCGTCGCTGCCCGGCACGATCCGCAGCGACACCTTGGCGCGGGCGTGCGGGATGAGGACGTTGGACGAGCCGGCGACGGTCGGCGCGTCGATCCCCAGCACGGTGGCCGACGGCTTGCTGTACAGGCGGGAGCCGAGGCTGCCGTCGCCGATGAGCTGCACCCCGTCGGCCAGCTCGGCACTGGCCCGGAAGACCTGCTCGTCGGGTTCGGCGCCGTCCCAGGCGCGGGAGGTCACACCCGGGATGACGGTGTTGCCGTGTTCGTCGTGCAGGGTGGCGAGCATCCGGATGAGGGCGACGAGCGCGTCCGGGACCGGGCCGCCGAACAGGCCGGAGTGCAGCGGGTGGTCCAGGGTGCGGACGCTGACGGTGCAGGAGACGTCGCCGCGCAGCGTGGTGGTCAGGGCCGGCCGGCCGACGGACTGGTTGCCCATGTCGGCGATGACGAAGGCGTCGCACTGCACCAGCTCGGGGTGGTGCTCGACGAACTCCTCGAGGTGGCTGACGGTCTCCTCCTCGCCTTCGATGAGCACCCGCACGCCGATCGGGAACGCTCGGCCGGCAGCACCTTTCGCGAGCGCGGTGAGCACCTGCAGGGTGCCGGCGTGGATGACGACGCCGGACTTGTCGTCGGCGGCGCCGCGGCCGTAGATCCGTCCGTCCGGGCCGTCGGTCGGGGTGAAGGGGTCGGTCTTCCAGCCCTGCTCGGCCGGGGCGGGCTGCACGTCGTAGTGGGCGTAGAGCAGCACGGTGGGCGCGCCGGGCGGGGCGGGGATCTCGCCGTAGACGGCCGGGTAGCCGTCGGGGATCTCCAGCAGCCGCGCGTCGGACAGTCCGCTGCGGCGCAGCAGGTCGACGACGGCGTCGGCGGCCCGGTCGACCGGTTCGGACGGGTAGCCGGGGAAGGCGATCGACGGCAGGGCGATGAGGGTGCGCAGGTCGTCGAGCAGCGCGGGCAGCAGGTCGTCGACGTGACGGGCGACGTCGGCGGACGGCGGGGTCATCGCGGGTCCTTTCGGCTGGGGGCTGACCGCGACCGGGTGTCCGGGGTGCGGTTCCGCTCCGCACGGTAGGCCACGGCCCGGCGCGTCGGCGTGAGGGCCACGTCCCGGTCCGACCCCGAACGTGTTCTAATAGGAATGATTCTCAATAGAAGGGGGGTGATGACGATGGAGAAGCTGTTCGGCAAGGTGTTCGAGCCCCTGGAGTCCATGGACTTCAGCGGAGCCGCGACCGCCCACCCGACCTGCTCGAACGCCCTGGTCGAGGACCTGTTCGAGGGCCAGGAGCCGCAGTCCGACTGAGCACGCCGCTGGTCGGGGCCGGCCGGTGGCCCGCCCCGACCAGCCCGGCCTCTCACGTGACGCCCCTGACCACCGATCGAGAACGGAGACCCGGTGTCCCCCGCCCTGCTGGCCCCCGGCCACGCCCTGTTCCCCACCCGGGACCGGTGGGTGGTCCGCACTCCGGACGGCGCCATGGCGGCGATCCGCGCCGACCGGGCGGCCGACATCGCCGGGCTCTTCGGCGGACCGCCCGGCCCGGCCACCGCGCAGTTGCGGGTCGAGCTGCGAGCCGCGGGCATCCTCACCGACCCAGGGGGCCCCGACTCCCCGGACGTCCCGGGTGCCCCCACCGCTTTGACCAGGGTTGCCGTCCTGCTGGTCGGGTCCGATCGGTGGACCACGCCGCTGCGGGACGAGCTCACCCGCCGCGGGATCGACGACGTCGCCACCGCGCCGACCGGATCGGCGCCCGCGCTGCTGGACGCGCTGCTGGCCGACCCGACTCGGAGCGACCGGATCAGCGCGGTCAGCTGGTGTGCCGCCACCCCGGCCGACCTGCCCGGTGCGGTGGCCGACGAGCTCGACCGGCTCTGCGCCGAGGGCCGGCTGCGCTGGCAGCGCACCGTCCTGGAGGGCGCGACCGCCGTCGTGGAACCCCTGGGGGCCGGAGCATGGCCGGTCACCCACGCGATGACCCGGGCCCGCCGCCTCGCGGCCGCCGACCACCCGGAGGCACTGGCCGGGTTCTGGTCGGACCGGGCGCGGCACGGGCCGGACCTGCTGTCCAAGGAATCGGCCGCCGCGCTGGCCACGCTGGTGGCCGACGACCTTGCGCCGACGCTGCTCGGAACGGTCCCGGGGCCGGCCACCCGCCGGCTGCGGCGGGTCGACCTGCGGACCGGGCGCTGGACCGACCACCCGATCCTGCCCGTCCCCCGGCACGACCCGCCGGTGCCCCGTGGGTGATCACGCGGCGTCCGAGCGGCGCGGTCACCGCGTGGACCTGCGGACGGGACTGACGGTGGACACCGCGGACGGTGCCCGCCTGCACACCGACGTCGTCCGCCCGGCCGGCAGCGGCCGGTACCCGGCGGTGCTGCTGCGCACCCCGTACGGCACGGGCTCACACCTGCGCGAGGCGGTCGGATGGGCGACCCGCGGCTGGGTGGCGGTCCTGCAGGACGTCCGCGGCCGGTTCTCCTCCACCGGAGCCTGGGATCCGTGGAACGGCTCCGAGGGACCGGACGGCCTGGCCACGCTCCGCTGGATCACCGACCAGCCCTGGTGCGACGGCCGGGTGATCGCCTACGGCGGCTCGTACGCCGCGCATTGCGCCGTCGAGCTGGCCACCACCGCCGCCGGACCGGCCGGGGCCGCCGACGACCTGCGCGCCCTGGTCGGCGTCGTCGCCTGCGTACCGGCGTTGTCGACCGCCCACACCATCCGCGAACCGACCGGGGTACCGCGACTGCTGGCCCACGCGTGGTTCTGGCCGTCGCACGGCGACACTCCCCTGCCGCGGGGTCCGGTGCTGGACGCCATCCTGGCGGCGGAACCGGATCTGCTGCGGCATCTGCCGGTGGTCGACCTGCCCGCGCGCCTCGGCGTCGACCTGCCGTCGTTCGCCGGTCGCTGGTCGACGTCCCGCCCGCAGCCGCTGCTCTCCCCGGCGCGGCCCGGTGCCGTGCTGCCGCCCCTGCTCTGCGTGGGCGGCCAGTTCGACGCCTATGCCGACGCCGCCGTCGAGCTGTGGCGGGCCTGGCCGACGGCGGACGCCGCCCTGCTTTTCGGGGCCTGGTCGCACGACCTGGGTCTGGCCGCCCGGCCCCGCAACGGTGACCTGCCGCTCGCGCCCGGCCACCGGGTCCCGGTCGGCCGGTTCGTCGCCGGCTGGGCGGAATCGGTGCTGACCCGTCGACCCGGTCGGGGCCGACGGTGGGCGGCCGCCGTGCAGGGTACGGACGACTGGGCCTGGGGAGCGGGCGATCTCACCGCCGAACCGCTGGAACTCCCTCTGCGCGAGCCGGTCCCGACGTGGTTCGACTGCGACCCGGACGTGCCGCACCCGGCGGCCCTGGGGACGGTGGACGTCGTCGTCGAGCTGGCCCGTCCGGACTGCTCAGTAGCTGAGACCTCCGCGCTGACAGAAGATCTCACTCTGCTCGGCGCTCCCCGGGTGACGCTGGCCGGTCTCGCCGCCACCACCGTCGACGGTCGACCGGTCGCTGCCGGGACCGCCCTGGACTGGATGATCCGGCTGGCCGTGGTCGCACCGGACGGCCGGGCCGTGCAACTCGGGCACGCCGCCGCCCGCACTGCCGACCCCGCGGTGGCGGTCGACCTGCCGCCGCTGGCCCACCGCATCCCGGCCGGCCACCGGCTGGCCGTCGGGGTCAGCGGCCACCTGTTCCCCGTCCACCCCCGCGACCCGCAGGACGGCAGCGACCCGTTGACCGCGACCACACTGCGGCCGCTGCGCCGCCAGGTCGGGCAGGTGGGGCTGACCGTCCCCCGCACCCATCCCGGGTCGGCCCACGGCCCCGCCACCGAGGCGATCGGAGCCCTCACATGACCGCCACCATCCCGACCGCATTGCCGATGACCCACCTGGTCGACCCGCACTGCGGCGTCGTCCGCGCCGTCCGCGACTTCCCCCGGTTGCCCGGCCTGCCCGACGAGTTCGTCAGCTGTGTCGCCGACGTCGCCGACACCCGGCGGTTCGCGGACTGGCCCACCGACCGGATCGCCGCCGGCACCGCCTTCGGTGACCGGGAAGTGGCCTGGTCGGCGGCGGTCGGTGAGGCGGTCGAACGCTACTGCGGTAACAACGTGCCCCCGGACCTGCCCGTGGCCACCAGTCGGCAACTCACCGATGCCGGCGTCGACCACACCACTCCCGCCGAGTTGCCGGCCTTCCACCGCGCCCAGTTCGACCGCCCCGGGTTCCCGTACCTGCCGTTCACCGCGGACGCCCCCGTCCGGTGGGCGACCGGGCAGCTGCCCGACGGTGCCCCGGTCCGGGTGCCGGCCGGGCTGATCTACCTCAACTACCACCGGGGCCCGCGCCGGGACGATCCCCGCACGCACCACCTCAACTACACGGGCATCGCCACCGGGGTCGGCTCGGCCGACGCCACCGCCCGCGGGCTCGCCGAATGTCTGGAACGCGACGCGATGACCACCTGGTGGCTGCTCGACCGCGGCGGCACCCCGATCGACACCGACTCGGTGCCGGGCCTGCGGACCGATCTGGTCGGCTGCCCGTTCGACCTGCGCCTGATCGCCCTGCCCAGCGATTTCGGTCCGGCGGTGGTCGGGGCCCTCGTCATCGACCGGTCGAATGCCATTCCGGCGGCGGGGTTCTCGGCGAATGTCGATCCCGCCCGGGCCGCCCGCAAGGCCGTCCTGGAGGCACTGCAGGTGTGGATCGCCACGCACGGCCTGCTGGAACCGGACGGTCCGAGCCGGCGCGCGGTCGCCGCCGGCATCTTCCACCCCCGCGCCTACCTGCCCCACCGACCGGACCGCGACTACCTGACGGTGGCCGGTGACCACTTCGAGAACGTCCGGGACCTGGCCGCGCAGACCCAGCTCTGGCTGGACCGGCGGCTGCATCCGCTGGCCGACCGGTTCACCGGGCGCGGGCCGGCCATTCCGGTCGACGCCGTCCCGACGTCCGGGTGGCCGGAGACCCGTCAGCGGCTGGCCGCCGCCGGGCACCGGGTCATCACGGTCGACGTGACCACACCGGACGTCGCCGAGACCGGTCTGACGGTGATGCGGGTGCTGGTCACCGGGTTGCAACCGAACAGCCCGGCCGCCTTCCCATACCTGGGCACGCGACGGCTGGCCCGGCTGGCGGCGGCCGCCGGTCGACCGGCGCCCGCGCCATGGACGGTCACCCTCGCCCCGCCCCCGCACAACTGACTGGAGGTCGACCACCGTGTTCCACCGTCGGCTCATCGCCCTGGCCCGGGGCCTGCTCGGGCCGATCGCCCTCGGGGTGCTGCTCGGCGTGCTCATCAGCGCGACCTACGTGGCGCAGGCGCTGCTGCTGGTGGTGGCGCTCACGGCGATCGGCGCCGGCGACCAGCAGCGGGCCGTGCTCGCCCTGGCCGGGGTGGTCGCGGCAGTCGCCGTGCGGGCCGGTCTGCTGTGGGCGCGGGAGGTCGCCGCCGCGTGGGCGGGCGGACAGGTCCGGGCCCGGCTGCGGGACCGCCTGCTGCTCCAGGTGGCCGACCTCGGCCCCACGTTCGTGGCCCAGGGCCGGGTGGGTGCGACCCGGGCCACCGTGGTCGAGGGCGTGGACGCACTGGAGGGCTACTACAGCCGGTACCTGCCGCAGGTGGTGGTGACGGCGCTCGTGCCGATCGTGCTGGTGGCCGCCCTGTTCACGGTGCAGCCGGCCGCGGCGACGGTGCTGGCCGTCGCCGTCGGGCTCGCCCTGGTGGTGCCGCGGTTCAAGGACGCGACCCTGCTGCGCAGCGGCCGGGAACGGTGGACGACCTGGCTGGACATCAACGCCGACTACCTGGAGGCCATGCAGGGCCTGCCCACCCTGCGCTCGGCCGGCGCGGACCGGCGGCGCCGGGACGGCCTGCAGACGCGCTCCACCGCGCTGTACGTCGACACCATGCGCGAACTGCGGATCTCGTTGCTGGAGAACGGGTTCAGCATGTTCGTCCAGCAGGCCGGCACCGCCGGGGCGGTGGTGGTGACCGTCGTCGCGGTCACCGGGGTCGTCCCCGCCGCCGCCGCTTCGACGGTGCTGCTGGTGCTGCTCGGCGCGGTCGAGTGCTTCCGCCCGGTGCGGGACCTGACCCGGGCCTGGCACGCCGGGTACCTGGGGCTGACCGCGGTGGACGGGCTCGACGCACTGCTGTCCGCGCGGCCGGCCGTGACGGACACCGGCCGCCGGGACCTGCCGAGCGGATCGACCGGGACCGCGCCACCGACGATCGCGCTGCGCGGCGTCGAGTACACCTTCCCCGGCGCCGACTCCCCCGTGCTGCGGGACGTCACGTTCACCGTGCCGGCCGGGTCGACGGTCGCGGTGGTCGGCCGGTCGGGCGCGGGCAAGAGCACCCTGGTCGGTCTGCTCACCCGGGAGATCGACCCGGACCGAGGTGAGATCCATTGGGACGGAATAGCTCTGCCGGCGCTTCGACGGCCGGCGCTGCGGGCGGGCACCGCGGTCGTCGGTCAGCACCCGTACCTGTTCGCCCAGTCCGTCGCCGACAACCTCCGGTTGGGCGCGCCGACGGCGTCCGACGAAGAGATCGTCGCGGCGGCCCGGGCGGCCGACGCCGACGCGTTCGTCCGGGACCTGCCCGACGGCTACGACACGGTGCTCGCCGAGGGCGGCCGCTCGCTGTCCGGCGGTCAACGCCAGCGGCTCGCGCTGGCCCGGGCGCTGGTCCGCCGGTCCCCGCTGCTGGTGCTGGACGAGGCGACCTCGGCCGTCGACACCGTCAGCGAACAGGCCGTGGTGGCAGGCCTGCGGGCGGCCCGGTCGGCGTCCGGTGACCGGCCCACGTGCGTGCTCGTGGTGCACCGGCTGGCCACGGCGCTGACCGCCGAACAGGTCGTCGTCCTGGATGCCGGGCGGGTGGTGCAGACCGGGCCGCCGGCGGAGCTGGCCGCGGCCCCCGGGCCGTTCGCCGACCTGCTGGACGCCCAGCAGGGCGAGCCGGCCGGGGCGGTGCTCCGGTGACGTCCGATCGTTCCGGCCGCCGGCCCCTGCGCCGGTTGATGGCGTTGCTGCGCCCGCACCGCTCCGCATTCCTCTCGGCCGTTGCGGCCACCGTCGTCGGGCAGGTCGCCACGGTAGGGACCGCGGTGGCGACGGCGTGGCTGGCCGGCCAGGTGCTGGCCGGCCGCGCGGTCGCCGGGCTGGACCTCGACGGCCCGGCCCGATGGGTGCTGCTGGCCCTGGCCGTCGGGGTGACGGTGGTCGCGGTGGCCACCTGGTGGGAGATGCTCGTCGCCCACGACCTGGCCTACCGGGTGCTGGCCGACCTGCGGGTCGTCGTCTACGACCGGTTGCGGCGCATCGTGCCGGCCCGGGACCGCCCGGAACGCAGCGGTGACCTGGCCACCACGGCGATGACCGACGTCGAGAGCCTCGAATGGTTGTACGCGCACGTCATCGCCCAGACCATCGGCGCCGGGATGGTGCTGGTCGGCGGGTCGGCCGCACTGGCGGCGATCCGACCGGACCTGCTGCTGGTACTGCTGCCGGCCGCGCTGCTGGTGCTGACCGTCCCGTGGTGGTGGAAGCGGACGGCCGACCGTCAGGGCGAGGAGCTGCGCACCCGGGGAGCGGCCCTGGGCGCCGACGTCGTCGATCTGCTGCAGGGGCTGCCCGAGCTGACGGCCGCCGGCGCGCTGGACCGGCGGCGGGCCGAGCTGGGCGCGGCGACCGCGAAGCTGACCGCGTTGTCCCGGCGCACCGCCGGCCGGGCCGGCCGGGAGGTCGCCGCGACCGACCTGCTGGTCAGCCTGGCCGGAGCCGGGGCGCTGCTGATCATCGCCCTGGATCCCGCCGGGGTCCCCCCGCAGTGGGTGCCGGTGGTGCTGGTGCTGACCGGGACGGTCCTCGCCCCGGCGGCCGCGGTGGCCGGCACGCTGCAGCAGGCCGGCTCGCTGCGGGCCGCGGTGAGCCGCATCCTGGACGTGCTGGACACCCCCGACACGGTGCCGGCAGCACCGGCAACCGTTGCTCGTACACCGGTTTCCCGACCCGGCGAGCCGGTGGTGACGCTCACCGGGGTGCGGTTCGGTTACCGGCCCGGCCGTCCGGTGCTGGACGGCATCGATCTGCGGGTGCACCGGGGCGAGACGGTCGCGCTGGTCGGTCGCTCCGGTGGCGGTAAGAGCACCGTCGTCGCTTTGCTGCAGCGGTTCTTCGACCCGGACGCCGGCCGGATCGACCTGCTCGGCACCGACCTGCGCGCGGTGCCCGACGAGCAGCTGCGCCGGCGGGTGGCGGTCGTCGGCCAGGACGTGCAGATCTTCGCCGGCACACTCCGCGAGAACGTCGGCCTGGCGGTACCGGACGCGCCGGACGCGGCGTTGCGGTCGGCGCTGACCACCGCCCGGGCGGTCGACCTGCTGGACCGTCCCGGCCGCTGGGGCGCGGTCATCGGCGAGCGCGGCGCGCGGTTGTCCGGCGGGGAACGGGCCCGGCTGGCGGTGGCCCGGGCCCTGGCCGTCGGGGCGGACCTGTTGGTGTTGGACGAGGCGGTGGCCAATCTCGACGCGCACACCGAACGGGCGCTGCACGAGGCGCTGGCCGTCGGCGCGGCCGACCGGGCGACGGTGGTGGTCGCGCACCGGCCGTCGGCGATCCTGCGGGCCGACCGGGTCGTGGTGCTCGACAGCGGACGGGTGGTCGCGGACGGCCCGCCCGGTGCACTGCTGGCCGCGGGCGGCCCGCTGGCCGACCTGCTGACGGTCGGCGACCAGGACGACAGGAGCGACCGATGACAGCGATCCGACGCCGCCGGGCGGCCCGCGCCCTCATCCTCGTCGGCGCGGTGATGGTCCCGGCGCAGATGATGGTGGGCAGCGTCGCCGGGGCGGGGGCGGCCATGGTCCTGCTGGCCGCCGGTCTGTGGACCCGGCCGAGCGCCTCCCGCTGACGGGTCGCTGTCGCTCAGTCGGTCGGGTCGTCGACCAGGCACCGAATCCGGCTGGCGGAGCTCCCCCGGTCGTCCCGGACGACCCGGCCGCGCACCCCGAAGACGTCAGCGAGCAACTCCGCCGTGACGACCTCGGCCGGCGGACCGTCCATGACCACGCGACCGTCCCGCACCGCGACGATGCGGTCGGTGAACCGGGCCGCGTGATCGAGGTCGTGCAGGACGACCACGGCGGTGAGCCCCCGCTCGCGGCGGACCCGGTCGATCAGGTGCAGCATGCGCAGCTGGTGCGCGAGGTCCAGGTGGGCTGTCGGTTCGTCGAGCAGCAGCACCCGCGGTTGCTGAGCCAGGGCCAGGGCGAGTCGGGCGCGTTGCCGTTCGCCGCCGGAGAGCCGGTCGACCGGGCGGTCGGCGAACGCGACCAGGTCGACGGCCGCCAGGGCGTCGTCGACCTCGGTGCCGGTCACCCCGGCCAGCATCCCGAGCGGGCCGCGGTGCGGGTAGCGGCCCTGCTCGACCAGCCGGCGCACGGTGACCCCGGGCATGGGCGGCAGGGTCTGGTGCATGAGGGCGACCTGGCGGGCCGCGGCCCGGGCCGACCAGCGGGTGCGGTCGACAAGCTCGCCGCCGCGGTCCGGGTCGGCCAGGTACACCCGGCCGGCCCGCGGGGCCAGTCCCCCGCCGAGGACCTGCAACAACGTGCTCTTGCCGCAGCCGTTGGTGCCGACCAGCGCGAGGGCCTGCCCGGACGGGATGGTCAGGTCGATACTGCGCAGGACGTCCGGGCCGGGTCGCCGGCCGCGAACGGGGTAGCCGGCGTGCACGTCCTGCACGGTCAGCACTGTGGTCGCAGCGGTGGCGGTGGTGGGCTGCGGGTGGGGCGCAGTCATGGGCGTTCCTGACGACGGAGGGACAGCACGAGCGTGACGGCGCCGGCGACGGCGGCGACCGCGCCGGCGGGGATGCCGACCCGTTCGGATACCGCGGACCCGATGAGCAGACCGGTGACGATTTGGGCCAGCGCGTCGCACAGGCAGAGCAGGACCGCTCCGACGAGCGCGGCGGCGGGCACCGACCAGCGTCCGAGCTCCCCGAGCAGGCCCCGCACGAGGTGCGGTACGGCCAGTCCGATGAAGGTGAGCGCCCCGGCCACGGCGGCCGACCCGGCGACGAGGGCCAGGGCCCCGCCGAGGAGCAGCAGGCGGGCCGCGCGCGGGGGCACACCGAGGGCGTGGGCGTGGGCGTCGCCACCGGCCAGCACCGGCAGCACCCCGCCGGCGAGGGCGAGCACGACGATCCCGCCGGCGATCCACGGGCCCACCCACTGCAGGTCGGACCACACCCGTCCGTCGACCGACCCGACGAGCCAGCGCACCACCGAGGCGAACCGCGACGAACGCAGGGCCAGGAACAGCAGGACGGCCCCACCCGCGGCGGCCGCCATCAGGACTCCGGCCAGCAGCTGCTGCTCGGGGTCGGTGCGGCCAACGAGCAGCCAGACGGCCAGTCCCCCGGCCAGTCCGGCGACCAGCGCGGCCAGTAGCAGACCGACCGAGGAGTCGGTGGGCACCAACGCGAAAGCGATGGCGACGACGACCCCGAGCACGGCGGCGGTGTTGACGCCGGTGAGCTCCGGGGAGGCCAGCGGATTGCGGAGCACGGTCTGCAGGACGAGCCCGGCCACCCCGAGCGCGGCGCCGGCGATCACGGCGGTGGCCACCCGCGGCAGCCGGACCAGCAGCAGGATGCGCCCTTCCGTGGAGTCCGGGTCGAGCAGAGCGGGGAGCACCTGTCCGGCGCTGACGCCGCGCCCGAGCAGCAGGTCGACGCCGACGGCGACCCCCAGCGCCAGCGCCAGCCCCGTCAGCACCACAGGCCCTGACCGGCCTCGCTTCTCGGACACAGAACCGGGCGTTCTGACGGCCGTCATGTCTGTCCCGTCCTGCGGGTGGGGTCCGCGTCGGCCGCCGGAACCGGCACCGCCGGCCGCCGGCCGCTGCGGGCCAGCCCGGCGAACCCGACGGCCACCCCGGCCATCGCGGTCCAGGCGCCGACCGGGGTCTCGACGGGGGCGAAGACCAGCCGAGCGGCCAGGTCGGCGACAGCGGTGACCAGCGCTCCGGCGAGCATGGCCAGGCCGAGCCAGCTGCGGGTGCGGGCGTGCGGGTGCAGGCGGCGGACGAGGTGCGGGGCGAGGAATCCGACCCAGGCAATCGGCCCGGCGACCGCGACGACCCCGGCGACCAGGGTGGCCACCAGGAGCAGCAGCAGGACCCGGGTCCGCTGCGGGCGGAGCCCCAGGGCGGCGGCGGTGTCGTCGCCCAGCCGCAGGATGTCGAGGGCGGGCACGGTGAGCAGGGTGAGCGGGAGCAGCGCGGCCAGCCAGAGCAGCGCCGGGATGGCGGTCGCCCAGGTGACACCGGCCAGGCTGCCGGCGAGATAGGTGAAGAGGGCGGCGATCTGGAGTTGCTCGGCCGAGGCGACGACGGCGACGACCAGCCCGGACACGGCGGCGGCGATGGCCGCCCCGACGAGCAGCACGGCGGTCGGCCCGCTCACCGAGCGGGCCACCAGGACGGTCAGCCCACCGCCGGCCAACGCCCCCATCAACGCAGCCACGGGATACAGCGCAGCGGGGACGGCGAGCCCGGTGACCACGACGACGGCCATCACCAGGGCCGCCCCGGGCCCGACGCCGAGCAGGTCGGGGGTGGCCAGCGGGTTGCGCAGCGACTCCTGCAGCACCAGCCCGCACGCCCCCAGGGCGGCCCCGGCGACGAGGGCGACGAGCAACCGGGGCAACCGCAGCTCGGTGACGACGATGCCGGCCACCTTCGGCTGGGCCACGAGGTCGAGCAGAGCGGCCGGGCTGACGGTGGGCGTACCGAGACACACGGTTAGCACTGCGGTTCCGGCCAGCAGCAGCACCAGCACCGCCGTGACGACCGGCGCCCGACGGCGGGTCCGGGTGGGCCCGGCCGGGTCGTCACCGACCCGGCCGGGCGGGGTCGCCCGCCCCGTGGACCACGTGGGTCGCGGTTCGGGCAACCCGGTGACGTGACGCATCGACGGGTCAGGACGCCGCGGCGACGGCCTGATCGAGGACGAGGCCGAGGGACCGCGGGCCGCGTCCAGCGGTCCACAGGTCGGTGTCGACCTCGACGACCTTGCCGTTCTTGACGGCCGAGACCTGCTGCCACACCGGGTTGTTCGCGAACTGCTGGGAGCCGGTGGGGCCGTCGGGCCCGTCGGTGAAGCTCTGGATGAAGACGATCTGCGGGTCGACGGCGAGGATCTCCTCGAAGCTGTAGGCCTGGGCGGTGTCCCAGCCGCCACCCTTGTTGGGCCACGGGTAGGTGAACACCTCCCCCATCAGTCCGCCGAGCAGGTCGTCCTGCGTGTTGACGCCCTGCCCCCCGCCGCTGATGTACATCGTCAGGGCGGTGGTGTTCTTGAGACCCGCCGCGCTGGCCGCGCGGGCGGCGGCCAGCTTGGTGTCGAACGACTGCTCGGCCGCGACCTGCTGGTCCGGACGGTCGGTGAGCGTGGCGAAGGCCCGCAGGTAGTCGACGGAGCTGTGCCAGTCCTTGACGTCCAGCAGCCACAGCGGGGCGAACTGTTCGACGGCAGACCGCATCTGGTCGTGCGCGCCGGCCAGGCCGACGACCAGGTCGGGCTTGAGCGCGGCGATGCTCTCGACATCCTCGCTGCCGAACGAACCGGGGATGGTGGTGACGGTGGTCGAGTTCGCGCCCATGAATTCAGGCAGGGCGAGCAGGCCGGGGGTGCTGGTGCCGACCGGGGCCAGGCCGAGCTCGACGAGCACGTCGTCGCACAGGCCGGTAAGGCAGACGATGCGCTGCGGCTTGGCCGGCAGGGTCACGGCCTCCCCGCCGGGCCCGGTGATGCTGAGGGCCGGGGTGACCGGGGTGACGGCGACTGATCCGGTCGGCGCGGACAGCGACACAGCCGTGCCGGACACCGTGGCGCCCTGGCTGGAGGCCGTCGCGGTC
Source organism: Nakamurella flava (assembly GCF_005298075.1). NCBI lineage: Bacteria > Bacillati > Actinomycetota > Actinomycetes > Nakamurellales > Nakamurellaceae > Nakamurella > Nakamurella flava. Next base: position 59,457 of record NZ_SZZH01000002.1, read on the forward strand.
GCAGCTCCGGTGGTGGCTGCCGTCGGGGCGGGGGAACCGCAGGCGGCCAGGCCGACGGCGAGCGCCGCGGCGAACAGGGATCCGGTCAGTCGCCGGACGAGGGGGGTGGACATGGGAGCTCCAGGGGGTCGAACCATCGGATGCTCACCATACGTTACTGATTCTCGTTATCAATGGTGGGAACGGTTCGGCCCCTCCAGACGGCGGTGCCGTCACGACTACAGACGGGGCGGGGCCGTCGTGCGACCCGGCATGAACGTGGTGGGCAGCACGAGCTCGCGCCCCTGAGCCCGCCGGCCCGGCTCCAGCAGCAGGCGACCGGCCTGCCGGCCCTTGTCGACCACCGGCTGGGCGACCGTCGTGATGCCGGCGTCCAGCGCGGCCTTGACCCCGTCGAAACCGGTGACCGAGACGTCCTCCGGCACCCGCTGGTGGCGGCGGGTGAGCTCCTCGACGGCGCCGAGCGCATACACGTCCGAGGTCGCGATGACCGCGGTGATCCCCGGGTCCATCGACAGGACCTCGGCGGTGGCCGACGCCCCGGCGGCCACCGAATGCTCGAAGCGTTCGACCACGGGCACGCGGTCCCAGGCGACCCCGGCCTCGGTGAAGGCCGCCTCCAATCCGGCCAGCCGGTTGCGCTGCACGTGATATCGCGCGGCGTGCTGCCGGGCCAGTGTCACCGCTCCGTCCATCACGGCGCGTCCGAGACGCATGCACACCACGCCGATGCGCCGGTGGCCGAGTCCGATGAGGTGGTCGGCGACCTGACGCATCGCCCCGGCATCATCGATGCCGACCAGGTCGGCGCCGGACAGTCCCGGCTGGTCGCAGATGACGGCGGGGACCGGCCGAGCCAGGGCCGCCTCCAGGTGGGGATCGTCGTCGGGCATGGAATAGACGATGAATCCGTCGACCGCGGCGCGACTGACGGCGGCGACGTCCTCGGCGTCCGGCCGGGCCGGGACCAGGAGCAGACCGACCCGGGCCCGGTCGCACTCCAGGGTGAGACCTTCGAGGAAGGCGACCGCCGCGGGGTCACGGAAGGCGTAGGAGACCTGATCGGTCAGCAGCAGCCCCACGGCGCCGGCCTTGCGGGTACGCAACGAGCGGGCCACCGGGTCGGGGCCGGGGTAGCCGAGCCGGCGGGCCGCCTCCATGACGCGCATGCGCAACTGGGGCGAGAGCTGGTCGGGCCGGTTGTAGGCGTTGGAGACGGTGGTGCGGGAGATCCCCAGTTCGGCGGCGAGCGAGGCCAGGGTGGCCGGCGGTCGCGTACGCGGTGAGGAGTCCATCGCTGCACGTTAACCGGTATGCCGTCACCAGCCCAAAGAGCCACGACGGGGGGTCTGCACCGTCTGGTGGAGGGGACCGGCCAACACGATTCAGCAGGCCGGATGGCGATGCCGAGGCAGGCCGACCGGCCATCTCACCGGCCGCGACGGTGACCGGCCGTCACCACCCGTCCGGCGCAGCGCCGAACCTCTGGAAAACCCTTTCCACACCCTTCCGTTGCGGTGGTGTTTCCGCTAGCGTTGCCGCACACCCCCTCCCGCGGCCGGTTCGCGTCGATGCGGACGACGGATGCGCGGGGTCTGAAAGGTCGTGACAATGGCTGACGTCAAGTACGAGGGCGCCTCGCGGGTCTACCCGGGCACCCCGCCGGTCCGCGCGGTCGACACCCTGAACCTGGAGATCCCGGACGGCGAGTTCCTCGTCCTGGTCGGTCCGTCCGGTTCCGGCAAGTCGACGGCGCTGCGCATGCTGGCAGGCCTCGAGGACGTCAACGAGGGCAAGATCATCATCGGCGGTCGCGACGTCACCCACGTCCCGCCGAAGAACCGCGACATCGCCATGGTGTTCCAGAGCTACGCGCTCTACCCGCACATGACGGTCGCCGAGAACATGGGCTTCGCGCTCAAGCTGCGTGGCGTCAACAAGAGCGAGATCGCCTCCAAGGTCAAGGAGGCCGCCGGTCTGCTCGACCTGGAGAAGTACCTGGACCGCAAGCCGAAGGCGCTGTCAGGTGGCCAGCGGCAGCGTGTGGCCATGGGCCGCGCGATCGTGCGTGAGCCCGCCGTCTTCCTCATGGACGAGCCGCTGTCGAACCTCGACGCCAAGCTCCGTGTCGAGACCCGCGCGAACATCGCCGAGCTGCAGTCGCGCCTCGGCACCACCACCGTCTACGTCACCCACGACCAGGTCGAGGCCATGACCATGGGTCACCGGGTCGCCGTGCTCAAGGACGGCATCCTGAACCAGGTCGACACCCCGCGGAACCTGTACGACAAGCCGGTCAACGTCTTCGTCGCCGGTTTCATGGGCTCCCCCGCCATGAACCTGCTGACCGTCCCGCTCACCGGCGAGGGCGCCCAGCTGGGCTCCACCACGTTCGCGCTGCCGCGCGACGTGCAGTCCGAGTGCTCGGGTAAGGGCCTCAAGGAGGTCACCTTCGGTGTCCGCCCCGAGAACCTGACCATGGGCTCCGAGGGCATCCCGGTCACCATCGACCTCGTCGAGGAGCTGGGTGCGGACTCGTTCGTCCACGGCCACACCCCCGAGGGCAACCGGCTGGTCATCCGCGCCGACGCCCGACTGCACCCGTCGCAGGGCTCGACCGTGCACGTCCTGCCGACCGACGCCGAGCACACCCACGTGTTCGACCCGGGCACCGGCATCCGCCTGAAGTCCTCGGGCGCCGTCCCCGCCGACGCCTCGATCGCGTCCGCCGGTCTCTGACCGACACCGCCTGAGCCCGAAGCCGGGTCACGCCTCCCGCGTGGCCCGGCTTCGCCGTTCCCGGGGCGGAAGTGTGACCGACGCCGACGGAACCCGCTGACGCTGATCACCTCCGCGCCCGAGCGAGGAAAACGCCCCCTCCGACGGAAAGACGATCAGCGTCAACATCATTCAGCCGCGTGAGCCACTTCGGGCGGCGTCGACCCACGTGGGCGGCGTCAGCCGCCGACCGCCTCCGCGCGACGCCGCCGGGCCACCTCGGCCAGCACGACACCGGTGGCGACGGAGGCGTTGAGCGACTCGACGTTGCGGACCATCGGGATGGAGACGGTGACGTCGCAGACGGTGCGGGTCAGGCGGGACAGCCCGCGGCCCTCCGAACCGACGACGACGACGAGCGGTGAGGTGGCCAGCTCGAACGTGTCCGTGTCGACGGTGCCGTCGGCGTCCAGGCCGGCGATCATCAGGCCGGCCTCGGCGTAGTCCTTGAGCACCCGGACCAGGTTCGGGCAGCGGGCCACCCGGATCCGGGCGGCGGTCCCGGCCGAGGTGCGCCAGGCCGATGCGGTCATCCCGGCGCTGCGGCGCTCGGGCACCACCACCCCGTGGGCGCCGAACGCGGCGGCCGACCGCACGATGGCGCCGAGGTTCCGGGGGTCGGTGACCCCGTCGACCGCCACGATGAGGGGGGCCCGGCCGGAGTCGGCGGCCCGGGACAGCAGGTCGTTCGGGTGCGCGTACTGGTAGGGCGGCACGGACAGGGCGACGCCCTGATGGACCGCCCCACCGGTCAACCGGTCCAGCTCGGTGCGGGCGACGTCCAGCTGGGCGATACCCCGCTCGGCCGCCGCGGTGATGGCCTCGGCGATCCGCTCGTCGGAGGCCAGGCCGGTGGCCACGTACAGGGCGGTCGCCGGCACCCCGGCGCGCAGGGCCTCGACGACCGGGTTGCGGCCGACCACCGTCTCCGGCAGGTCCGCGTGCCGGCCACCGCGGGCCTGGCCGACCGGCGCCCCGGTGGTGCGGGTGCGCGGAGCCGCACCAGCGGAACGTCCGGTCCCCTGCTTGTTGGCGACCTCGGCGCGCTTGGCCGCGCGGGCCTTGGCGTGCCCCTTGCGATCCTCCGCGGGCGGGGTCGGGCCCTTGCCCTTCAGGGCCCGCCGGGCCTGTCCGCCCGATCCGACCTGGGCGCCCTTCTTGGTGCCGCCCTTGCGGATCGCTCCGCGCCGCTGTGAATTCCCGGCCATGTCGTTTCTCCTCGATCGTCCGGTGTCAGCTGCGCGACTCGGCCACGGACCACTGCGGCCCGTCGGCGGTGTCCTCGATGGCGAAACCGGCGTGCGCCAACTGGTTGCGGATGGCATCCGCACGAGCGAAATCGCGGGCGGCCCGGGCGGCCGCCCGTTCGGCCAGCAGATCCCGGAGCAGCTCGCCGGTCGCCGCGACCAGCGCGCCCCCGTCGGCTCCGGCCCGCAGACCCGGGGTGGTGGATCGCCACGGCTCGGCGAACGGGTCGACCCCGAGCACGGCGACCATCGCCCGCACCGCTGCGGCCAGGTCGAGGGCCGCGGCCAGGTCCCGGTCGGCCAGCGCCGCGTTGCCCCGGCGGACGTGGTCGTGGATGACGGCCAATGCGCGCGGCACCGACAGGTCGTCGTCCATCGCTTCGGCGAACGCCGGCGGCACGGTTCCCACCGGCAGTTCCCCGTCGGCCTTCTCGGCCGCGCGCACGAGGAATGCCTCGATGCGCTCGTAGGCCTTGGCCGCGTCGTCCAGTGCGGGCCGCGAGTATTCGATCGACGACCGGTAATGGACGCTGATGAGGTAATACCGCAACGCGACCGGCCGGGTGTGCGCGGTGATCGCGGGAACGGACAGGATGTTCCCCAGCGATTTGGACATCTTCTCGCCGGCCATGGTGACCCAGTGCGAATGCATCCAGTACCGGGCGAACTCGTCACCGACGCCGTGCGACTGCGCCGCCTCGTTCTCGTGGTGCGGGAAGATGAGATCCAGTCCGCCACCGTGGATGTCGAACCGATCACCGAGATAGCTGCGGGCCATCGCCGAGCACTCGATGTGCCATCCGGGTCGCCCCGGCCCCCAGGGGGAATCCCAGAACGGTTCGCCGGGTTTGGCGGCCTTCCACATGGTGAAGTCGGCGGGATCGCGCTTTCCGCCGGCCTCCGTCTCCCCCTGGGTCATCTCGTCGATGCGCTGACCGGACAGGAATCCGTAATCGGACTGGGTGCGCACCGCGAAATAGACGTCACCCGCGGCGGCATAGGCATGGCCCCGCTCGATGAGGTCGCCGATCATGGCCAGCATCTGCGGAATGTGGCCGGTCGCCCGGGGTTCGATCGACGGACGCAGGCAGCCGAGTGTGTCGTAGGCGTCGGCGAAACTGCGTTCGTGGGTGGCTGCCCACTCCCACCAGGGTCGACCGGCCTCGGCCGCCTTCGCCAGGATCTTGTCGTCGATGTCCGTCACGTTCCGGACGTGCCACACCTCGTGACCGGAGTACTGCAGCCACCGGCGCAGCACGTCGTACACGATTCCGGCGCCCCGCAGATGTCCGATGTGCGGGTGCCATTGCACCGTCGCCCCGCAGTTGTAGAGGGTGACGATGCCGGGGCGCAGCGGCTCGAAGGGTCGGACGGACCTGGTCGCGGTGTCGTAGAGCTGCAGGGCCACCCGACGATCCTACGGGGACCGGGCCGCTCCGCCCGGCCCCCGCAGCTCCGTCACCGGCACGTGGCGGCACGATCCGCGCCGGTCGGCGCCGTCACCGCGCCGGCCGGTGACGAGGGAGGTCAGGAAGTGGCGGCCTGGTACTGCTCCAGGACGTCCGCGGGGACGCGCCCGCGCGCCGACACGGTGATGCCGTTCTCCTGCGCCCACTCACGGACCGCGCGGGCGTCCACGGAGCCGGTCGAGCCGGCACCCGCCGCGCCGCGGGCACCCCGGGACGACGACGCCTTGGCCCCGCCGCGCACCTTGCGGGCGGCGGCGGTGAAATCGGCCAGCGCCTTCCGGAGGGCGGCGGCGTTCTTCTTGCTCAGGTCGATCTCGTAGCTACGGCCGTCGAGCGCGAAGGAGACGGTCTCCACCGCCTTCCCGCCGTCGATGTCGTCGGTGAGCGTGATGGTGGTCTGCTGGGCCATGGTGCGGGCCTTTCCGGCTGGAAGCGGATACTGAGCGGGGATATGCAATCCCGGTCTCAGAGGTCGAATGCGGTGTCGAGCTGGACCAACAATAGCGCGCGACCGGGCGAAAGCTGCTCGCCCGCCGAGCATCTGCATTCACTCGATGCGTCGTGAAGGAACTGTCCGAACTCGAACCGTCACAGTTCCCGATGCTCGCCCGGGCCAATCACCGTATTCGGGGCATTCGACGGAATGGCCAGATGCAAACGCGCGAACGACAACGCTTCCGCCAGATCCGTCGACCGGTCGGCCTCCGAACGCCCCCGGGTCGATATCTCCAGCACGACGGCGCCGTCAAAACCGTTGCCCGCCAACAACTCCAACATCTGCGCGCACGGCTGACCGCCTCGCCCGGGCACCAGATGTTCGTCACGCGCCGAGCCGGATCCGTCGGCCAGATGCAGATGACCGAGCCGGTCACCCATCTGGGCGGCCATCGCCAGGGCGTCGGACTGCGAGGTCGCGGTGTGGGACAGATCAAGGGTGAACCACCGGTGGCCGGCGGGGATGGGATTCCAGTGCGGACGGTAGGAGTTGACCAGCGCGCCCCGCACCTTCAACGGGAACATGTTCTCCACCGCGATCCGGACGTCGGTGCGCTCCTGCAACTCGGCGACCGCATCGTCGAAATGGGCGGCGGCGCTGCGCTGCCAGACGAAGGGCGGGTGAGTCACCACGGTCGTCGCGCCCAGTCGTTCGGCCATCTCGACCGACCGCGCGATCTTGATCACCGGATCGGTGGACCACACCCGGGCGGTCAGCAGCAGACACGGCGAATGGACCGAGAGCACCGGGACCTCGTAGCGCTGGGACAGCTCGGCGAGCGCCGCGGCGTCCTGGCTGACCGGGTCGGTCTGGACGAGAACCTCGACCCCGTCGTAGCCGAAATCGGCAGCGGCCCGGAACGCCGTCTCGGCGTCCCCCGGGTAGACGCTGGCCGTGGACAGGCCCACCGGGATGCTGGGCACACGCACCGCCCGCATGCGGCGTCCTCCGAGTCGTCGACCGATCACGCGGAGGGCGGAGCCCCCCGCCCTTGCCGCTCTCGAACCTACCTGTCCGACCGCCGGATCGGGGTCAGACCTCGAGCTTGTACCCCAGTCCGCGGACAGTGACCAGGTGCCGCGGGGCCGCCGGGTCCGGCTCGATCTTGGCGCGGAGCCGCTTCACGTGGACGTCCAGGGTCTTGGTGTCGCCCACGTAGTCCGACCCCCACACCCGGTCGATCAGCTGCCCCCGGGTGAGCACCCGGCCGGCGTTGCGGATGAGGTACTCCAGCAGGTCGAACTCCTTGAGCGGCAACGACACCGGCTGCCCGTGCACGCTCACCACGTGCCGGTCGACGTCCATCCGGACCGGTCCGGCCTCGAGTACCGCCAGGTCCGGTTCCTCGGCGTCCGAGCCGCGGCGCAGCACCGCCCGGATACGGGCGATCAGCTCGCGCGACGAGTACGGCTTGGTGATGTAGTCGTCGGCCCCGATCTCCAGCCCGACGACCTTGTCGATCTCCTCGTCCCGCGCAGTCACCATGATGACGGGGACGGACGACCGGGTTCGCAGCCGGCGGCACACCTCGGTGCCGCTCATTCCGGGCAGCATGACGTCCAGCAGCACGATGTCGGCGCCGTTGCGGTCGAACTCGTCGAGCCCGCTGGGACCGTCCGGGGCCAGGACGGTGTCGAAGCCCTCCTTGCGCAGCAGATAAGCCAGCGGCTCGGCCATGGCCTCCTCGTCCTCGACGATCAGGACCTTCATTCAGACGCCTCCTAGCGGCGAAAGGGACGACCCGGGGCTCGGGTCGGCCGGGACACCGGCCGGGCCGGGTGCGGATCGAGGGGCGGTGAGGACCGGCAGGATCAGGGTGAACGTCGACCCGGTGCCGGGGCGGCTCCAGACCGTCGCCGTGCCACCGTGGTTGGCCGCGATGTGCTTGACGATGGCCAGGCCGAGACCGGTACCGCCGGTGGCCCGCGACCGGGCCGGGTCGACGCGGAAGAAGCGTTCGAAGATGCGGCGCTGGTTCTCGCCGGAGATGCCGATCCCGCGATCGGTGACCGCGAGCCGGACCATGCCGTCGCGCTGGGCCCGGCTGATGGAGACCGGGGTACCGGCCGGCGAGTACTGGACCGCGTTGTCGATCAGATTGGTCAGGGCAGTGACGAGCAGGGTGCGATCGCCGCGCACCACCAGGCCACTCGGACCGTCGCTGGCCAGGGTGATGCCGCTGGCCTCGGCCCGGGTCGCGACCCGGTTCAGAGCCTCGTCCACGACGCCGTCGATCTCCACCGGCACCAGGTCGAGCAGCGGTTCGGCACCCTGCAACCGCGACAGCGAGATCAGCTCGTTGACCAGAGTGCCGAGCCGCACCGACTCGGAGTGCAGCTTGGCGACGAAATGCCGTACAGCTTCCGGGTCGTCGCTGGCGTCCAGGGCGGCCTCGGCGAGCAGGCCCATGGAACTGACCGGGGTCTTGAGCTCGTGCGAGACGTTGGCGATGAAGTCACGGCGGACGTCCTCGACCCGGCGGGCGGCGGACTCGTCGGTGACCGAGACCAGCACCCGGCCGCCGTCGACGGCCTGCACGATGGCCGTCACCGCGGTCGGGGTGCGGGTGATGACACCGGCGAGGTTCGGTAGGGCGGGCGGCGGGTTGAGCTTGACGTCGATCGGTTCCCCGGACACCCGGGTGCGGTCGGCGGCGTCCGCGATGGCCTCGTCGATGACCCCGGCGCGCAGCGCCCCCAGTTCGGACGCCCGGTCGTTGGCGAGCTCGGTGTGGCCCTCGGCGTCCAGCACCAGATAGCCGGTGGCCGAACGGCGGACGACCTCGACGGCCAGGGCGGCGTCGGACTCGGCGCGGCGGGCTTCCGGCCGGTTCTCGAAGCGGCGTTCAGCGACGACCACACCGGCCACGAACCCGGCCGCCGCACCGGCGATCCCGACCAGTGCGACCACCAGATACGCCCAGGCCGACACAACCAGAATGGTAGGGGCCGACACCTGCGGTGACCGTCGGCTGACGCGGTCGGTGACCAAGAACCGCAGGTCGCCGCGGGGCCCTTCACCGACTGTTCATCCCCCGGTCGCCCGGAGGCCCCCCACGACGTCGTGTCGAGGGCATCCGGGTGACCGGTGCGCACACCGTTCGGGTGGCGGGTGACGGACGGCTCGGGGTCAGCGCCCCTGGTTGGCGACGGCGGTGATGGCGGCGGCCGCCGCGTCAGGGTCGAGGTACTCACCGCCGGCGGTGACCGGCTTCATGTCGTCGTCCAGTTCGTACCGCAGCGGGATACCGGTCGGCAGGTTCACCTTGGCGATGCCCTCGTCGGTGATGCCGTCGAGCATCTTGACCACGGCGCGCAGCGAATTGCCGTGCGCGGCGACCAGCACGGTCTTGCCGGCGCGCAGGTCGTCGAAGATCGGGCCGTACAGGTAGGACTCCATACGGGCCACGACGTCGGCCAGGCACTCGGTCTTGGGCGCCTCGTCGCCGAGGTCGGCGTACCGGGGGTCGCCTGCCTGCGAGTACTCGTTGGTGTCGCTGATGGGCGGCGGCGGGGTGTCGTAGGAGCGGCGCCAGAGCATGAACTGGTCCTCGCCGTAGGTCTGCAGGGTCTCCTTCTTGTCCTTGCCCTGCAGGTCGCCATAGTGCCGTTCATTCAGGCGCCAGGAACGGCGGACCGGGATCCACAGCCGGTCGGCCGCGTCCAGGGCCAGGTTGGCGGTGGTGATGGCGCGCCGCAGCAGCGAGGTGTGCAGCACGTCGGGCAGGACTCCGTTGTCCTTCAACAGTTCACCCGCGCGGGAAGCCTCGGCCGTGCCCTTCTCGGACAGCGGCACGTCGACCCAGCCGGTGAACAGGTTCAGCTTGTTCCACGTGCTCTCGCCGTGACGCATGAGGATCAGAGTCGCAGTCATGGCTGTCAGTGTGCCCGAGTGACCGACGCCGGGCAGGGCGGACCCCCCGGTTGTCTGAGCACGCCGCGGAACGCCTGCGCGGACCGTTCGGGAAGCGCCCGGATCAGCTGTGGCGGGCCTGGCTGCGCCGCGGCTTGGCGTCCGCCGGCAGCGCCGCGGGCGAGGTGTTGGCGGCCGGCCGCGGCTCGCTGGGGTGACGGTCGCCGTCCCGGGTCGCGCCTCCCTGATCGGCCCCGTCCGCCGCCTCGACCGGCCGCTCCACCCCGCCGGGAACGACACACGGCGGCGCCGTACTGGTCGTCGGGGTCGTCGTCGTCGGTATGGCCGTCGTCGGCGAGGTGGCCGTCGTCGGCGAGGTGGCCGTCGTCGGGGTCGCCGCCGTACTGGTGGACGACACCGGTCCGGTCGTGGTCGGCGCGCCGAGGACGGCGGTCGGGCACACCAGCGGCTCGGCAGTCGCCGCCGACGGAGTGGTCGTTGTCGGGGCCGCGCTGCTGGACTGGGCCGGCCTGCTGCCGACCGACGTGGTTGGCGCCGGAACGGACGACGCGGTCGTCGGAGTCGAGGCGCTGGACGGCGCGGCCGCACTGGACGAGGCAGCGCTGCTCGACGACGTGGCACTGCTGGCCGACGTGGCACTGCCGGACGACGTGGCACTGCCGGACGACGACGCGGTGGCCGACCCCGTCGTGTGGGGCGCGGTAGTCACCGGCGTGGATGCCTGCGGTGCCGCGCTCGCGCCGGTGGTCGACTCGGCCGCAGACGACGGGCCCGTCGGGGTCGGCGCACTCGTCGGGGTCGAGGTGACGGAGGAGGCCGCTTCCGTAGCCTCCCGGGTGGAAGCCGCGGCCGAGCTGGACGCGACAGTCGTCGAGGGCGTCACGTCCACGCTGGTCGTGACCTCGGGGGCCGGGTCGGGCGCGGTGACCGGTGCCGGGAACGGCCGCGGAGTGACCGCCGGCGAGGCCGCGCCGGTGGTCGGATAGGGCACCGGGACGATGTGCGGGGTCCAGACGAGAGAGGCGCCGACGGCCGCGCCGCGGTCACCCGCGGGCCGCGTAGTCGAGCCGGTCACGGTGCTACCGCCGGTGGCGGAGTTCACGGCGTCGGAGACGGCCCGTCCGGCGGCGGCCAGACCGGCCGCCAGGTCGGAACCGGCCGCGCTGCCCGACGGGGCGCTCGGGCTCGCGCTGTCGGTGATCGGAGCCCCGGAGGACGGTCCGTCCCAGAACCGGTAGAGCCGGGCGTCGACGTCGGTCCGGGTCAGCGGGACGATGTGCACCGGGGTGCCGACCCAGGACGCCTCGAGGATGTAGGGCCGTCCGCCGAACGTGCCGAGGTAGACGGCCACGTGGCCGGGGAAGCCGACGACGTCACCGGGCTGGGCCTCCGCCCAGCTGACGGTGCGGGCGGTCGCCCGCTGCGAGCCGGAGTCACCGGGGATGGTGTAGCCGGCCTGGCCGAGCACGTAGGCGGTGAGGCCGGAGCAGTCGAAGCCGATGGCCGGGCCGCAGCTGTTGAACTGTCCCCCGCCGCGCTGGCAGCCGTTGTTGGCGCCGGCACCCGATCCGCCGCCGCCCCACACGTAGGGCAGGCCCAGGGAGGCGAACCCGGCGGCCAGGCCCTTGGCGACCTGCTCGTTGGGGGCGGTGATGGTCTGTCCGGCCAGCGCGGCCGAGACGTAGGGGCTGCGCGGAATGGTCAGGGTGGGGCCGGTGGCCAGGGTGGCGGAGGTGGTGCCACCGCCGGTCGAGGAGAAGTAGGTGCGGAACAGGTAGAAGAAGTTGCGGTTGCCGTAGGCCGAGCACTTGTCGCCCGTGCCCGGGTAAGCGGCCAGCGCGGCGGCGTTCGGCTGGTACGGCGTGTAGTTGTACAGCGAGGCGGTGGCGGTGTTCTTGATCGTCACCGGGGCGGCACCACAGCCGGATTCGGCGACGTTCCACAGGATGTCGACGGTCTGTCCGGCCCGGTAGTTGTACTTGGCCGGGTCGACCTTGTAGCGGGCCCACTGCTTGGCCATGCCGTAGCCCTGGTTGAAGAACCCGGCGTGCTCGGGGTCGCAGTTGGCCGTCCCGCCGGGCCCGGTGTCGGGGCAGTGCCAGCCCCAGGCGGCGTCGTAGGTGCTGGCGTCGACCGTGGTCCGGTCGAGCAGGCTGGACTCCTTCTGCAGGGTGACCAGCATGACCTGCGGGTTGATCCCGCAGGCGGTGGAGACCTTCGCGATGACGGCGGCCGCGTCCTCGTTCGCCGCCCCGGCGTAGGCGGTGCAGTACTGGTCGGCCGGCTGGTCGGTGGTGGTGACCCGCAGGTTCTTCAGACACCAGGCGCCGGTGCAGTTCTCGCCCTGCCGGGCGATGAAGGCCCGGATGGCGTCGACGGTCATCGCGCCGGTGTTGTAGAAGACCTCGTCGCTGACGATGTTGCCCGGGTCGAAGACGGACCCGGTGTCGGTGGCCGCCGAGGTCGCCGCGGGGATGCAGACGGCGTCGTCCTGCTGGAGGGTCACCTTGTCGCCGAGTTCGCGCACCATCGCTGCGGCCATGCCCTCGTAGGGCTCGAACCGGTAGCCGGTGGTGGTGAGCTGGACGAGGTCGCCGATCTCCCAGTCGGTGCGGGTGTCGGTGTCGTAGCCGGGGTCGACGGCGAGCAGCCGCTGGTAGAACATCCAGGCGGCGCCGGCGGGGTCGGTGCGCTGGTACTCGGTGTATTCGACCGGGTTCTGCTGGAACAGGCCCAGCCAGTCGTTGTTGACGGCGTCCGAGCGCAGGCTGGACTGCTGGGCGGCGACGGCGATCCCGACGCGGATACCGCGGTCGGTGATACCCATCTGCCGGCCGACCGCCGTGATGGTGGCCGCGTTGCGGAGCTGCTCGCCGTCGACGGCGATCCGGTCGAAGACCCCGCCGTCCGCGGCGTCGTCGGGCAGGCCCTGCAGGTTGCCCAGCGGGGCGGGCGTGCCGGTGCCCGCCGCAGTGACGGCCTCCTGGCCGGGGATGCAGACGGGGAGCTCGGCGGCGCCGACGGTGCCGGCTCCCGTGACCATTCCGGCGCTGAAGAGCCCGGCCGACACTGCGAGCACCGTTCCCAGGGCGGCCAGTCGACGACGCCATGACGCCGCGACGGTTTCGCTCCGACCCACCGGCACTCCCCCAAGCACCTCGAACTACACCCGCCGCCGTTGCGAGAGGTCTGCCCTTCGCACCCCGGGGCTTCGCTCGTGCATCCGTCCCCCCGGGCGGATGACGACCCGAACGGCCGACCGTGGTGCTGCGGCAAACTCTACCCAGCTCGGACCGAGTGAGTCAGCCGCCCGAGGCATCCTTTCGGGGTACTCGCACGGGGGTTTCGCCGATGTTCACGCGACGGTCGCCCACGCATCGACGTCGGGTCCGGGTCAGTCGGCGACAAGATGCCGGAAGGCCTGCAGGTTGCGGACGGACTGCCCCGTGGACGTCCGCCAGGCCCACTCCCGCCGGATGGCGGAGGCGAAGCCGCGTTCCAGGATGGCGTTGAAGTCGGCGTCCGAGGTGGCCAGCACCATCCCCAGGATGGCGTCCACCTCGTCGGCGGTGACGGCCGCCCGGGCGACCCGGCCGACCAGGTGGATGTCCCCGGCGGCGTCGATGGCGTAGGCGACGGAGCGCAGGGTGGCGTTGCGGCGCAACAGGAAGGCGTGCACGTCGGGTGCGTTCTCGTCCGGGGCCCGGCAGACGAACGACTCGATGAGCAGGTGGTGGCGGCCGAGCATCAACCAGACCAGGGTGCGGTGGCGGCGTTCGCCGGGCAGCGTCACCAGGAAGGCGCCCGGTTCGGTCTGCTCGTAGGCCACGGCCAGTGCGTCCAGGGTGGCCGCGAGGCCGTCGGCGTCCAGCGGACTGGTCATCGGCCGGCCTGCAGGATGCGTCCGGGCGTGGTTCGGGCCCGGTCGACGTGTCCGCCCAGGAACCAGCCGGCCTGCTCGCGGCGGACGCTGTCCGATCGGACGGCGGCGACGGCCCGCGTGTAGCTGTCGATGAGTCCGTCCACGGTGACCTCCCAGGAGAACCGGGCCGCGTGCCGGGCGGCGGCCTCGCCCATCCGGGCGGCCAGGGCCGGGTCGAGGGCGACCCGGGCCAGGGCGGTCGCCCAGTCCGCGGGATCGTGCCCGTCGACGAGAACGCCACTGATCTCGCCGGCCACCGCCGTCGTCAGCCCGCCCACCGCGGCGGCGACCACCGGGGTGCCGGTCGCCTGGGCCTCCAGGGCGACGAGCCCGAACGACTCGTTGTGGCTGGGGACGGCGACGAGGTCGGCGGCGGTGAAGACCCGGGCCAGCTGCGCCGCGGGGACGGGGGGCCGGACGTCGACGTGGTCGCGGACACCCAGCTGCTCGGCGAGGTCGACCAGCCAGTTGTTCTCCGTGGAGCCGCCGGACCGGCCGCCGACCACGACGAGCCGCCACGGCTCGTCGGGGTGCCGGGCGAGCAGGACGGCGAGGGCGGAGACCAGGACGTCGGGGGCCTTGAGCGGTTGCACCCGGCCGGCGAAGACGACGATGCGGTCGTCGGCGGGTAGCCCGAGCTCCGACCGGGCCGCGGCGCGGGCGGCTCGTCGGTCCGGGGCGGGACGGAAGACGTCGAGGTCGACGCCGGGCGGCACGACGTCCACCCGCGCCGGGTCGGCCCGGTAGAGGTCGACCAGTTCGCGGGCCTCGGCGGAGGTGTTGGCCACCAGTCGGTCGGCCTCGGCCACGACCTGTTCCTCGCCGAGCAGCCGACCCCGCGGTTCAGGACGGTCGCCCTGGGCCAGGGCGGCGTTCTTCACCTTGGCCAGGGTGTGGGCGGTGAAGACCAGGGGCACGCCCCAGCGGTCTTTCGCCAGGTACCCGACCTGACCGGACAGCCAGTAGTGGGCGTGCAGCAGGTCGTAGTGGCCGGGGTCGCGGCGGGCTTCCGCGCGGAGCACGCCGGCGGTGAAGGAGCACAGCTCGCCGGGCAGCTGGTCCTTGTCCAGGCCCCCGAACGGGCCGGCCACGATGTGCCGGACCAGCACGCCGGGGGCGACCTCGGTGACCGGTTCCTGGTGGGCGGACGTGGCCCGGGTGAACACCTCGACCTCGATGCCGCGGGCGGCGAGCCGCCGGGTGGTCTGGTCGATGTAGACGTTCATGCCTCCCGCGTCACCGGTGCCCGGCTGGGCCAGCGGCGACGTGTGCAGCGAGATGGTGGCGATCCGGCGGAGCGCGGGGGCAGTGTCCATGATCGTTGGTCACGGTACCGCTGACGGTCGGGTCAGAGCGCCGAGAGGGCCTGCCACTTGTCGTACGGGTACGTCCAGTCGTAGATGTAGTCCTTCTCCGACATGGCCACCCCGGTGTTGGTGACTTCGACGGGGTCGCCGTAGAGCGCGGAGTTGTAGTACTCCTCGGCGTCGGGTGAGCCCATGTTGATGCAGCCGTGGGAGACGTTCTCCTTGCCCAGGTAGGGCGCGGCCTGCGGGTTCTCGTGGATGAACTCGCCGTTGTTGTTGATGCGCACGGCCCATTTCTCGTTGACACCGCAGTAGTCGAACTGCTGGTTGCACATCTCGAACGTCGGGTGCTTCTCGGTGACGACGTGGATGCCGCTGACGGTGGCCCGGCCGGGCACCGACTCCTTGCCGTAGGAGACGGGGTAGTTCTTGACCACCTTGTCGTCGACCAGCACGACCATGTGGAACGAGGTGACGTCGGCCTGCACCACCTGTTTGCGGCCGATGGTGAAGTCGGTGCTGATGTCCTCCTCGCCCCAGGCGCCGTTGCCGTAGTTGACGCCGGCCAGCTTGGCCTCGACGTGGACGTTCGTGTACGCGGGCCAGTACTGGGCGGGTCGGAAATGCACGATCGACTGTTTGGTCCCGGTGTTCTGGATGTCCTCGTCCTGCAACCAGCCCCAGGACCCGTCGATGTCGCCCTTGTCGGTGGTGACGGTGAAGGTCCGTTGCGCGGCGGCCTTGTCCTCGATGGGTTCGGCGAACGTGATGACGATCGGCGCGGCCACCCCGACGGTGGTGCCCGGCGGGATCTGGAACGAGGCGCGGATCGTGTTCTGCGGTTTGACGGTCGTCATGGTGCCGCTGATGGGGATGGATCCGCTGCCGTCGCGGGCGGCCGCCGTCCCGCTGAACGTGTAGACGGTGTTGTAGGCCAGGCGCTGGTCCAGGGTCCACGTCGACTTGTCGTCGGACAGGGCACCGGTGACCGTGGTGCCGTCGTCGGCTTTGACGGTCAGGTCGGCGATGGTGCCGGAGAAGACGGTCAACGAGACGGTGGCGTCCGGGGCGAGATCGGTGGTGCCGAAGGCCGGGGTCGCGCTGAACCGGACCTTCGTGGTCGGGGCGGCGGACGAGGCGGGGGCGGCCATCGCGGTGGACGTGACGGTGACGACCTCGTCGCGCAGGGAGCCGGTGGCGCAGCCGGAGGCCAGCACGGTCAGGGCCAGCAGGAGCACACCGAGCGCCGGCCGGAGTCGGCTGGTCCGGGCTCGCCGGGGGCCGGTGCGACGTGGGGTCACCGTCATCGGTCGAGGGTAGGTCCCGCACCCCTGACGTGGGTGGTCGTCCACCGATCGGGTGGCGCGGGCGGGCCGCGACGTCGCTGCGCGGCCCTACCCTGGGCTGCGTGTCGACCACAACCCCGCCGGCTGCCGCCCCCACCCCCGTCGCCCTGGCCGAACTGACGACCCTGCGGTTGGGTGGCCCGGCCCCGGAGTTGCGGATCGCGGCGTCGGTGGACGACGTGGTGGCCGGGGTACGGGAAGCGGTGCGGTCCGATTCCGGCCTGCTGGTGCTGGGTGGCGGTTCGAACCTCGTGATCGCCGACGCCGGGGTCCCCGACCCGGTGCTGCGGGTGGCCGTCCCCGGCGTGCACGTGGTCCCGGACGCCGGGTCGGCCGATGCGGTCGTCGCCACCGTCGGTGCCGGGGTGGACTGGGATGCCGCGGTCGCCGAGCTGGTCGACGCCGGGTACGGCGAGCTGGCACCGCTGTCCGGGATTCCCGGGTCGACGGGGGCGACGCCGGTGCAGAACGTGGGTGCGTACGGCACCGAGGTCTCGGACGTGCTGGTCGCCGTGCAGGTGGTCGACCGGGCGACGGGTGAGGTGGGGCGGCTGACCGCCGACGAGCTGCGACTGGCCTACCGGTCGTCGGTGCTGCGCGGCACCGATCGCGCGGTGGTGACGGCGGTCGAATTCCGGCTGACCACTCGCCCGGTGACGGTGCGGTACGCGGAACTGGCCCGCACTCTCGGGGTGCCGGTCGGTGGCACCGCCCCGGCGGCGGCCGTGCGCGAGGCGGTGCTCGGGCTGCGCCGCGGCAAAGGCATGGTGCTGGATCCGGAGGACAAGGACACCTGGAGCGTCGGGTCGTTCTTCACCAATCCGCTGCTGACCACCGAGCAGGCCGCGGTGGCCGGTGACGCGGTCCGCGTGCGGCTCGGCGCCGAGACGGTCTGGCCGGCCTACCCGGCCGAGGACGGCAGGGTGAAGTGGTCGGCCGCCTGGCTCATCGAGCGCGCCGGATTCGCCAAGGGCCACCCCGGCCCGGGTGGCCGGGTCAGCCTGTCCACCAAGCACACGCTGGCCCTGACCAACCGCGGTGACGGCACCACCGAGGATCTCGTCGCGCTGGCCCGGGAGATCCGCGACGGGGTGCGCGACGCGTTCACCGTGACGCTGGAGCCGGAGCCGGTGTTCGTCGGCGTGCGGTTGTAGCGGAACGGCCTTTTGTTCGCCGGGCGACGCGGGCAGGATGGAAATCCATGGACGTTCTCGCGGACGGCATCTCTGTCGACGGCGACCGCTGGGTCCTCGAAATCGATGGCCGCGCCGACCAGGTGACGACCGCGCTGCGCGTCACGACTGTCGGCGGTCAACGGCTGTGGGGCCTCGGCAGTCGGGGTCCGGGACGACCATCGTCGGGACACCTGCAGCTGACCTGGGGCGCTAACGACATCGGGCCGTCTCAACTGATCATCCGAGCCAGCCCGACGGTCTCGGCCATCGTGGTCGTCCTGTCCGACGGCACCCGGGAGGATCTGATCCTGCACGGGGACGCCTCCCGCCTGGGCGGTCGGGTGGCTGCACTCGTGTATCCCCGCAGGCTCGATGTGCACCGCATCGATGCGTTCAGCGCGGACGGTTCGGTCCTGAACGACACGTCACCGGCAGGGTCGAGTTAGTCGTCACGGGCCGTCGTGCCCTCTGAGATCCGGGTGCTGCTGTGGCGCCGCCCCCCTCCGCAGCGAGAGGGTGGGGTGTCACGTTCAGCGCGGTCCGGACATGTCACGAGTGTGGATGTCGTGGATGGTCGTCAACGCTTCCGGGCGTTGTACGAGGAGCACTGGCAGGCGTTGTTCGGTTTCGCCTGCCGCCGGGCCGAGACGGTAGAAGACGCCGCCGATGTGACGTCCGAGGTGTTCCTGGTGGCGTGGCGTCGGATCGCTGAGGTCCCCCTAGGGCAACAGGCCCGATTGTGGCTGTTCGGGGTGGCCCGGTTGACGATGAGCAACCACCTTCGCGGAGAGCGTCGTCGTGAACGGTTGGGGGATGCGCTGCTGTCGGCCGTCCGTGAGAACCACGGCGATGCGGACCGTTGGTTCGATCGCGACGAGTCCGCCGAACGGATCCGCACAGCCCTGGGGAAGCTCAGCGAAGCCGATCGCGAAGTGATCTGCCTGGTGGCCTGGGAGGACCTCACTCCCGGGCAGGCCGCACACGTCCTCGGGATCAACGCGACCGCGGCCCGCACCCGCCTCTCCCGGGCCCGCCGGCGCCTGAAGGCTCTGTTGGATCAGCAATCCCCGGTCGAGCTGAGTCGGTTGGCCATCGGTTCGCCATGGAGGGGGCAATCGTGATCACCATCCGACAGGCGGGGACGCCACGTGACCACGAGCTGCCCACCCTCCGGCCGGCACAGATCGACGCCTTGGTGGAGCAGGTGATCGCGGCGTCTTCAAGCGGCTCGACCGCACCGCAGTCAGCGCCAGACAGCCGAGAACGGGTGGACCCGCCCCGGACGCGCACGAGGACGTGGGAGAGGCGGGCCAGCCTCGGTGCGGTCGCTGCGGCGGTCACGGTCATCACCGTGGGGTCGGTGGTCGGACGTCCCGCGCCGTCGGTCGGAGGTGGCGGGACGACGGCGGTCGTGCAGGCCCCGGCTCCCGGTTTCAGCTGTCCCCAGCCGGGCGGACCGGTCACCACCGAACGGGCCGTGTACCTGCCGACCGCGGTTTTCGGCGAGGGTGCCAGGTTGGGCGTCGTCGGGTCGACCGTGTGTTTCGACCAGTCCCCGCGCGGTGGCGCCACCTTCAGCCAGAATGCGTCGGGGCCCGTCCACTATTTCCTGACCACTGATGCACTGCAGGATCAGATCGTCTTCGGCCTGGTCGACAGCTCCGTGACCCGAGTCGAATTCGTACCGACAGACGTTTCCGCGCCGACTCGGGACTCCGCCGAGCTGATCGAATTCGGGGCGGACCGGGTGTTCACCATCCCGCACGCCGACGAGGGGGTCGTACGGTTCTACCGCGACTCGAGCGTTGTCGCCGAGAGGACGGTCACACCCTCACCCGAGCCCTGGGACATCCCTCAGCCGGCTCCGACCGGTCAAACCTGCGACCCCACCGCAGTCGGCGCCCTGCTGAACACTTCGGACATCGAATTGGCCGACAGCAATGGCGGGCCGCTCTTCGCGGCCGTCTACTTCGAGCCGCTGAACCCCGATCAGCCGATCGACGAAGGTGCCCGAACACTCTGTCTGCTGGTGCGGTCCACCGCCCCGGCGATCTCCGCCAGCGCCGCCCCACTCGGAGCCGACCAACCGATCACCTACCTGGCCACGACACCGGGAAACGGCGGAACCTACGTGTGGGGACGAATGACCGGCGACGCCGCCACCATTTCCCTGACCGACACGGCCGGTGTCGTCACCACCCTGCCTGCCGCGCAGTTGGACGCGGGCAGATCGGACCAGACCACCTTCGTCACCTTCATCCCCGACACCGCTGCACCGGTCGCCTCCGTCCAGGCCGTGGACAAGGACGGTCGCGCGCTCGGCCGGCCGATTCCCCCACTCTGACGTCGTCCGCAATAGATCCGGGTTCGGCGGTCCGGATCCCGTGTCGGCTTCTCATGGCGTCAGCGCGACCTGCGACGGTATGGTTCGCGATTCAAGCCTAGCCAGGGTTGGCTCGTCGACCGAGCTGACCGAATGCGCCCCAGCAGCTCGACGGTCACAGGTGAGCCGAATGTGGAATCGAACGCGAGTCGTGACGCGAATGACCTGCGGTCTCGGGTGCTTCGCCGCAGGAACGCTTCTGATCGCTGGGTGTGGGACAGCCGCACCCACAGCCCAGGCTCCGGGCGTGGATGTGTCCCCGACGAACTCGACGGCCCGATCGACAGAATCGACCGACGGGCCGACTCGGATGGCAGACCTCCCCCGCGAGACGGTCGTTGATGGAGTGACGGCGATCCGCGCTGATCTGGTGCCGCCAGTACCGGTCGAGCTGAAGCCGGAGTCCCCTCGGTTCGACACGTTCTGGTTGATCGCGGCAAATGTCGCGGGATATCCCAGTTTCCAACCGCAGTCGTTCGAGGATCTGTCGCAGCGTTCGGACGTCAGATTCATCGGGAAGATCGTTTCGCTGTCTCCCGAGACAGAGGAAAAGCCCTTCGGCTCGGTGGGTCTCATCGTCCGACCGGAAGAGGGGCCGGTCGACGGTTCCACGGAACTGCGGGTCGTCTTCAGCTATCCACAGACGGTCACCAGCGAGAACGCGGAGATCCAGGTACCCGGTCTGCCCACCGAGCGTGTCCTCTGGCTACTCAAGCGCGACCCTGCCACCGGGGAGTATTACTGCACACAGCACCAATTCTGCGCATTTGTGGACACCGACCAGGGGGTGCGGTCGGCCACCGCCCCGAACTCACCCCTGCAATTCGTGTGGGGCGGATTCGACCCCTCGATCTCACTGGACGAACTTGCTCGGCCCTGATGATCGGTCCGGCCCTAGGGCGTCCGGGGGCAGCCGGCTCGTTCGCTGTTCGACTGAGAAGTCTGGTCAGGACCACTTCGCTTGTCGGAGCTCCTCTCCGCACATCCTCGCCGGCCGCTACCCTGCTGTGCTCGATGGAGAGCCTGCTGACCGCAGGCGCGCTGTTCCTGGCCTCCCGGGTCGCCGGTCGCCGTGAGCTGACCCAGATGCGACGCCGGCAACGAGCCCTGGGACAAGCTGACACCCCGCCGCCGCTCAGTCCCCTCACAGTCGCCACCCTCTACGCGATCGCTGCGTTCTTCATCTTCGCGGTCGTCCTGATCGCTGCAGTGGTCGCGTTCCCGCCGCGCAGCGACGCGGACGCCCATGAGTCGCCGTTCATGTGGTGCTGCATGACGACGGTGGTCCTACTCGGAGCCGGCGGGTACCTGCTCTACCGGCGGGCGCAAGCGCGCTGGGCCCGCTGGGAACGAGGAGTCAGCCAGCCCCCGCCGACGCTTATCGATTGCCCCCTTTCCTTCCTCATCGCCGGGTAGCAGCGGGAAGAATGATCTAGCCCGTTTCAGAGAGGTTCCAAGGTGCCCAGACCGTCCAGGAAGAGCCTAGGTCGGGCAACCCTGCACCAGATGTACATCGTCAAGTCGCTGCCCGTGGCCGCCCTCGCCGATCACTTCGCCGTCGCCCAGATCACCGCAAGTCAGTAGCTCGTCGACCGGCATCCAGATCCGTTCGGTCAGCAGCGGCGGGTACAAGCGGCAACTGACCCCACCCGCCCGTGAGGTCCTCGCCCAGCTGGGCCTCGAAATGACCGCGCCGGCCATCGCTCGCCGTTTAGCGGTCTCCCCCATCACCGTTCGCCGGTGGTTCGCCGAAGCAGGCCTGCCCCCACCGGTCGCCACGCTCAAGAACCGGCAACACGGTTCCGCAGTCCCTATCGATCGACCGACGGCCATGCAGCTGCGCCAACTGTATGAGGATGACCGTCTGTCCATCGCAGCCGTCGCTCGAGAGCTGAACGCCACCGTCCAAGCGAGCGGTATCGCACGACCGGGTACCAGCGTTCGATCTCGTCCGGGGTGTACCCGGCGTAAACCCACACCACGTAGAAGTCGTTCGGGTAGCCGATGGCGTCGCGATGCTGCCGTTCATCGGGGGTCAAAGCCCTCAAATCCTCGCGGGTCAGGCTCTCGTACGGGGCGGCGTCGGGCCGTTCGTACCACCGTCCGGCCTATAATCTGGTCGACCCATTAACTCGGTTAAGACCTGTTGAACAGGATATTAAGCGCCTGGCGAGCATGGTGGCCACCGAATGATCGATTGCTAGCCGGAGGTCTCCACCGTTGTGGACAAACTGGGTGCCCCTAACGTCATATCTCCCACTAGAAGCTTGCTTCCGCCGTTACAAGGCAGGTCTTTAGGGCCGGAAATTTTACTAGTGGTCGCCGGATCGTCGCTCAAGTTTCCTCCGACTAGGCTCACCAGCGGCGACGGAGCGCCGTCGGACGGTATCCGAAGCCGAATTTCTTTAACATCGAGCTCGTCGTTTTCGATTGATGCATTAAGTGCCTCGTCGAATACTAAAACTCCGCGGCCCTCACTATTGCCAGACCCGTGGAATTCGAGGCACTGGCCCACACGCACGAGTGAGCCGTAGGACAGAGCCGCAGGGACGATGCCGTTGGCAGGAAACTCCAGAAGCTCGATCTCCGACTGCTGCGGGGAGCGCGCGCATGAGGCAGCAACTGCCGCAACCGCTACCGCGAGTACAGTCGCGGTAGCGGTTGCAGCAGGTTTCGAGTTACGCACGTCCCACACCGCCAGTCCTGATGCTTTGTTTTACCAGCAATGATTCGAGGTGGTTAGACACGACCTAGCTCGTGTAGGTGGCCCATCGCGGAGAACCGCTAGCGGTATAGATGACCATGTTGCCGTCATCTTGGACAAGCAACTCGCTTGCGCCTACCGGACTTAGACCGTCCCAGCTCGCTGCCCATGTTGGAGTATTATTAGGCGAATAGACCACCAAATTCCCGTCAGACTGCATCGCTACCCGGCTACCCGAAACTCCCTGGAATCCCGAATAGAAGCTGGTGGCCCAGATAGCTCAGTTGTTTTTGTAAAGAACTAGATTGCCGTCGGGTTGCATGGTGAGCTTGTACTGTGAGTTGAAGGCGATCCGGTAGTTCAAAAGATCCGGATTAATCGTTTCGCCCGACGTCAAGTCGTTCGCAATTAGGATCCGTTTACCGTTATCGAATAGGTAACCGGCGCGGTTGTAAATCATGTCGCCATTACTGTTGACCACCCCGGAGATCAGACCGAATGCGATACGTCCGACGTACACCGGTCCGCCACTGTCCCCCCCTGCGGTTACCGCATACGCATCGCTGTGCACCTTGATAAAAGTGTTGGTCGCGTTAGGTACATAGGAAGGTGCTTCGATCGTGCTGATCACTCGACCGCAGCGCGCGCCTAAGGTTCGCCCGTACTTGCAAACGAGGTCATTATATGCGGGCACCCCGGGGGAGTACCCTAATACGGGTTGATACTGTGAACCGTCGTAGAACCTGGCCCGGATGTCCATCCCGGACCCCCGCCACAACTGCCAGTCGTAGTTGGTGAAGTAAAATTCGCCTTTATATTGCAGCGTAACGCCTTGATACGTACCACTGTTGTCGCAGTGTCCGGCGCTCATCATTGTCACTTCGCCGTCGGAATCTCTCGTCGCCCAGCTGGTTGTGCAAGCGTATTGGGTACCCACCTAGAGATCGCCACCCCGAAACCTTCGAGCGGCCGGTTGCGGTAGCTGCTGTAGTGGAACCGAGTTCATCTCTAGGCTGACAGCCGGATTTCCTATAGAAGATTCCAGTTTCCCTTTAAGACTGGTAGGTAGATCTCCCGCGTAGTTGACAGTAACGACCGCGGTTCGGTCGTCTGCAGTGGTCTCAAAGATCACCTTCGCCGCCCGCAAGATGCCGGCAAGTCGATCCGCGACAGCCACGAGGTCGTCGTGTCGTATCTTAGAAGTTGTTTGGACTACCGGATACCCCTCAATATCTTGGGGCATTTTAAGATTACCATCCACAGATGCAACGATGCAAGGTAAACGGGTCGTGCTTCAATTCGACGTAGTCGATCGCCGGACTTGACCGGGCGAATGTTGCATAAAATGCCTCTCGGGCATGCAGTCTCTTTAGGGCCTCGCCATATTCAATATCAAACTCTTTGGCGTATGCTTCTGCTTGCGGATCGTTTCCTGTTTGAGAGATCGGGTTGTTCGGTAACGGATCGCCGGGACTCGACGTGTTGGTCCCGAAGCTGGGATCGGCGCCTGACCCGTCTACAGAGCTGGTCGCAGTCGTCGGCTCCGGTGCGGCTGAAACTGCCGGCGCTGGAGGCAGCAAGCTTCCGAAAAGCACAAGAACAGCCGGAACACCTAGTTTAGAAACCTTCATCGCGTGCTCCTCGCCAAGCGCCGTTGGAGGACTATGGCATATCGGTGCTCTGTCCGCATGAGATGAGCCAAATCGTTATAGAACCGGACGTGTTGGTCGTCAATAGAAGCAGCGATCGTGACGTGTCACAGTGGCTAGTAGTCGTCGGCAACGAACGCTCGACCGGGGGCGTCGAGCTGCGAGACCGTCAACGCGGGCTCGCTTATCGGTTTGCCCTGATTGCTAGGCCGGGATGGGCCAGGGCAGGGTCGGTAGCAGTTCGGTGGTGATGGTGCCCAAGAACCGCTCGACCTTGCCGCGGCCGCGGGGGCGACCGGGAGACGAGTGGATGATCTCGACTTCGAAATCGGCGCAGACCTGGGCGATGTGGCTGCTGGTGAAGTCGGAGCCGTGATCGGAGTAGAGCGCGCGGCGGGCGGGGTAGATGGGCCCATTGCACCTGCTCAGCCATGCCGTTCGCCCTCCGCTGTCCGATCAATCCTCTTGGTAGAGCTTCAAGCGCAGTCCGTCAGCCGCGTCCGGCGCGACCGGGGCCGCCGCCGTATTCCCTCGCGCCGGTTGGGGGTTGTTGAGCAGTTCGGCCAGGCTTCGGCGTGCGGTGAGGTGCTGACGAGGCTCGCGGCGCCGCTCGTTGCGGGCGGCCTGCAGGTCGTGCATCGAGATGGCCGCGGCGGCGATTTCGGGGGCAACGGCCCGGCAAAGGAACTTGTCACGGTGGTAGACCCGGATCTCGGCGAGGTCCCGGGGGTCGTACCGGACGGTGACTGCTTCTCCGACGTAGGGCGCCAGTGTGGTGGCGAAGTACCGCAGACCGTGCAGGTGGATCCCGTCGCGTTGCACCTTCCGCGGGGTTCGCACGGTGAGCAGCAGTAGGTCGAGCGCCTCTAGTGACTCGGGCATGCGCGGGAGCCAGCCTCCGGTGGTCCACCGCTGCGCCGGACTCTGCTGGGTTTCGGGATGCTCGCGTTGCAGATAGGTGCCGACGATCCACTCTCCGACCGCTTCGTCGAGCTGCGTGACCGTCAACGAAGGTGGAGTCACCGGCCGGCCGTGGTTGCCCGGCGGGATGTGCCCCGCAAGCGTGGGGAGCAGCTCGGTAGTGATGGTCCCGAAGAACCGTTCCCCTTTGCCGCGGCCGCGTGGTCGACCTGGAGTGGAATGGACCAGTTGCATCCGCAGGTCCGCGCAGACGTGTGCGATGTGGGTGCTGGTGAAGTCGGCGCCGTGGTCGGAGTACAGCGTCGCCGGGATCGCGCAGACCGGCCACCGGGGATCAGCTTTTCGCCAGATCGCCTGTCGCAACGCCAATGCGGTCTGTATAGCAGTCGGGCTGCCCAGGAACAGGGCGTAGCCGGCGACAGCCCGTGAATGTTCGTCCAGAACGACCGTCAACCACGGCCGGACGGCCCGACCCGACCCGTCCCGTATCTGGACGTCGAGCTCGGTGTGGTCGGCCTGCCACACGTCATTGGGCTGTAGGGCCTCCCGCCGCAGCACCAGTTCGAACTGGTCGCGATAGACGTACGGGTCGTGATGGGCCAACGCGACCAGGCCGCGGTCCAGCCGCCTGATGACCCGCCGCACCGAGTTGTACGACGGCGCCGGCAGACCGCGCTCGACCGCCACCCCCGCCACGATCCGATGGACCTGAGCGATCTGCGGCGGCGGTCGCCGCAGCGCCAAACCCTCGATCAGCTCGACCAGCTCAGCAGGGATCCGCCGCTCACCCCGATCCGACACTCTGGCTGATCCGGAGGCGCCTTGGACGGCCCCCACTGGTTCCTAGCTCTCCTTCCGAGACATTCACCCCTCTGACCAACAGGTCACATTAGGCTCAGTTGAGAGCGGTGAAACGGCGACAACGCAAGCCGGGGCTGTAAATCCGGGTCGGTTAGGGGAAACGCCAGGCGACAAGCGCTGGCCCGACCGCCGCGTACACCAGTGATCCGCTGATGACGGCAGCAGAGACCCGCGAGATTGATGGAATGCAGTGCGTTTCGGTCCAGTGCTGGTTCCAGGTTCGAAGGGTGTAGTCCGCACCCGCGGTGACGATGGCGTTCTGGCCGCCACGCGATCTAATCGCGATCGCGTTGATTCGGCGGTGGTGGCCGGTGAGGGTGCCGACGGGTCGGCCGTCGATGTCCCAGATCCGTGCGGTGGCGTCTTCGCTGCCGGTGACGATGACGTCCTGGCCACCGACCGGTCCGATCGCGACCGCAGTGATCCGGCCGCGGTGGCCGGTGAAGGGGGTGTCCGCGGGGTGGCCGTCGATGTCCCAGATCCGTGCGCTGCCGTCGGCGCTGCCGGTGACGATGACGTCCTGGCCGCCCAGCGATCCAATCGCGAGCGCACTGATCCGGCGGTAGTGGCCGGTGAGCGGGGCGCGCAGGGGCCGGCCGTCGAGGCTCCAGATCCGTGCGGTGCCGTCTTCGCTGCCGGTGACGATGACGTCCTGGCCGCCCAGCGATCCAGTCGCTACCGCACTGATCTGGCGGTCATGTCCGGTGAGGATGCCGACGAGTTGGCCGTCGATGTTCCAGATCCGTGCGGTGCCGTCGGCGCTGCCGGTGACGATGACGTCCTGGCCGCCCAGCGATCCAATGGTGACCGCAGTAATCCGGCGGTGGAGGTCGGTGAGGATGCCGACGAGCTGGCCGTCGATTTTCCAGATCCGTACGGTGCCGTCGGCGTCGCCGGTGACGATGACGTCCTGGCCGCCCAACGGCCCAGTCGCGAGCGCACTGATCCGGCCGTGGTGGCCGGTGACAGGGGTGTCCGCGGGGTGGCCGTCGATGTTCCAGATCCGTGCGGTGCCGTCGGCGCTGCCGGTGATGATGACGTCCTGGCCGCTCAACGATCCAACGGCGGCGGTCAAGATCGGCCCGTCGTGGCCGGTGAGCGGGGCGCGCACTGGTTGGCCGTCGATGTTCCAGATCCGTGCGGTGCCGTCGGCGTCGCCGGTGACGATGACGTCCTGGCCGCCCAGCGATCCAATGGTGACCGCAGTAATCCGGCGGTGGAGGTCGGTGAGGATGCCGACGAGCTGGCCGTCGATTTTCCAGATCCGTGCGGTGCCGTCGGCGTCGCCGGTGATGATGACGTCCTGGCCGCCAATCGCGATAGCGTTGATTCGGCGGTGGTGATCGGTGAGGATGCCGACGAGCTGGCCGTCGATGTCCCAGATCCGTGCGGTGCCGTCTTCGCTACCGGTGACGATGACGTCCTGGCCGCCGATCGAGCCAATCGCGATAGCGTTGATTCGGCGGTGGTGGCCGGTGAGGATGCCGACGAGCTGGCCGTCGATATCCCAGATCCGTGCTGTGCCATCCCAGCCGCCGGTCACAATCACATCTTGGCCACCGAACGACCCAATCTCGACCGTGTAGATATTGTCATTCGGTCGGTAACGCCGCCGACGAGTTGGCCGTCGATATCCCAGACTCGTACGCTGCCATCCCAGCCGCCGGCGACAATGACGTCCCGGCCGCCGATCTGCCCGGTAGCGACTCCGCTAGCAACGGTTGCGTGCCCGAAAGCGACACCTCTAGCACTGATCGCATCACCGATGAGGATTTGGTGGGCGGCCCCCGATAGGGCCTGCGCCCATAGCAGTGTCGGTCCGCCTAGTACCCCAACCTCGTTGGTGAACAGACGTTGCCAGGCCGTAAAACCAAGGTGGGCTGCTGCCTGGGCGAGCAACAACGTCCGCTGAAGCCGATCCAGCCCGCCGGTCCGGTGAACGCAGCTACGTAGAATCGCCGCCACTTCTCGGAGTTCGCCGACGGGCTGGGAAGGTAGGGCCGGTACGACACGGGTGAGGTCGGCGACGGCGAGATACCCGGGCTGTTGCAGCAGGGTGAGCAGTTCATTGGCGGCGGCTGCGTGGTCGGCCATGTAACGCTGAAGGTAGGTGTTGGCTTTTGCCCAGCCGTCAGGACCAATGGGGGTGAGTCGCCGGAAGATGCGGAGCGCGTCGTCGGGTTCGGCGTAGTTCGATGGTTCGGCAAGGTTGAGTAGCTGGTCGACCAGGGCTTGGTGATAGAGGCGGGTGCGAACACCCAGGCCGTGCCCGTCGGGCTCGGTTTCCAGGAGGTAGTCCGCAACGGATGAGTGGCGCAACTGCTGAACGTCCTCGCGGGTGGCGGCCAGGCCGAGGGCGTCGGCGAAGAGCAGCCAGGTGTCGTCGTCCAGGCCTGGGCCTCGAGCGAAGGCCAGTGCGGTGAGCATGCGGCCGGTCCGGAACCGTTGTCGCTCGTCGCTGATGGTGTCGAAGTACTTGCTGAACGCCTCCGCCACGCTGGAGGGGATGCGATTGTCGTCGAAATCTGGGTCGGCCGGGTCCCATACCTCGCGCATGAGCGACAGGGAGTGGGCGGCGAACGCGGCAACTAGGAAGTTGCGGTCCGCGCGGCGGGCGACGACCGCCGCCAGGCGATCGGCCAGGATGCGGTCGGCGCGGTACCGCATCCAGGCGCCCTCCGCCCATCCCGGGTATTCGTTGGCGGCGGCTTGGGTGAGATGTCTGGTCGCCACCCGCTGCAGGTCCGCAGGGTCGAAGTAGGTGTCGCTGTCCAGGTCGACCAGGTTGGCGTCGTCGTTGTTCCGGATTCCGATGTGACGCAGCAGCTGGTCGCCGCGGCCGCGGCGGGTGGCGACGACAACCCGGGACGCGGGCTGGGCGGCGACCGTGGTTAGTAACTGGCTGATCCGGGTGATCTCCGAGCGGCTGATCGCTTCGTCGAGCGCATCGACCACTACCAGCATCGGCGGCGTCCCGCCGGCGATCTGTCGTCGCAGGTGCGAGAGCCACCCTTCGGTGTCGGTGATGCTCGGGTCCCCAGCCAGGGTCTGAACGGCGGTAAGCAGCTCGTCGCTGGTGCTCCCGCGGGCGTGGAAGAACAAACCGCCGCCAACGCCGGAGGTCTCCAGGTCCCGGGCCGCGCGGGCCACCACCGAAGACTTGCCCGCGCCGGGTTGACCCGTCACCACTAACGGCGTTCCCGGGGGGCTCGCTGCGGTTAGCCAGCCTCGGACCCGGTCGACTGCCAAGGACCGGCCGGTGAATAAGTCGCCGCTGTGCCCATCACCGGGACGGCGACCAGCTGCCCGCATAGAGACATGGTCGCGGGGCTTGTCCCCGCCCAGAACCCACGGGGCCGGCGTTCCGATGAGTCGAACGAGTTCCTCGGCCCGGTGCCGTTGCTCTTCCGTAGCACCCAGCGCCCGGGCGATCCTTCCAACCGTGTCCGGGGAAGGGGGATCCCCAACTCCCCGCAAAGTTTCCGAGACCCTCGATGGGACCACAAACGCTAGGTCGGCGACTGCGCGCTGCGTCTTGCCCGTCGCTTGGAACAACTTGTCCAGCAGCTCGGTCAACTCCCGGCGGTAGGGGTCAGCGATCGCTGCCGGGAGCGCCCGCTTCCCACCACCGCGGCGACCAGCCCGCTGGCCAGCGGCGATCGCGTCTGCTTCTCGCCCGCGATCGCCGGGGGGCTGCTGCATCCGTCACCTCGCCGAGCACCGCCCGAGACCGTTCGGGAACCTTCGGGACGGTATCGCACTTGGAGCCCGTTTCCGCAGCTCCAGGGGATGCGCAGAACTCCGAAGGAAGGCCGAAGTTCCCGAAGGGTCCCGGCGGGAGATTCGGCCCGATGCTGGTCCTACTGAGCCGGCCGGCTGGTTGACAGAACGCCCCACCGCAAGATCGGAGACACCCGTCATGACCGCCACTAATGACGCGGGGCGCACCCCGGCCCGACCGACCGCTCCCCGCCGCCGCACCGCGATCCTGCTGATCATCCTGCTGCTGGTGGCGATCCCGTTGATCACCATCGCAGTCATCTACCCGGCCTACGGCGCCGGCTGCGCGATCACCGTCGGCACGCTCACCGTCGTCCTGCAGAACGTCCACGACCGGCACCACCGCACCTGAGCCCAACGTCGGTGCCGGGTCGGCGCATCCTCGCCGACCCGGTGCCAGCGGCGGCAGGCACACCGACCCGCCATCGTCCACAGCCACGGTTCCTGACCACTCCGGGTACGAACCGATGCTGTGACCAGCGCTGTTCCCCGCGAATCGGACAAATCAAAGATGAGACCGGGGATCACCGGTCCTGGGGCTACTTAGCGCACATGGGGCATATCTAGCCCTGCATAATCGAACATTATGCGACCTGGCCACCGGCTGATCAGCTGAAACGCGGAACAAGCTGGCCATACAACCCTTATGTGCGTACCGACTTCCCACGGGTCCCGCGAAGGGTCCCCGGCTGGGTCAGCGAAGCAATCGAGTCCGCAGTCAGCCGCGCGCCTACTCCGGCACGATCAACGACGGCGTGTCCTTACGGAGCGTCTCCCCACGGAAGAACGCCGGCTGCCGGGCCCGCAGGACGAGCATGAGGACCGCGCCGAGGACGATCAACCCGACGCCGATGACGAAGACGAGACCCACCCCGCCGACGGAGGAGCCGCTGCCGTAGTCGGGGCTGAGGCTGTCGCGCAGGGTCACGAAGAAGACGAACCACAGTCCGATGCCGCCGAGCAACGGCAGCAGGAACTTGAACGTGAAGGCGTTCAGGCTGGTGAAGGCGTCCTTGCGGAAATACCAGACGCAGCCGATGGCGGTGAACCCGTAGTAGAAGCAGATCATCAGGCCCAGCGCGAGGATCGTGTCGTCCAGGACGTTCTGGGACAGGAACCACATCACCGCATAGAAGACGCCGGCAACGATGCCGGCGACCACGGTGGCGTATCCCGGGGTCAGGTACTTCGGGTGGATCCGGGCGAAGCGCGGCGGCAACGCCCCGTAGGCGGCCATTCCGAGCATGGTCCGGGTGGTCGGCAGGAAGGTCGTCATCAGGCTGGCCGCCGACGACGCGAGCACGGCGAGAAACAGCAGGTTGTTCCAGGGCTCCCCCATCACCGGCCCGGCCAGGGCGCCGAAAACGTTGCTCTGGATGTCCTCGTTGTTCAGGCCCAGTTCGCCGGTGCCGTCGCCGGCGTACATCAACGCGGAGATCGAGACCAGCAGATAGGTCAGCAGGATGGAGATCACGCAGAGGATCGCCGCCCGACCCGGGGTCTTGTCGGCATCCTTGGATTCCTCGTTGACGGTCAGGGCGGTGTCCCACCCCCAGAACGAGAAGATCGATGCCGAGAGTCCGATGACGAAGGCTGACATGGTCAGTCCGGTGAACGGGTTGAACCAGTCCCACGAGAACGAGATGCCGTTCGGGTCGTCCGGCCCGCCGGCCTGGGTGAACGCCGCCACCGCGAACCAGATGAGGACGATCATCTGGAAGGTCACCAGGACGAACTGCACCTTCTCGGTGGTGGTGATGCCGCGATAGGCGACCCAGGTGGCGGCGGCCAGGAACACCAGGCAGGTCAACACGTTGACCGGCCGGTTGGTGTAGAGGTTCGCCAGATCGTCGTTGTGGAACAGGCTGCCGAGCAGTTGGTAGAAGAACTGCACGCCGATGCCGGCCAGGTTGGTCAACACGATGATGGTCGCGAGGATCGCGGCCCACCCGCCGAGCCAGCCGACGTACGGGCCAAAGGCCCGGGTGGTCCAGGTGAACGAGGTGCCGCAGTCCGGGTCGACCCGGTTGAACTCGCGGTAGGCGTAGGCGGCGAAGAACATCGGGATGAACCCGGCGATGAAGATGATCGGGATCTTGACCCCGGCGGCCGCGACGACCAGACCGATCGTGGCGGTCAGCGTGTAGGCCGGGGCGACGCTGGAGATGCCCAGGACTGTCCCGCCGAGCAGGCCGACCGAGCCGCCGGCCAGGCCCTTGTCGATCTGCGGTTGAGCAGAAGTGCCGGACGATTCGGGGTGGGGCGGCGTGATCGACATAAGACTCTCACCATTCAGCGGTGTAACCCGGATGATCGGCACACCCTAGATCGGTAGATCCGGCCGATCCAGACCGGGTGACGTTCCCCTCCCCGAAGGGGCGGACGGGGCTATCGTCTGGCCATGACTGGGCAGACCGAGGCGAAGAAGACCTTCACGAACATCATCGGCGGCCAGCCGGTGCCGGCGGCGGACGGCTCGACGATGGACGTCCTGGACCCGACGACGGGCGCCGTCTACGCGACCGCCCCGCAGTCGGCGGCCGAGGACGTCGACCGGGCCTACGCGGCAGCGTCGAAGGCGTACGAGACCTGGCGATGGGCCACCCCGTCCGAACGTCAGCTGGGCCTGCTGAAGTTCGCCGACCACGTCGAGGCCAACGCCGAGGAGCTGGTCGCCGTCGAGGTGCAGGACACCGGCAAGCCGTCCGGGCTGACGATGTCGGAGGAGATCGGCCCGATGGTCGATCAGCTCCGGTTCTTCGCCGGCGCCGCCCGGGTGCTGGAGGGCCGGTCGTCCGGCGAGTACCTGCGCGGCCACACCTCGTCGATCCGCCGGGAGCCGGTCGGAGTCGTCGGCCAGGTGTCGCCGTGGAACTACCCGATGATGATGGCGGTCTGGAAGCTCGCCCCGGCCCTGGCCGCCGGGTGTTCGGTGGTCATCAAGCCGTCCGACACCACCCCGGCGTCGACGGTGTGGATGGTCAACGCGCTGCAGGAGTTCTACCCGCCGGGCGTGGTCAACGTGGTCTGCGGTGACCGCGACACCGGCGCCGCCCTGACCTCCCATGCGGCCCCGGCCCTGGTGTCGATCACCGGGTCGACCCGGGCCGGCATCGCGGTCGCGACCGCGGCGGCCAAGAACCTGACCCGCTCGCACCTGGAGCTCGGCGGCAAGGCCCCGGTCGTGGTCTTCGACGACGCGTCCATCGAGGCCGCGGTCGAGGGCATCGCCACCGCCGGCTACTTCAACGGCGGGCAGGACTGCACCGCGGCGACCCGCGTCATCGCCCAGGCCGGCATCTACGACGACTTCGTCGCCGCGCTGACCGCCAAGGCCAAGGAGACCCGGACCGGCGCCCCGGACGACGAGGACGTGCTCTACGGGTCGATCAACAACGCGAACCAGCTCAACCACATCGCCGGGCTCGTCGAGCGGGCCGCCCAGTCGGCCGACGTCACCGCCGGTGGAACGCGGATCGACGGTCCCGGCTTCTACTATCCGCCGACCGTCGTCGCCGGCGTGCACCAGGACGACGAGATCGTGCAGACCGAGGTTTTCGGCCCGGTCATCACCGTGCAGAAGTTCGCCGACGAATCTGAAGCCCTCCGGGCGGCCAACGGCACGGAATACGGTCTGGCGTCGTCGGTCTGGACGACGAACATCGACACGGCGGCGCGGATGTCGGCGCAGCTGGACTTCGGGTGCGTGTGGATCAACACCCACATCCCGTTGGTCGCGGAAATGCCGCACGGCGGGTTCAAGAAGTCCGGCTACGGCAAGGACCTGTCGATGTACGGGTTCGAGGACTACACCCGGATCAAGCACGTCATGCATTACCACGGCCTGGGCGCCTGAGCCGGGGCGCCGGCCTGGTAGCAAGGGGGCATGAGACCTGTCACCGCCGGCGCGCTGGTGTTCGGAACGTCCGCCGCGGTGCTGGTGCTGGAGATCCTGGCCGCTCGGCTGCTCGCCCCGTACGTGGGCGTCACGCTGGCCACCTACACCGGGATCATCGGCACCATCCTGGCGGCCATCGCGTTCGGTACGTGGCTGGGTGGTCGACTGGCCGACCGGTACGACCCGGGCGGGCTGCTCGGCCCGATCCTGGTGCTGGGCGGCGGACTGTCGCTGACCATCGTGCCGATCGTGCGGCTGGTCGGCGGGCTGCCGATCGGCACCGGCCCGACCGCCGTGGTCATCCTGGTGACGCTGGCGTTCTTCGCGCCGGCCGCGGTGCTGTCCGCCGTCCCGCCGACGGTGGTGAAGATGCAGCTGGCGGACCTCCGCACGACAGGCTCGACGGTGGGCCGCATCTCGGCCCTGGGCACGGCCGGTGCCATCGTGGGGACGTTCGCCACCGGGTTCGTCCTGGTGGCGACGTGGCCGACGACGCCGATCATCGTCGGAGTCGGCGTAGCCCTCCTGCTCAGCGGGGTGGTCGTCGAGGTGGCCCGGCGCCGGTCCCGGCGGGCCGGCTTCCCGGGCGCACTGGCGGCGGCGGTGGTCGGCGTGGCCGCGGTCGGTGGGGCCGGCGCGATCGGGGTGAACGCGGCGCTGGACCCGTGCGAGCGGGAGTCGGCCTACTTCTGCGCCCGGGTCGTGCCGAACCTGGCCGGTTGTCCGGACGGGCTGACCCTGTACCTGGACACCGTCCGGCACAGCTGCGTGCACCCGGACGACCCGGCCCGGCTGGATTTCGGCTATGCCCAGCTGTTCGCCGAGGTGGCCACGGCCAAGGCGCCCGACGGCGGCCCGCTGGACGTGGTGCACGTGGGCGGCGGCGGGTTCAGCCTGCCCCGGTGGCTGGAGGTGACCCACCCGGGTTCGGTCAGCCGGGTGCTGGAACTGGATCCCGCGCTCGTCGACATCGCCGAGCAGCAGCTCGGTCTCGCACTGTCCGACGACCTGACGGTGACGACGGGGGACGCCCGGCTGGGGCTGCGGAACGAGCCGTCCGCGTCGGCGGACATGGTGTTCGGGGATGCCTTCGGCGGACTCTCGGTGCCCTGGCACCTGACGACGGTCGAGTGGACCGAGCAGGTCGAGCGGGTGATGCGACCGGACGGCGTCTACGTCCTGAACGTCATCGACTATCCGCCGTTCGGGTTCGCCCGCGCCGAGACCGCCACCCTGCAATCGGTTTTCGAACACGTCGCCGTGCTGGCTGTCCCGGGACGGGTGGCCGGCCAGTCGGGCGGCAACCTGGTGTTGATCGGATCGAATGGCCCCATCGACGCCGCCGGTATCCGCGGGGCGAACGCAGCGGCGGTCGCCGCGGGCGGGGTGGCTGCCGAACTGACCGAGGGCGACGCCCTCGACGCGTTCGTGCGTGGGGCGGACCCGTTGACCGACGACTTCGCCCCGGTCGATCAGCTCATCGCGCTGGGCCGCCGGCCCTAGAGCGTTCTCACTCCCTCACGAGCTCGGGCGACCGACCAGATCGGACGGGTCGGTGTTGGCCCCGCACAACACGGTCACGATCCGCTCCCCCGGCTGCGGCCGATAGGCGCCGGAGTCGAGCGCCGCCTGCGCGGTCGCCGCAGCGTGCTCGACCACCAGCCGGTGGTCCTCCCACAGCCGGCGGCGGGCGGCGACGATCGCCGCGTCGTCCACCAGCACGGACGTGACCGATCCGCTGGCGGCGGCGTCCAGGGCGAGTCGGGTCGCCGTGGTCGCACCCAACGCGTCGGCCGCCACCGACTGCACGTCCACCTCCACCGGCTCACCGGCGGCGAGGGCGGCGGCGAAGGCCTGGCTCCCGACCGGCTCCACCGCGACGACCCGGACGCCGTGACCGGCGGCGACCGTGGCCAACCCGGCCAGCAGACCACCGCCCCCGACCGAGACGACCACGGTGTCTACCCCGCCCGGGGTGCGGGCCAGGATCTCCTGCATCAACGTGCCGGCCCCGGCGGCGACCAGCGGATCGTCGTAGGCGTGGGAGGCCAGGGCGCCGGTCGCGCGGATGTACTCCCGCGCGGCGGCAG
Source organism: Nakamurella flava (assembly GCF_005298075.1). Taxonomy (NCBI): domain Bacteria; kingdom Bacillati; phylum Actinomycetota; class Actinomycetes; order Nakamurellales; family Nakamurellaceae; genus Nakamurella; species Nakamurella flava. The sequence continues at coordinate 95,356 of NZ_SZZH01000002.1, forward strand.
CCGCCTGGGCGTACCGGTCACCGACCTGGACGACGTGGGCGCCGTAGGTGTGCAGCTTGGCCACCTTGACCGGCGGCGCGGTTGCCGGCAGGAAAACCGCCGCCGGCACCCCGATCTCGGCCGCCGACCACGCGCAGGCCAACCCGGCGTTACCGCCGGAGGCGATGGCCACCCCGGCAGCCGGGAGGCCGCCCGCCTCCTGATGGGCCGCCAGCAGGTTCACCGCGCCGCGGGCCTTGAACGTCCCGGTGTGCTGCAGGAACTCAGCGGCGAACCACCGGTCGGGACGATCGGTCGGCAGGACGGTCAGCGGTCGGGTGCGGCCGGCGATGCGGACTGCCGCAGCGTCGACGTCCTCGATGGTCAGGGGCACCCCAGCATCGTGGCAGACCGGTGTCGGCGGTTCAGTCGACGGCGGTGGACGGGGCGGCGGGGCGTTCCCGGTCCTGCCAGGTGCACAGGCAGACCTCGTTGCCTTCGGCGTCGGCCAGTACCCAGAAGGCGCGGGCGTGCGCATCGGAGAGCAGGGTTCCGCCGGCGGCCACGGCCGCAGCGATCCGCTCGTCCACGTGGTCGTGGGGCACGTCGACGTCGAGATGGATGCGGTTGCGCTGCCCGCGGGGCGCGTCCATCTGCTGGAACCACAGCGCCGGTCCGAGCCCGGTCGGATCGATCAGCCCGCCGTCGACCGGGGAGTCCGTCGGGTCGTCGACGTAGGCCAGGACCGTACGCCAGAACGGCCGTACAGCGGGGATGTCGAGCGCGTCGATGGCGATCTCGGTCAGTTGGGCGGCGCTGTCGCCGGTCGGGCCGGGGACGAATCCGGCGTCGGTCAAGGCCGTGGTGACCGAACGCACCACGGCGAGGTCGGTCTCGGTCAGGCGGCCGGCGCGCCGGTCGACGACCGTCAGCGCCACCCGGTCGTCCCGCAGGTCGATGGTCAGGCGTCCGGTCGTGTCCGTTGCGGCCCCCGCGGCGACCGCGGCCACCCGCACCGCCTCGTCCAGCGAAGTCACCGGGACGATCGCGCGAACCCGGTTGAGCAGGTAGCGCCAGCCCAGCGGGGTGACCGCGGCCGACGCAGCCGGACGGGACACGGGCGCAGCTCCGGGTTGGTCGGCGTTCGTCATGCCGTCCAGGCTGCCGCAGGCGTGCGGTCGACGCTCCCCGAAGGACCGAATCGTGGGTGACCGGGCTCACAACGTGGTCGGGGAAGGTCCGCAGGAGTGGCATGGTTGTAGCCAGCGACGGTCTCCGGTACATGCCCCGGGTACCACCCCTTTTGCCGCTACGTGCGGCCTCGTGCCGAGAGGCGCACTGTCCGGGGATCGTCGCCCTACAGGACCGACGGTCTCCCGGTACATGCCCCGGGTACCACCCCTTCGCCGCCGCGAGCGGCCTCGTGCCGAGAGGCGCACTGTCCGGGGATCGTCACCTGTGAACGTCAGACAGCCGCCCGGTGCCTCCCGCGTCGGGCGGCCTTTCTATTGCGGCCATGCCGCCCCATGCCTCACAGAGACATGGCGGCTGTCGCGTATCCGGTACCACCATGACTTCGCGGCAGCACCATGACGACGCGGCTGTCGCGGACCCCCACGGGTCTTGGGTCCCCTCGTTCCCCCTGAGGCGCACTGCCGCCGCTCCCTACTTCGCCGCCCCGGACATCGAGACCCGTCGGATGGCGTCGGCCATCTCGCGTGGTTCGTCGACCCAGATGCGGATGTCGGTGACCTGCGCCGTGCGCCCGCGGGGCAGCACGACGCACAACGGCTTGGTCAGCGCGAGGTGCAGAGCGGTCCCGCCGTTGTCCACGACGTGCAGGACGTCGTCCTGGCATTGAAGGCTGGCCATCCGGGGACGACTCTGCCGGTCGACGTGGACCGACTCGATGAGGTCGGCGGGCACGCTCACCTCTGTGCTCAACCCGTTCCGGATGACCACGGCCGTGCGGCTGACCAGGTGCGGGCGGACGGGGCCGGATCCGAGGAGGTAGCCGAGGACCCAGATCAGGCTGTACACACCCAACGCCAGCAGAACCAGACGGACGGGTCCGCTGGGCATCAGCAGGTGAACCACCCCGACTTCGAGAACCAGGACGCCCATCCCGATCCATCGGACCGGGGCCAGCGTCCGGTGGTGCGTGAACGGCACCGACCGTTCCGGAACGTCCGGTCGACGCAGGACACCCCTCACGAGTCCCCGCCAGATGCGGCCTTCGAGGCGAACACCGGCCAGGACCGCGGTCAGGACGACTGCCTGCGACGGCAGAATCGTCACGGGCCGCCACCGTCGCCGGCGATCGAGCCGGCCCCTCATACGACGGAGCCGCTGCCGCGGAGGAGGGCGATGAGGGCGTCGATCACCAGTTGTTGACCGGGCGAGAGTTCACCGGTGATCCACGTCAGGTCGGTGGTCGCTCCCGTGGCGAGTTCCGCCTCGGCCTGCTCCACCAGCGGGGCGGGAAGCGCGGCGAGGATCCCGGTGGACAGTTCGGCGATCAGTTCCGGTCCCGGTAGTGGTCCGTCGGCCACAGCATCGAAACGCTCGTAGAGGAAGGCCAGCCGAGCGGCGGCCTGATCGTCGGCCGCCGCATCGGCCAGCATGTCCGACACCTGCGCTGCCGCCGCACCCGGCAACACCGACAGGAACTGGCGGTCCTTGTCCATCGTCGCGGTGCCGGTGCCTGCGCCGCGGACGGCGTCGAAGAATTCGACAAGGCCCGCCGGGTCGAGTGCGTCACCCGTCGCTACCGACGCGTCCACCCGGGACCGCAACTCCACCACGCGTTCTCGCTGTTCCTGAAGTTCCCGCTCGCGACGGTCGAGGTCGTCCATCACTTCGGCGAGAAGTTCGTCCAGTCCGAGACCGCGCTCTCCGGCGAGAACGTCGGCGATGTCTTCCAACGCCAGACCGACGGCCACCAGCCGTCGCGCTCGCACCAACAGAACGGCATCCGACACGCTGTACTCGCGATACCCGTTGGCAGAACGGATGGGCTCGGGAAGTACACCGACGCGGTGATAGTGCCGGACGGTGCGGGGCGACACCCCGACGAGTCGAGCCAGCTCTCCGATACGCATGCGATCCATGCAAAACCATGACGCACGGTCAAGGTCAAGCCGGAGCACCGTCGGGCCGACCGGTCATCACTGCCAACGCCGGAAATGAGCGCCGGAGAAACTGCGCTCCGTCCGTACTGTCGCTTCAATGACGCCGCCTTGCGATCCGATGGAGGTCTCTTCGTTGTTCGACACTCCCGAAGAAGCAGCTCTCGACACCTGGCGTTCCTGCCCGGCGGCCCGCGCCCATGTCATCTCGGTCGCACCGAGCCCCCACGCTGACGGTGCACTGTGGGTCACCGTCCAGACCGACGGACACCCGGGGCATCACGACCAGGACATCAATGTCTGCGAGCAGGCGCCCGACGGTCGATGGTTCGCGACCGCGAGCTTCCCGGTCTGAGAGTCATCGCTCGAGGTGTCCGGGACTGTGCGAGCGGGAAACGCGTCACGCCACCTCACTGTCGACCAGGTCGTCCCCTCACCCCCGAGCAGCAGTTGCAGGCCGAGACTAGTGCGGTCGCGGAGCGAGCTTGGTGGTGAGCAGTCACGGTCTACGGCACTTGCCCAGGTCGCTGGGACGACATCGCCGGACGCTGTCCGGTATGTCGGAGTAAGATCGAGATTGCTGGGGAGTTTCTCGTACGTCGGTCACCGACGTCGCTGGCCAGGCACGAATACTGCCGCCCCCAGCGAACGGGGCGGGGACGGGAACGCCGGCTATGACCGGATTCGTTCGACTGCAGGAAAAACCCTCCGACACCTCCCCTGATGCCGCTCCCCGGCTCACCCTTCACGATCCCGGACGGACCACCGGTCAGGTCGACGGCGCCTGGTGGCCACGCTCGGACGTGTTGGCCGACGAATTGCCCGGTCTGCTGGCCGTACTGACCGAACGGATCGGGCCGGTCGAGAGACTGTCGTACGACCTGGCCGACTGGTCCCCGGCCGAACGGCGTCTACTCGCCGGCGGACGCCGCGTGCGGCTGGACGGTTTCCGGTCACGTACCCCCGCCGCCACCGTGCACGCCGTCGGAACCCGCCGCGATGTCGTCACGCTGGCCGTCATCCCGCCCGGCACCCCCACCGACACCGCCGAGGCAATGCTGCGGATGGCCGCCGACCCGGACGTGACACTCGCTGCGCTGCAACGCGACAGCCTCCGCGAGGGGGCGTCGCTCCGCGCGGAACCGCACTCCCGCGCGGCGACGGCCACGGTGTCGGAATGACCGTCCGAACGGAGGGCGCCTCGCCGCCCGCCCGTACACGCCGACCTCCGACCGAGTACTCGGAGTTGCTGGCCACCGTCCAGGGCCTGGGCCTGCTGCGCCGGCGGCACGTGTACTACGCCATCAAGGGAGTGGTGCTGGCATCCGCACTGGCCGCGGTGATCGTCGGCGCCGTTCTGCTCGGCCACCACTGGGCCCAACTCGCCCTGGCCGCTGGGCTGGCGGTGGTCCTCACCCAGATCATCTTCCTCAGCCACGACGCCGCTCACCGACAGATCTTCACGTCGCCTCGGGCGAACGAGATCGCCGCCCTGGTGATGGGCACGGGGATCGCCGGCGTCAGCCTGGCCTGGTGGAACGCCAAGCACACCCGACATCACGCGGCGCCCAACCAGATCGGTAAGGACACCGATATCGCTCCGTCGATCGTCCACTTCTATCCGGCGGCCCAACTGCCCCGTTCCCGAGTGGGCCGGCTACTGCACGAACGGCAGGGGTGGTGGTTCTTTCCGCTGCTCGTCGTCGAAATGCTCAATCTGCACGTCCAGAGCGCGCAGGCCCTGCTGACTCGACGAGACCTGCATCGCCGTCGAACCGAACTGACCGTGATCGCGGTGCGACTCGTGGGCTACCCGGCCATCCTCGTGTGGCTGATGCCCCTGGGCATGGCCATGGCCTTCCTGGGCGTGCAACTGGCCGTGACCGGCGTGTACCTGGGGATGTCGTTCGCCGCGAGCCACATCGGGATGCCGGTGCTGCCCTCCGGAGCCAAGCTGGACTTCCTGCGGCGCCAGGTGCTGATGTCCCGCAACATCAGTGGTGGCCGGGCGGCCAGCCTGGCCATGGGCGGGTTGAACTATCAGATCGAGCACCACCTCTTTCCGAGCATGCCGCGCCCCAACCTGCGGCGCGTCCGCCCGGTAGTGCAGGAGTACTGCCGACAACACGAGATTTGCTACCAGCAGGTCACGATCCTGCGGGCCTGGCTGGTCGTCGCCGCTCACCTGAACCGCGTCGGCCGTTCCGGCCGGGATCCGTTCCGGTGCCCAGTGGCGGCCGCCCTGCGCTGACGCCCGACCCAGGACAGCCGCGCGACGCAGTCTCACTCCCACAGGTGCGGACCCAGCGTGCCGTCGACGATGTCGGCGGCGACGTCGTCGACGGAACGGTCACCGGCGAACGCGTGCCCACGCAGGATGGCCAGGGCGTCGGGCGCGGTCACGTGAAGCGCAGCGACCAGGATGCCGACAGCGACAGGCACCTGGGCGCGCCGTCCGCCGACGGCAGCGGGCGTGCCGCTTCTCGGGTCGATGACCATCAGGGCGTCGTTGTCGGTGACGGCCTGCCACACCTGGCGGGCCACCTCCGTCGCGGCTCCCACGTCGACCGCGAGAGCCCCCTGCTCCTGACAGAAGTAGACGTCGAGCACCCCGATGCCGTCGATGGGGATGGCGAACACCGAGCGGAACGGTGTGCGCAACAGGAAGGGTTCGGCGAACCCCGGCCAGAATCGCGAGATGATCAGTCGGCTAGCCATTACCGCCTCACCACCGGCGAACGCGTCCAGGCAGGGTCCCTGGCCGGCGGTGAATTGCAGTTGTTCCGCCACCGCAGCTACCTCGTCGCTCGCTCCCCATGGCAGGCGCAGCATCTGGTCGACGGACAGGCCCACCCCTGCACCGTCGGCCTGGAGAACCTCGGCCGCCGCCCAGGCCACGCGGGCGCCCTCGCCGCCCGGTCCGGCCAGTTCCGGTCTGTCCCTGGCGCGTAACAACGCTGCCTGGAACTGGTCCGCCACCGTCACTCGACTGTCCTTCCGCCGGGACGCGGCGGGTCATCCGGCCCCGGCTCGTCAACCGCACAGCGTTCCCGACTCGAGGGGCGTTCACACGGTCACCGGCTGGACGGGGTGCCGAGGCTCGGCGTCAGCGACGAGATGATGGTCCGATGCCACCCGCCGCGACTCCCCCGTCGACCATGCCGGCCGTTGTCTACGACGCCGTCGGGGAGCGCCCCCGGGTCGTTTCCGTCCCCGTGCCCGAGTGCCCGCGAGACGGGGTGCTGGTGCGGGTGGCCGCCACGGGGGTCTGCCGGTCGGACTGGCATGCCTGGCGCGGCCACGACCCGGTCCCGCTCCCGATGATCCCCGGGCACGAATTCGCCGGGACCGTCGCCGCGGTCGGCGACGACGTGACCGGAATCAGCGTCGGCACGCGGGTCACCGCCCCGTTCGTCAACGGCTGCGGGCACTGCGCCTGGTGCGCCTTGGGTGAGGCCCAGGTGTGCCCGGACCAGACCCAGCCCGGGTTCACCCATCTCGGCTCGTTCGCCGAATACGTCGCGGTGCGGGCCGCCGCGACCAACCTGGTGCCCCTGCCGGACGGCGTGGACATGACGACCGCCGCCGCCCTGGGCTGCCGGTTCGCCACCGCCTTCCGGGCGCTCACCGCCCACGCCGAGGTGGGTCCGGGCACCGAGGTCGCGGTGTTCGGCTGCGGCGGCGTCGGGCTGTCCGCGATCATGATCGCCGTCGCGCTGGGCGCGCGGGTCACCGCCGTGGACGTCAGCGCCACCGCGCTGTCCCGGGCTCGCGAGCTGGGGGCCGCCATGACGGTCGACTCGTCCGCCGCCCAGGAGGGTGTCGCGACTGCGGTCGTCGCCGCCACCGACGGCGGGGCGCACATCACGGTCGACGCGCTGGGTTCGGCGGCCACCGCCGAGACCGGGGTGCTGAGCCTGCGGCGCCGAGGCGTGCACGTGCAGATCGGATTGATGTTCGGCGACGCGGCCCGCGCGCCGCTGCCCTGGGACCGGGTCATCGCCTGGGAGCTCCGCGTGGCCGGGTCGCACGGTATGGCCGCCGCCGACTACCCGGCGATGCTGGCCCTCATCGAGCAGGGCCGGCTGCGGCCGGCGGAGTTGGTCGGCGCCACCGTCGATCTTGGCGGCGCGGTCGACGCGCTGGTGGCCATGGACACCCCCGGAGCGGGGGCCGGCGGCATCGTGGTGGCCCGCCCCTGAGTCCCCGGGCACGGCGAAGGCCGGTCCCCCCGGAAGGGGAACCGGCCTTCGCGCGACGTGAGGCTGAGCGGGCTCAGCAATCCGTCTTGTAGATGTACTGCTGCACCGTCGGGTCGTCCACGTTGTCCTTGGTGGCGATGACGAACGGCGTGGTCTGCTGACGCTCGACGGTCTCGCCGTTGAGCAGCTTGACGGCCGACTGGACGCCGAGGACGCCCTCGCCGTACGGGTACTGGACGACGACGCCGTCGATGGCGCCGTCACGCAGGCCCTGGACGATCGGGTCGGAGGTGTCGTAGCCGACGAGCTTGACGTCGCCGGTGCGGTTCGCCTCGGCGATGCCGGTGATGGCGCCCTGGGTGTTGTTGGTGTTCATCGTGTAGACGCCCTTGAGATTCGGGTTGGACGTCGCGGCGGCGGACACGATGCTGGCGGCCTTGTCGGCGGCGTTCTGGGTGTACTGCTGGCCCAGGCTCTTGATGTTCGGGTACTTCGCGGCCAGCTGGTCCTCGAAGCCCTTGGCGCGCGCGTCACCGATCAGCGAACCGGCGGCCTGGTTCAGCAGCAGCACCTCGCCACCGTCCGGCCCGATGGCGGCGGCCAGCGCATCGGCGGCCAGCTGGCCGCCGATGATGTTGTCGGACTGGATGTTCGTGGCCATGACGCTCTCGTCGGTCAGGTCGCCGTCGATGCCGATGACCTGGATGCCGGCGTCCTTGGCCTCCTGCAGCGGGCCGATCATCGCCTCGGGGTCGGTGATCGAGATCATCATCGCGTCGGGCTTGTCGGCGATCAGGGCGTTGACGATCGCGGTCTGCTTGTCGACGGCGAACGTCGGGTCCCCCTGCGTGGTGAACTGCAGGCCCAGCCGGTCGGCCTCGGCCTTGGCGCCGCAGGACACCGAGGAGTAGAACGGCACCCCGGTCAGGCCCGGGACGTAGACGACCTTCTTGCCGGCGGCGTTCCCGGCGGCCAGGTTCGGGTCGGGGGTGGCGAAGACCTCGCTACCGGACGCGCCGGTGACCGCCACTGAGCCCGAGGCGCTCGCAGAGGACGAGCTGCCCGCGGTGGTCGAGCCCGCGGTGGTGGTGCCGGCCGGGGTTCCGGTCGCGGAGGAGCCGGACCCGGTGGTGCTGTCGCTGCTGCAAGCGGCCAGGCCGAGCGCGGCGGCGAGCATCGCCGCGGCGAGGGCGGTGCGTCGTCGTGCTGTGAACATGGGGTTCCTTCGGGGGTGGATGGGGCAGGTCGCGGAGAGGGAGAAACGCTGGGCAGGGAAGGACGTCAGGGTTGGTCGCGGCGTTTGCGCCGGAGCTGGTCGACGTACACCGCGGCGATCAGGATCAGACCGATGGCCACCTGCTGCCAGAACGCCGGCACGTTCATCACCACGAACCCGTTGTTGAGCACGGTGGGGATGGACAGGCCGACCACGGTGCCGGCGACGATGCCGATGCCGCCGAACAGGCTGGTGCCGCCGAGGATGACACCGGTGATGACGGCGAGACTGTCGGTGCCGTGCCCGCCGATCGTGGTGGTGCCGTAACGGATCAGCGAGAGCATGCCGGCCAGTCCGGCCAGCGCCCCGGTGATCGCATACAGCTTGATGAGGTGGCTCTGCACGTCGATGCCGGCGCGCCGGGCGGTCTCCTCGTTGGATCCGATGATGTATGTGTGCCGGCCGAACCTGGTGTACGCCAGGATCAGTCCGCCGATCACGGCGACGATCAGGGCGATCCAGACGATCCACTTCAGGCCGAGGAAGTTCTGGGCGTTGAAGGTGCGCAGGATGCGCGGGACGGTGCGGACGTCGTTGCCGTTGGTCAGCAGGTAGGCGACACCCAGCGCCGCCCCGAGCGTGCCCAGCGTCGTGATGAGCGCCGGCACCTTGAGTTTGGCGATGCACCACCCGTTGAACAGACCCCACAGGACGCCGCCGCCGACGGACACCGCGAGACCGGCCAGCATGGTGCCGATCCCGTCCCCGCCCATGGCGCCCATCACCTTGGCCGCGCAGACCTGACCGAAGACCAGCACCGAACCGATTGACAGGTCGAAGCCGGCAGCGACCATCACGAAGGTGACGCCCACGGCCATCACCAGCAGGATCGCCATGTCCATGAGGATGTTCCGGGCGTTGGCGAACGTCGGGAAGCCCTGCGGCGCCATGATCGAGAAGAAGATCACCAGCAGGATCAGCACACCGGTCATCAGCAGCGGTGAGCTGCCGAAGAGCCGGCGGCGCAGTCGCCCGAACCGGTCAGAGGCACCGGCCGGACCGGACGGCGACGCGGACACCGCGCCCTGGGTGTCGGGAATGGCCTTGGTCATGCCGCCGTCCCGTCCAGTGCACCGGTCATGGCTCCGACGAGGGTCTCCACGTCGGCCTCACCGCGTCGGTACTCGGCGACACGGCGGCCCATCCGCAGCACCTGGACCCGGTCGGACACCTGCAGCACCTCGGGCATGTTGTGGCTGATCAGCACGACGGCGACCCCCTGGTCGGCCACCCGCCGGATGACGTCGAGGACCTTGCGGGTCTGCCGGACGCCGAGCGCGGCGGTGGGTTCGTCCATGAAGACCAGGTCGTTGGCCCACATGACCGACCGGCAGATGGCCACGCTCTGGCGTTGACCACCGGACAGGGCGGCCACCGGCGCGTCCATGTCCTTGACGTCGGTACCGAGGGAGACGAAGGCCTCCAGCGCCCGCTTGCGCATCGCCGCCTTATCGATGACCCCGAGCCGGCCCAGCAGACCGGACTTCATGATCTCCCGCCCGGCGAACGTGTTCTCGGCCGGGCCGAGATCGGGCGCGAGCGCCAGGTCCTGGTAGACGGTCTCGATGCCGAGGTCCCGGGCGTGCAACGGCGACGTGAACCGGATGGACTGGCCCTTGTAGACGATGTCGCCGCCGTCGAACGACTGGACGCCGGACAGGATCTTCACCAGCGTCGACTTGCCGGCTCCGTTGTCGCCGATGAGCGCAGTCACCTCGCCGGGATGCACCGAGAAGTCGACGCCGCGCAGAACGTCGACATGGCCGTAACTCTTGTAGATGCCCTGAGCCTCGAGCAGAGGGGTATCGCTCACGGATGCGATATGCCCGTCACCTGGCGTGTTCACGCGGTGGATTCTGGGGCATCTCTGCGGGTTTCGGTTGACGGCTGTCCGAGTTGCGATCAGCCCGTGACGGAGGACTTGGCCAGCTCCCGTTCCAGCGGGGTCCGGAACTTGGGGGTCACCCGGGTCCCCGCCAGCCAGCCGGTCAACCGTTCCGCCTCCCCGGCCACGGCCGTCCGTGCCGCCGCGCCGATGTCACGCAGCAACCGGTGGACGACGACCCCGTCGGCCCGTTGACTCCACCCGCCGACGATCTCGCCCCGGCACCAGACGGAAGGGCCGATGTTGCCGGACCGGTCGAACAACGTGGCCCGCAGATCCGGGCCCAGGTACCAGTCGCGGTCCTTCCAGCCCATCGGCGTCGGGTCGAGGGCGGGCAGCAGCGCCACTGCGGGGCCGCCGTCGTCGACGTCCGGCGGGAGATCGGCGAGGACGAGACCGACCTGCCCGTCGCCCAGATCGACCTCCTCGACCGGGAGCGCGGCCATGGCCCGGCGGGTATCGGTCAGGGACCAGCCGGTCCACCACGCCGCGTCGGTCGGCGTGACCGGGCCGAACCGGTCCAGGTAGCGGCGGAGCAACTCGACCCGCGCGGTGTCCGGGTCGAGTCGGGGCAGTCCGTCCGGGAACCACCGGGACATCGCCGACCAGGCGTAACGGCTGGCTGTCCAGCCGCCCCCCGGACGGCCGCGGACGATGCGCCCCTGAGCGCCGAGCACAGTGAGCACCCGGCTGGTGATGGCGACCGCCCCGTACCGGCCGTCCGGGTCTCCGATCCGGGTGCCCAGTCGCGGCTCGTGGCCGACCAGGGCGGTGGCGGTGGCGTCGCCGTCGGTGACCAGCCGTTCGACGACCGCGTCCTCCACGTCGGCCAGCCAGCGATCCGCCGCGGGCACGACGGGCGCCAGGTCCTTGACCAGCGACCGGCGGATGCGGACCGCGACGGCGTCGGCACTGGAGTGCTGGACGATGGGGGCCAGGGCCCGCGGGACGATGAACAACGTCCGCCGCATCCCCATCATCCGGACGAGATCGCGGCGCCCGTAGAGACTTTCGGCCAGCTCATGCCCGCCGGTGCCCGGTCGGCGGGCCGCGACCGACAGGTGGACGCTGGCCGGGTCGGTGGCGTGCAGGGCGACGAGATCATCGACCAGCTCGACGATCCCACCGCCGAACGGCCGGCCGACGTGCTGGCGCGCGACGAGCGCCCGACGGCGATCGGCGACGGTGATCCGACGGCGGGCGGTCATGCGTGGCGTGGCCCCATACCGTCGATGGTGACACTTCACGGAGCGTCACCGGTCGTTGACCCGAGACCCGGTCGTGCTGCGCTCGGCCACCGTTTGACCACGGCTTGTGGTCACGGATGCCCGGATCGGGTTACGCTGAGCATCCAGCCGTATCCGCCGTTGTCACTCGATCAACGGACCGACCGCCAAGGAGGGCGCGTGACCACGTCCCCCACGCTGTTCGAGGCCCTGGGCGGCACGCCCGCGCTGAAGGCCGCCGTCGACGACTTCTACCGCCGCGTGGTGGCCGATCCCGAGCTGGCGCCGTGGTTCGCGGACGTCGACATGGGCGCGTTGCGCCGCCACCAGGTGCTGTTCCTGTCCGCCGCGACCGGCGGCCCCGCCGCCTATGACGGCCGTGACATGGAGCTGGCCCACCGAGGGCTGGGCATCACCGACGCCGCCTTCGACCGGGTCGCCGGGCACCTGCGCGACACCCTGATCTCCCTCGGCGTCGACGAACCGACGACCCAGACCGTCCTCGGAGCCATCGGCCCGCTGCGCGCACCCATCGTGCAGGCCTGAACTTCACTGATGGCCGACATCGACACCGCTGCCCTGCAGCGCAGTTTCGCCGCGGTCGCCGCCCACGGTCCCGACGAGGTCGCCCAGTACTTCTACAGCTACCTGTTCCTGCGCTACCCCGAGACCCGGGAGATGTTTCCGCCGGGCATGGCCCGGCAGCGTGACCGGCTCGTCGGCGCCCTGGTCCGCATCGTCACCCAGGTCGACCAGCTCGACGAGCTCGTGCCCTATCTGCAGGACCTCGGCCGTGACCACCGCAAGTTCGGGGCCCTGTCGGCCCACTATCCGGCGGTCGGCGAGGCGCTGCTGGCCGCGCTCGCGCACTTCAGTGGCCCGAGCTGGACCCCCGAGCTGGCCGCCCAGTGGTCCGCGGCCTACGGCCTGGTCGCGGCGACCATGAGCGGAGCCGCCGAGCAGGTCGCCGCGGACGAGCCGGCCTGGTGGGACGCCGAGGTGCTGGAGGTCGACCGCCGCACGTTCGACATCGCCGTACTGCGGGTCCGCACGGACCAACCCGTCCCCTACCTCGCCGGCCAGTCGGTGTCGGTGGAGCCGACCGAACGACGCCCCCGCGAATGGCGGTTCTACACCCCCGCGGTCGCCCCGGGGGGCCTGGAGATCGAGCTGCACGCCCGGCTGCTGCCCGGCGGCCCGGTGTCGACGGCGCTGGTCCGGTCGGTGGACAAGGGCGATGCCCTGCGTATCGGGCCGCCGTTCGGGCGGATGGTGCTCGACCCCGCCGACCGTCGGCCCGTCGTGATGATCGCGGGCAGTACCGGCCTGGCCCCGATGAAGGCGTTCGTCGACCAGCTCGGCCGGTGGGCGGCCGAGTCCGCGAACCCGCCACGGCCGGTCGAGCTGTTCTTCGGCGCCCGCAGCCGCCGCGAGGACTACGACGCGGCCGATCTGGCCGCCCTGGCCGGCCGGTACGACTGGCTCACGGTGACCACCGTCATCAGCGACGACATCCGTTGGACCGGACCCCGCGGCCTGGTCGGGGAGGTCGCGGTGGAGCGGGTCCGCGACTGGCCGGCGCACGAGGTGTTCGTCTGCGGATCGCCCGAGATGGTCGCGACCACCCGGGATCTGCTCGCCGCCGCGGGAGCGCCACCGGAGCAGGTGCACAGCGAAGAGTTCGGACAGGCCTGATGCCGGGCCACATCCAGTTCCATCAGGTCGGGGATCCAGCGGGAGGCTTGCGATGACGAGTGCCATTCACCCGGACGGCGCGCCCGGAACCGGCGCACCGATCACCGGTCGGGACATCCACACGGTGACGTTCGCGGGCGCCAAGGGCCGCAACCAGGGATACGACACCGAGGAGGTCGACGCCTTCCTGGAGCGCTGCGCCGACGGTGTCGAACGCCTGCACGCCGACCTCGCCGCCGCCCGGGCCGAGATCGCCCAGCTCCGCGACAAGATGGACCGGGACAGCCGGAGCACGGAGGTCGAGCAGGCCATCAGCGTGCTCACCACCGCGCAGCAGACCGCGGACCAGACCGTGGCGGACGCCGACGACTACAGCCGCCGCGTGATGGCCGAGGCGCAGAGCACCTACGAGGACGCCCGCCGCAACGCCGCCGTGCTGGAGCAGGAGGCCGAGGAGAAGGCGCGCGCCGTCTACGACGAGGCCCTGCAGCGCGCCGTCAGCATCAGCCGCGAGAACGCCGACTATGTCGAGCTTCTCGAGCAGAACGCGGCCGCGGCCCAGCAGCGGCTCGAACAGCAGACCATGTACCTGCGCACCCTGCGGGACAGCACCCGGACGCAGATGGAGTCGTTCCTGGAGGGGCTGCTCGACCATCTGGCCACCGAGTACGGCAAGGCCGATCCGGCCGCCGCGCAGGCCGCCTCCCCCGCGTCGACCCGATCCGGAGCACGGCGGGGCCGGCGGCGCACCGCCGAGCGGGCGGCGCTGGCCCGGGGTGCGGCCGGCCGCAACGGTTCCCGACCCAGCACCGAGGCCTCGACGGTCACGGCCGGCCGCAGCAGCTCGCCGGCCGCCCCGCGGGCGACGCCGACGGTCCTGCCCCAACAGCGCGGCCCGGTCGACCCCTACGGCCGCTGACTCCCTACTCCGGCGACGGGGTCGAGCAGTGACGTGCTGAGGATGCTGTCGAGCCAGTCGGCGTAGGCGGTCAGCGCCCACCCCCGCTGGTGGACCAGCAAGTCGTAGACCTCCACCGCGGTACACGTCCAGAGCACGTCACGCGCATACTCGACGTCGACTCCCGCCGCCAGACAGCCGGTCTCGGCCAGGTGCCGGGCGAACATCGTCATGCCGGCCAGCCGCTCGTCCTGCACCTGGGCCCACAACCGGGCGACCGCCGGGTCGGCCTCGGCGCCGTTGCGCAGCACCAGCTGGATGCCGGCCGACCGCGATGCCCGCTCGGCGGCTCCCTGGACGTAGAGCCGCATCTTCCGGCGGGCGTCGGGTTCCTGCTGAATGCGGTGCACCTCAGGGCGGTCGGCCACCGGTACGGGTTCGTCGTCCCCGGCGATGGTGACGTCGAAGACCTCCTTGACCAGGGCCGCCTTGGACCCGAACGCCTTGTAGACGCTCTCGGCGGAGACACCGGCCCGCCGGGCGACCGCGGCCATCGACGTGCCGGTGAATCCGGACTGCTCCAGCAATTCCCGGGCGGCGGCGACGATCGCCCGACGGGTCGACCGGGCCTTCTCCTGACGGCCACTGCCGTCGTAGCTCCGGCGCCCGCCCTTGACGTCAGCCACCCGAGCCCTCCATCCTCTTTGGATACAGTCGGACTGCATCGAAAGGCGGACCCGTCATGGCGACCACCCCCGTACCCCCGACCACCGCGGATCCGCTCCTCCGCGCAGCTGCCCTGCGCAGCATCGCGATCATGGCCGACGGGGACCGGGCCGCGTTCGACCGGGTCATCGCCGACGGAGCCGTGAACCACGAGGCCGCGAGTGAACCACCCGCGGCCCGGGTCGGCGGCCCCGCCGGCTTCCACGCCACTGCCCTGTGGTTGCGGGGCGCCTTCGCCGACCTCGGCCACCGGATCGACCACGTCGTGACGGACGGCGATCTTGTCGTCGTCGACACCACCATGAGCGGGCGGCATGTCGGCCCGTTCGCCGTCTTCACCCCGGACGGTGACGTGGACCAGGTGTGGGCGCCGACCGGCCGGACGTTCGCGGTCAAGCAGACCCACTGGCTGCGCGTCCGCGTGACCGACGGCCAGGCCCGGGTGACCGAGCACTGGGCGGTGCGGGACGACCTCGGACAGGGCCGCCAGCTGGGCTGGGTCCCGCCCACCCCGCTCTACCTACTGCGCTGCGCCCGGGCGAAGCGCCGGGCTCTCCGGACGCCGGCCGCGGTCAGCTGACCGACGGCAGGTCCGCCGAGGACGCCCGCGACCCGGCCGCCGCGTCCCGTTCGCCCCGCTCGACGTCGACCTTCCACAGCACCAGCCCGCCGGCGAGGAAGAAGACGACCAGGATGCCGATGGCACTGCGGTAGGACCCGGTCCACTGCAGGACCAGGGTGAAGACGAGCGATCCGATCCAGGCCGTGCCCTGCGCGCCCAACCCGTAGAGGCCGAAGTACTCGGCCTCCCGGTCCCGCGGGATGATCTTGGAGTACAGCGACCGGGACAACGCCTGGGTCCCCGCGATCACCAGCGCGATGAGGCCGGTCATCAGATAGAAGGCGATCGGACTGTCGGCCGGCACCAGCACCCCGTACAGGCAGACGAGCACCCACACCACCAGCGAGCCGAGGATGGTGCGCTTCGTCCCGGCCCGGTCGGCGATCCGCGCCATGACCAGCGAGCCGAGCACCCCGACCACGTTGAGCACGAGAACACCGACGACGATGACACTCTGGCTCAACCGGAGCTCGGACGAGGCGAAGGTGGAGGCCAGCGAGAAGATCGTGCCGATGCCGTCCTTGTAGAGCAGGAACGCCAGCAGGAACAGGAAGGTCATCGGATAGCGGGGCGCCTGCCGGGCCGTCGCGGCCAGCGAACCGACGGAGGCCCGGACCGCCGGGCCGAGGTCCAACGGCTCCCGGGGCCGACGATCGCGGAGCCGGGCCATCGGGATGCCCAGCCACAGGGCCCACCACAGACCGGCGGTCAGCAGACAGAGCCGGACCGCGGTCTCGGTGGACATCCCCGTGTACCGCGGCAGCAGCGCCACCATGGCCAGGTTGATGCCGAGCATGACCGCGCCCGACGCGTACCCGAAGGCCCATCCGGCCGCGGACACCCGATCGCGCTCGTCGACGGTCGCAATGTCCGGCAGGAACGAGTTGTAGACGACCCCGGCGCACTGGTACGCGGCCGAGGCGACGATGGTCAGCAGACCGCCCAGGACGTAACGGGTGTCGGCGACGAGGAAGAAGGCCATGGTCGACACGGCACCGATCCCGGCCAGCGCCCCGAGCAGCACCCGCTTGTGCGGGGTCCGGTCGGCCACCGCGCCGATGACCAGCATGAGCGGGAGGGCGATCAGCGTGGCCGCGGTGACCACCGCCGGATAAAAGGCCTCGGGCCGCAGCGCGATCCCGAGTACGGAGATCCGGCCGTCCGGTTGGTCGGCGGCGGCGGTCTGGGCGATACCGGTGAGGAACGGTCCGAGCATCACCCCGAGGACCGTGGTGATGAACGTCGACCAGGCCCAGTCGAACATCTTCCAGCCGAACTGTTCCCGTCGGCGGGCCGGCAGGTCGGCCTGCGGGCCGGGCGGCAGGAGGTTCATCGGGCGACCGGGAACGGCTGGAAACCCTCGAAGATGACCGTGTCGGCCCAGTCGGCCGCATCCACCGCGGCCAGCGGCGAGGTCACCGTCCAGAGCAGAACGGGGACCGGATGTTTGCGGTGCAGGGTGACCATCAGCGGGCCCTGCACCGTCTCGAGGTCGAGCGCGAGGAAGTCGGGACGCACTGCCGAGATCAGCGGCAGCCGGCCGACCACGTAGCGCTGCACCGCCGAGTACTCCGCCGCCGGCAACCGGCCGCCGATCAGCCCGGTCGGCTCCGGACGCAGCCGCCGGACCCGGCGGGCGACCAGTGGGTGGAAGCTCATGAAGGCCACCCGGACGGCCGCGTCCGAGGCGGCCACGGCAGCGGCCACGGTGTCGACGAGCCGACGCCAGTCCCGGGCCGGTTTCAGTTCGATCAGCAGCCCCGGTCCCCCACGCGCGGCGCTCAGGGCTTCATCCAGGGTGGGGATGCGGGCGTCGGTCCCGAGCAGTCGCAGGCCGCTGATTTCCTTGCGACTGAGGTCCTCGACCCGCAGGGGGACACCGGCCAGGCGGCGTAGTTCCGGGTCGTGCACGACGACGGGCACGCCGTCGGCGGTGAGCTGGACGTCGATCTCGGCGACGTATCCGGCCGCCCGGGCGGCAGCGACGGCCGGGGCGGTGTTCTCGACGACGTCCGGACCGTGCAGGCCCCGGTGGGCGACGGGCCCGGCGACGAGCCACGACACGTCCCGGGATGAGCTGTGCGCCACTGTGTTCCCCCCAGAGCAGGTGCGACGGGCGGACCGTAACACCGGTACGCCGGCGCGCGTGGGACGGGCGCGCCCACCTTCCCCGTTCGGGGGTCGGCTCAGGAGCCGACGGCGGCGGACAGGTGGTCCGCGACGTCGACGACGTGCAGCAGCGTGGCGGAGTGACCATGCAGCACGTGGTGGATCTCGGCGGTGGCCAGTCCGATCACGAGGACGCAGATCACGGCGGCGAAGACGACGGCGACGCCGACACGAACGATCTGGGCACGGACGGTGAGTTCCATGGCGTTCTCCCTGCTGATGGACCCCCCACGCTGGGGATCCGGACAGGTCTCACTCTCGGCCGCTCGACCTCCGAGTCCCCTCGGGTGATCTGGTGACGCAGGGATGGAAAACGGGGTCCACCGATCGGTGGACCCCGTTCGCCTGCTCGGGTTCAGGAGGTGATGGCGCCCTTCGCGGCGGACTGGACGAGCTTGGCGTACTTACCGGTGACACCGAAGTCCAGGTGCTGCTCCCGGGGCTGCCAGCGGGACCGTCGACGCTCCAGCTCGGCCTCGTCGACCAGCAGGTCGAGGGTGCGCGCGCCCAGGTCCAGGCGGATCTGGTCGCCTTCCGCCACCAGGGCGATCGGCCCGCCGTGCGCCGCCTCGGGGGCGATGTGCCCGATGCACGGGCCGGTGGTGCCGCCGGAGAACCGGCCGTCGGTGAGCAGCAGGACGTCCTTGCCGAGACCGGCGCCCTTGATGGCGCCGGTGACGGCGAGCATCTCGCGCATACCGGGGCCGCCCTTCGGGCCCTCCCAGCGGATGACGATGACGTCACCCTTGCCGAGGGTGCCGTTGGTGACGGCCTCCAGCACGCCGGCCTCGCCGTCGAACACCCGGGCGGGCCCGGTGAACTCGTCGTACTCGATGCCGGCGCTCTTGATGACCGCCCCGTCCGGGGCCAGCGAGCCGTGCAGGATCGCGATGCCGCCGGTGGCGTGGATCGGGTTGGACAGCTGCCGCAGCACATCGCCGTCCAGGGCCGGCGGGTTCAGGTCGGCCAGGTTCTCGGCCATCGTCTTCCCGGTGACGGTCAGGCAGTCACCGTGCAGCAGACCGGCGTCCAGCAGGGCCTTCATGATCACCGGGATGCCGCCGATGCGGTCGATGTCGGTCATCACGTACCGGCCGAACGGCTTGACGTCGGCCAGGTGCGGGGTGCGGTCGCCGATCCGGTTGAAGTCGTCGAGGGTGAGCTCGACCCCGGCCTCGTGGGCGATGGCCAGCAGGTGCAGGACGGCGTTGGTGGAACCGCCGAGGGCCATGACGACGGTGATGGCGTTCTCGAACGCCTCCTTCGTCATGATGTCGCGCGCGGTGATGCCGGCGTCGACGAGGGCCACGACCGCCTCGCCGCTGCGTTCGGCGTAGGTGTCGCGGCGACGGTCGGGCGCGGGCGGGGCGGCGCTGCCGGGCAGCGACATCCCCAGGGCCTCGGCCGCGGCGGCCATGGTGTTGGCGGTGTACATGCCGCCGCAGGCGCCCTCGCCGGGACAGATGGCCTTTTCGATCTCGGTCAGCCGGTCCCGGCTGATCTTGCCGGCCAGGCAGGCACCGACACCTTCGAAGGCGTCGATGATGGTGACGGTCTCGCCGTCGAGCTTGCCCGGCAACGTGGAACCGGCATAGAGGAACACCGCCGAGATGTCGAGGCGGGCGGCGGCCATCAGCATGCCCGGCTCGGACTTGTCGCAGCCGGCGAGCAGGACCCCGCCGTCCAGCTGCTCACCGCGGAAGACGGTCTCCACCGAATCGCAGATGACCTCGCGGCTGACCAGCGAGTAGTGCATCCCGCCGTGGCCCATGGAGATGCCGTCGGAGACCGAGATGGTGCCGAACTCCATCGGGAATCCGTCGGCGGCGAAGACGCCCTTCTTGGCGGCCTTGGCCAACCGGTCGAGCGACAGGTTGCACGGGGTGATCTCGTTCCACGAGCTGGCCACGCCGATCTGCGACTTGCGCCAGTCGTCGTCGCCCATCCCGACGGCGCGGAGCATGCCGCGGGCCGGGGCCCGCTCGATGCCGTCGGTGACGATGTGGCTGTGGGGCTTGCGGTGCTGGCGCGGCTCGGTCGTGCTCATGAACGGTGACTGTACGGCGCGGCGATACCACGCACGCCCACGGTCGTGTGCCGGCCACCCACAGGGCCGCCCGACCCGGCCGGGGGTACGACGTCCTCGCCGTGGTCGACCCCGCCGGCCGTCGGAGGTCGCGGGCACCCCGGACCGCGGGTGAACCAGGAAAGCTTCCCGGTTCATCGGTGTCGAAACCCGTTGCCCGGCGGGCAGTTCTCGCGCCGTACCGTAGGCGATCGACCCGCCCCGAGGGTGACGACGATCCCTACAGTGGGGCCGATGGACACCCGGCCGACGCCAGAACGCAGGGGCCGGTGACGCCGCGCCCGTGGGCCGGACCCGTGGATGGTGGGCCGGCCGCACCGCCCACCCGGCGTCCGTGGACGGCGTCGCTCGCCGAGTTGCTGGTCGGCCTGATCCCGCTCGGCTTCCTGCTGCTCGGGTACGCGGTCGCCTACCTGGTCAACCTGCCGCTGACCCGCGACCCGGTCGCCGGCACCACCAACGCGCTGGGCTTTGCGCTGCGGGCGGCCGAACCGGGGGCGATCGACCGCGCCATGTTCGGGGTGCTGCCGTCGACCTGGCTGCAGGGCCGTTTCGTCCGCGCCCCCGACGGTGCCTGGTGGGACCGGCTGGTCGCGGTGGTCTACGCCAGCCACTTCGTGGTCATCCCGGTGGTCACCGCGGTGCTGTGGTTCACCGACCGTCGCCGGTTCCGGCGATGGGTGTGGACGGTGCTCGCCCTGGTCGGCGCGGGCCTCGTGCTGTACGTGGTCTACCCCATGACACCGCCGTGGCTGGCCGCCGAGCAGGGGATCGTCGACCCACTGGTCCGCTGGTCCGGGGTGGGGTGGGACGTCATGGGTCTGGACGCCATCGGGTTCCTGCAGGGCAGCGGCCAGGCCGGCAGCAACCCGGTGGCCGCCATGCCGTCCCTGCACGCCGGTGCGGCCACCCTGGTCGCCGTGTTCTTCCTGCGCGGCGGGCCCTGGTGGCGGGCTCCGCTGCTCGTCCTGTACGCCCTGGCCATGTCGGTGCTGCTCGTCTACACCGCCGAGCACTACGTCATCGACGTCCTGGTCGGCGATCTGCTCGCCGTCGCCGCCGTCGCCGGAGTCGCCGCCGTCTTCCGCCTCCGCCGGGCGCGCCGGGCCGGTCGGGCCGATCGGGCGGCGAACCTCCCGGTGCCCACCCCGACGCCGAGCCGGGCAGACTCGGCGGGATGACAGCTCGACGGCTGCGGCTCCTGGTGCTCGCGTTCCTGGCCACGAAACTCGGTGTCCTGCTGGCCAACTGCGCCCTGTTCCCGACGCTGCGTCCGGCGGGGACGGTCCCCCACCGCCGGCCCCGGGTCGCGTTGCTCGTGCCGTTGCGGAACGAGGCCAAACGGCTGCCGGCCACCCTGCCGGGTTTCCTGGCCGCCGGCGCCGACGAGGTCGTCTTCCTCGACGACGAGTCCACCGATGGCTGCGCCGATCTCGTCCGGCAGCATCCTCGCCGGGCCGACGAGCCACCGGTGCGGGTGATAACGAGCGCGCCCCGGCCGGACGGCTGGCTGGGCAAGACCTGGGCCTGCCAGCAACTGGCGGCGACGACAACCGCCGAACGCCTGGTGTTCGTCGACGCCGACGTCCATCTCGCCCCGGGGGCGGTCACCGCGATCGTCGACGAGATGGATCGGCAGGACGCCGAGGTGTTCTCCGTCTTCTCCCGGCACCTGACCGGAACCTGGGCCGAACGCCTGCTCACGCCGCTGATCGTCGACGTCGTGCTGTGCTTCCTGCCGTTCCCCGCCCTGCGGACCCCGGTCCGCGCGGCCGCCACCGCCCACGGCGCGGTGCTGGCCTTCACCCGGCCCGCGTACGACGCGGTCGGTGGGTTCGCCGCCGTCCGCGCCGAGGTGGTCGAGGACATCGCCCTGGCCCGTCGCACCCGCCGCCGGGGTCGCCGCCTCGGGCTGGCCCTGGGCGGTCCGGTCGCGCAGATCCGGATGTACCGGGGCGCCCGGGAGGTCCTGGTCGGTCTGAGCCGGGGGCTCGTCCCGGTGGCCGGCGGGTCCCGGGTGGCCGTGGTGGCGGGATGGGCGGCACATGTCGCGGTCTACACCGTGCCGACCGCGCTGCTGCTGCGCCGGCCCCGCCGGTGGTGGCCGGCCGTCGCGATGGCCGTGGCCGAACGCGCCCTGGTCGAGGCGAAGACCGGCGGCCGGGACTGGGCGGCCGCGCTGGCCACCCCGGTCGTCCCGCTGGCCGCCGCCCCGATCGTCGCCCGGTCGTTGCGCCGCGAGCAGACGTGGAAGGGGCGGACCGTCGTCGACCCGTCGGTGCGACGTGGCTGACGGGGACGGCCCGCCGGTCACCCCGGACGGCCGCTACCTGGTGGTCCGGGGACGGCTGTGGCGGCGATCCGATCCCCGGCTGTCCGAGGACGCCCGGCAGCAGGCCGTGAACGAGCTGATGTCGGCGCGCCGGGCGAAGGCCGCCGCCCGCCGGGCCGACGACCGGGCGGCGGTGGACGCGGCGAAAGCCCGGGTCCAGGCGGCCAAGGAGGCCCTGGGCGAGCGCGGCCCGGTGTGGTGGGACGACGGCGCCCCCGACCTGACCCGGCACCTGGCCCGGACGACCGGGTACGCCAACTGGTGGGCCGACATCGAGAACGGGGCCGCCGACGGCTCCTCCGACGAATAGGTACGAAGGCGACAATCCGTTGCCTCTGGGACGGTCATCCGTCCCACCCTCGGAGGCCGTCATGTCCATCGCCACCCGCACGTCCGAAGCCGCGGTCGACAGCGCCGAGGCGCACGTCGCCGCCCTCCGCGCCCATCTGGATCGGGCCGCCCGCGACACCGCCGACCTGGACCGGTTGGCGATCACGGACGAACGGGACCTTCCCGTCGACGATCGCGCCCGGGCGCAGGTGGGTGCCCGCCACGAGCGCTACGACCGGATGGCCCGGCTGATCGACGGGCGCGACCTCGCGCACCTGCGGACCCACCAGTCCCCGTTGCTCGACGTGCAGGATGCTGTGCGCCGGCATCTGCACGAGCTCGCCGCCCCGCGCCTGCGCATCTTCGGCAGCTCCGACTACCGCTACGGCTGGACGTGGCGGTCGGACTCGCGCCTGCAGCCCACGACGGACCTGCTGCAGGACGTGCTCGAGCAGGAGGCCACCTACGACCTGACGACGGGCCGGGTGCACCTGCGACACCGGCTCAGCAACCACCGCTCGGACATCAAGGGGCTCATCGGCTTTCCTTACCAGCCCCGCCTTCCCGTCGGGTACGCGGACATCCGGCCGTACTTCCGCTACTCCGTCGGCGGCTACGTCGACGCCTCCGACACCGGGCACTGGCCGGGCGCCAACGCCGACCGCTGCCGCTCCTTCACCTACGGGCAGCTGTACCTGACCAGCACCGCCGCCGACGGTTCTGATGCCCGGGTCGAAGGGCCGGTGAGCATCCGGTCCACGTTCGACGCGGCCACCCAGGGCGCTTCCTACGGCGTCGCCAAGGACGGGGTCCTGACCGTCGGGGACGGTCTGCGCCTCGAAGCCATCGTCATCGACACCCGCTCGTACATCGTCTGGACGGGCGCCTGGGCGTCGGCGTGGAGCCAGATCGTGCCGCGCCTGGCCACCTCCCAGGTGCTGGCCGTCGACGACGCCTCGGTGCCGTTCGTCGTCGTCGAGGAGAAGCCGATCGCCTAGGACGCCCCGCCCGGTGACCCCTCGTCGGTCACCAGCCAGGCCCGGGCGGCGGTGGCCAACGCCGAGGCCCCGAGCTCGATGGTCGGTTCGACGACCGGGGCGAAGTACGGCGAATGGTTGGACGGCAGCTCGGCGACCCGTCGCGCGATCTCGGCCGGGCCGGCCAGACCGCTGAACCGGGCGGGGTCGGCGCCACCGAGCAGCCAGTACACGCAGGGAGCGTTCGCGGCCGAGGCGAGCAGGCCGACGTCCTCGCTGCCGGTCACCACCCCGGGGTCGATGACCATCGCCGCCGGCAGGGCCCGGTCGAACGCGACCCGGACGCGGTCGGCGGCCGCGGAGTCGTTGACGACCGCCGGGAAGGCGTTCAGTGACTCGACGGTCGGCGGGATGTCGGCCCCGGCCGTCGCCGCCTCACCGGCGACGATCCGGTCGACCGCGGCGAGAACCCTGGCCCGCACCAGGGTGTCGAAGGTACGGATGCTCACCTCCAGAACGGCCCGGTCGGGGATGATGTTGCCGGCGTCGCCGGCGTGCACGGATCCGATGGTCAGCACGACCTGTTCGGCGGCGGACACCTCGCGCGAGACGACGGTCTGCAACCGCAGGATGGTCGACGCGGCCAGCACGACCGGGTCCACGGTGGTCTCCGGCCGGGACCCGTGCCCGCCGCGCCCGAACACCGTGATGCGCAGCGAATCCGATGCGGCGAACGCGGGCCCGTCGCGCAGGCCCAGCACGCCGACCGGCAGCGGGGCAACGTGCTGCCCCAGGACGACGACCGGCGCGCCGAACCGTTCGTAGAGTCCGTCGTCGATCATCGCCCGAGCGCCGGCGCCCTTTTCCTCGGCCGGCTGGAAGACCGCGAGGATCTCGCCCCGCCAGCCCGGATCGGCCTGCAGCTGCTGCAGCGCCCCGAGCAGGGCCGTGACGTGCATGTCGTGGCCGCAGGCGTGCATGACCGGGACGGTGCGACCGTCCGGCGTCGTCGTCTCGACGTCACTGGCGTAGTCGAGACCGGTGTCCTCCCGGACCGGGAGTCCGTCCATGTCGGCGCGCAGCAGGACCCGCGGGCCGTCCCCCCGACGCAGCACCGCCACCACGCCGGTGCCGCCCACGCCCTCGCTGACGTCATAGCCGAGCCCACGGAGTCGGCCCACGATCACGGCGGCGGTGCGGGTCTCGGCGAAGCTCAGTTCGGGATGGGCGTGCAGGTCGCGGTAGACGTCCGGCAGCGGCGCGGTCGTCGACGGCAGCGGGCGCTCGGCGCGGGCCACGGTTCCTCCTCAGGGGGACAGGACCCCCCAACCTAGGCACAATCCGCAACCGATGCGGAACTGTTCGTAACCATGAGGGTGGGACCGCGGGATTTCACACTGCCGGGGCGGGCGGTGGTGCACGCCGTCGTCCTCATCGCGGTCGCCGTGGCCGTGCTGTGGTCGGCCAGTGCCCTCATCGGACCCGACGCGGCCCGAGTCGGCTACCTGACGATCATGTTCCTGGTCGGGCCGGCCCGGCTGCCCGATCCACGACTGCGGGTGGCGGCGGCCGCGTGGGCCGTGGCGGTGACCCTCGCCGGTTTCCTGGTCGGGCCCCTCGGCACGACGGCGGTGATCGTCGGCCTGGTCGTCGTGTGCCTGGTGCAAGGCCTGTTCCGGGTGGGCGAGGTGGCCGCCATGGTGCGCTCACCGGTGAACTTCGTGGCGCTGGCCGGGATCGGCCAGTCGACCGACCTGCAGTGGTGGCGAGTGGCCGTCGGCGCCCTCATCGGGGCCGCGGTGGTCCTGGGGGTGTCGTTCGCGCTGCCGGGTTCGGGTGCGGCCCGGCCCCGACCCACCCCGATCCGCCAACGCCTGGTGTTCGGTGCGACCACGGCCGTCGGGTCGATCATCGTCGTGGTGGTCGGAGACGCCCTGGACTTCCCGTTCGTCGGGTGGGCCCTGCTCTCGCTCTGCCTGATCCTGTCCGTCGGCGAGGAGGACCACCTCCGTCGCGCCGAGACACGCGTACTCGGGACGGTGATCGGCGCCGTCGTCGCCACGCTCGTCTCGCTGCTCCCCGGGCCCGGGCCGATCGTCGTCGCCGTCCTCTGCGGGCTGGCCTGCGTGGCGTACCTGCGAGCGGGCCGGTACTTCGCCTTCGTCGTGTTCCTGACCCCGGCGATCCTCCTGACGACGACCTCCGACCTCGGTCCGCTGGCGCTGGGGATCGGCCGCATCGAAGCCGTCGTCGCCTCGGCCATCCTCGCCCTGGCCCTGACCGCCGTGGCCCAGTGGTGCGCGCGTCGGTGGAGCGGCGCCCCGGATGACCGCCCCGTGGTATCGGCGCGGGACTGACCCCTCGCGCGCGGGGACGGAAGATCGCGCGCCGTGGTCGGCCAGGGCCGCGCAGCAGCAGTCGCGGGCGGCCACCCCCGACGGTCGACCGCCCGCTGTGACCCTTCTACCGCATCCAAGATCAACTTGTCGCGCGGAGACGGTCCGTGCGGTCCGGTGTGTCGAACGCTCAGAACGCGTAGCGGATCGGCAGCCAGGGCGTGTACCGGTCGATCAGCGCCGTCAGGGTGGCCACCGCCCGCGCCTTGGTGGCGCGGTCGTACCGGACGTTGACCTGGCCGTTCTGGCTGGTCTTGACCTCCTGCAGATCCGGCCGCCACAGCACGTCCTCGGCCCGCGGATGCCATCCGAGATTCACCTCGTGCAGGCCGGCGTTGTGGGTCAGCATGATGACCTCGCAGGCGGCCTGCCGCTTGGTCTCCTTGGACAACACCTGGTCCAGGTGTTGCAGCAGTTCCGTCCAGTCGGGGATCCAGCCGGCCCGCAGCACGACGGGCGAGAAGTTCAGGTGCACCTCGTAACCGGCGGCGACGAAGTCGTCGATGGCGGCGATGCGCTCGGCGATCGGGGTGGTCCGCACGTCCAATTGGCGGGCGTCGGCGTGCGGCATGAGCGAGAAGCGGATGCGGGTGCGGCCCTGCGGGTCGGCGGCGAGCAGGTCGCGGTTGACGTACTTCGTCGCGAACGACGCCTTCGCCGTCGGCAGGTCGCGGAACGTGGCGATGAGATCGGTGACGTTGTCACTGACCAGCGCGTCGACCGAGCAGTCGCTGTTCTCCCCCAGGTCGTAGACCCAGGCGTGCGGGTCGCACTGGTTCGGTTCGGTCTTCGGCCCCTGCTTGGCGACGTGCCGGCGGAGGTGGGCGGTGATCTTGTCGATGTTGGTGAACACCGCGATCGGGTTGGCGAACCCCTTGCGCCGCGGGACGTAGCAGTACACGCAGGCCATCGCGCAGCCGTTGGAGGTGGACGGGGCGATGAAGTCGGCCGACCGGCCGTTGACCCGGGTGGCGATGCTCTTCTTGGTCCCGACGACCAGGTCCTCCGCCTTGACCCGCACCCACCGCTGCAGATTGCCCTCGTTGCCGTGCAACTCCGGGATCGCCCAGTGGGAGTCGACGGCGATGACCTCCGCCTCCGGGAAACGTTCCCGGACCTGCTGCCCGCGCGGGGAGTCGAGGGCGCCCGGTTCGGCCCACAGGCGGCGGACGTCGAGCAGGGCGGGTCGGGTCACGGGCACGACTCCTGTGTACCCACCGCCCCCGACAGCGGGTTCCCGCCGATGACGCGCACACCTCGACCGGCGAGGTGCGGGACTGGGTACGCACTGCCACCATGGCGCGATGACGGCACACCGACGGCGGTGGTGGGCGATCCCCGTGGTGGCGACGTGCCTGCTGGCCGGCGCCTGCGGCGCGCCCCCACTGCCCCGGAACCGCGTCGATCCGACCTCCGCGCCGACGAGCAGGGCAACACCGTCCGACCCGAGCCCGGCTCTGCCGAGCGGCGAGTGCCGAGGCTGGGCCGCTTCCTTGGCGTCGACCGACATCCAGGGCGCGCAGACACCCGAGGAAGCCGCCAATTCGACCCGGTACGGGGTACCGGTCGAGTCGGCCTTCGAGACCACGACGTGGACGACCACCGCGAGTTCCACGGACGGGGTCACACTCGCGCAGGCGGGTGGGTCCGTGCAGGTGTCCCGGCTTCCGAACGGGGGTTGGTACGTCATGTCCGGGCAGCGGTGCTCCTGATGTTCTTCAGCCGCCGCCACCCTGCGCCAACGCCAACCACAGCTCCGCCCGCACCCCCGGCGCCTCCAGCGACCGCCCGAGCAACCCCTCGATCAACACGATCCGCTTACGCAGGGTGTGCCGGTGCACCCCCAGGTCGGCCGCCGCCGGATCCCACTGTCCGTGGTGCAGCAGCCAGGCCCGCAGCGAGCGCAGCAGTTCCGCCCCGTCGGGGGCGGTGACCGCGGCGGGCCGGTGGTCGCGGATCGGGGCCAGCAGGCCCGCCGCCCAGGCCGCCGCCCGGTCCGGCGGGACGAGAGCCGACCATCCCGTTCCGACGAGGTCGTCGAAGCGGGTGACGGCCGCCCCGGTCCGGTGCCCGACGGCCAGCGCCTCGTCGGCCTCCCGCACTGCTCCCGGGAGCGCCGTCGGATCGGACGTGGCCCGGGACAGCCCCCACCGCGCTGCCCCCTGGTCACCGGCTCCGGATCGGACCGGCACCGTACGGCCGCCGGCCGCCCCGAGCAGCAGGACCGGCCGGCCGTGGCGCTCGCCGACCAGTCCGTCCGCGCCGAGATCGGCCCAGCCGGTCGATGGGGGGCGGTCGGCGACGGCGACGGTCCACGGAGGGACGGGGAGGGCGGCCCCGGATGCGGCCAGTACGGACTCGGCCCACTCCCGCGCCGACGGAGCGGGGTCGTCGAGCAGGCGGGCCAGTACCGCCGCCGGGACTCTCTCCGGCCCGTCCGTGGAGCCGGTCGCCCGTTCCTGCCGGATGGTCAGCAGCAGCACCGCGGCGTTGACGAGGTGCCGGTCGTCCGGGGTCAACGGGACGCCCCGGGCCACGGCCAGGAACGTGCGCCCCCGCCCACCGCCGACGGACTGCAGGCTGATGCTGTCGGTCCCGGCCGCGAACGCCACCCCGACGGCGCCGGCGTGCCCGCGCAGTCCGCGTACCTCGGTCCGCAGGACGCCCGCCCGCGCGGGCGACAGGGCCGGCGCGGTCTCCAGGACCGCCCCGTCGGCGTCCAGCAGCACCACCGAGCCCGCCACCTGGCGGGCCAGCAACCGCACCACCCGGCGGACTCCGGTGTCACTCTGCGCGGCGCGGGTCAGGGCCTGCTGGGCGGTGAAAGTCCTCTGGACGGCCGCGTACTCGTCTGCGGCGATCGCCCGGGAGACGGCGCGGCTGATGGCGATGAACGGGGTGGCCCGGGGCACCTCGAACAGCGGCAGACCGGCCGCGGCGGCGGCCCGGACGAGGGCCGGCGGCACCGTCGCATGGTTCAGGCCGGTGCCGAATCCGAGGCCGACCACCCCGACGGCGACCAATCGGTCGACGTAGTTCGTCGCGTCGTCGTCCGGCGCCCGGGTCAGACCGGTGGTCAGCAGCACCTCCCCGCCGGCCAGGAACGGGGTGGGGTCGTCCAGTTCACTGGTGTGCACCCAGGTGACCGGCCGGCCGCCGCGCTCCGGCGGCGTCGTCCCGGCCGTGGCCCACCGCAGACCGAGCGCGGGCCGACCGACGAGATCGACCACCGACAGGGTCACTGCACCTCCCGGGACTAATGCCAGATTGTCCAGCCGCAGCGTCTGGGCACGCCAGATCTGACAGTACCGTCCGCACTCGATCAGGCGCAGTCTGTGGGAAACGCTCCGCAGCGAGAGGACCATCGCGACATGACCATGACCGAGCCCCTGACCTCGACCGGTACCACCCCCGAGAGCTCCGCAGCGGCGGTCGACGGTCTGCCGCAGGAGCGCCGGCTGGTCACCGAGCTGCCCGGCCCCCGATCCCGCGAGCTCACCGCCCGCCGTCAGCGGGTGGTCGCCGGTGGCGTGAGCTCGATGCTGCCCGTCTACGTGCAGCGCGCCGGCGGCGGGATCATCGAGGACGTCGACGGCAACCGGCTGATCGACCTCGGCTCGGGCATCGCCGTCACCAGCGTCGGCAACAGCGCCCCCGCCGTGGTCGCCGGGGTGACCGAGCAGGTCGCCGCGTTCACCCACACCTGCTTCATGATCGCGCCGTACGAGGGCTACGTGCAGGTCTGCGAGGAGCTGGCCGCGCTGACCCCCGGCTCGCACGCCAAGAAGACGGCGCTGTTCAACTCGGGCGCCGAGGCCGTCGAGAACGCGATCAAGGTCGCCCGGCACGCCACCGGCCGCACCGCCGTCATCGCCTTCGACCACGCCTACCACGGCCGCACCAGCCTGACGATGGCGCTGACCGCGAAGAACATGCCCTACAAGCAGGGCTTCGGGCCGTTCCCGGCCGACGTGTACCGCGTCCCCGGCTCCTACCCCTACCGGGACGGGCTGGACGGCGCCGCGGCCGCTGCCCGCGCGATCGACATGATCAACGTCCAGGTCGGCGCGCAGAACGTGGCCGCCGTCATCATCGAGCCGATCCAGGGTGAGGGCGGGTTCATCGAGCCGGCCCCCGGCTTCCTGCCGGCCATCGTCGAGTGGGCGCGGGCCAACGGCGCGTTGTTCATCGCCGACGAGGTGCAGACCGGCTTCTGCCGCACCGGCGACTGGTTCGCCAGCGACGCCGAGGGCGTCGTCCCGGACCTCGTCACCATGGCCAAGGGCATTGCCGGCGGCCTGCCGCTGGCCGCGGTCACCGGCCGCGCCGAACTGATGGACGCCGTGCACCCGGGCGGGCTCGGCGGCACTTACGGCGGCAACCCGGTGGCCTGTGCGGCCGCGCTCGGCGCGATCGAGACGATGCGCGAGCAGGACCTGCGGGGCGCCGCCCACCGCATCGAGGAGCAGATGGTCCGGCGCCTGCGGGAGATGCAGGCCGTCCACCCGGAGATCGGCGACATCCGTGGCCGCGGCGGCATGATCGCCGTCGAGCTGATCGACCCGGACGGCGCCCAGGGCCCGCAGACCCCGAACCCGGTGCTCACCGGTGCGCTGGCCCGGGCCTGCCACGCCGAGGGCGTGGTCGTGCTCACCGCGGGTACCTGGGGGAACGTGCTCCGCTTCCTGCCCCCGCTGGTGATCTCGCCCGAGCTGCTGGACGAGGGTCTGGACGTCCTGTCCGGCGCGCTCGACCGGCTCACCGCCGCGACCGCCTGAGCCCGCTGACCGCTCCGCCCCACTGCATCGTCTTCGAGAGGATCTGCCCTCATGGGTGTTTCGCAGGACCGCATCGACCAGGTACTGGCCGCCGTCCCCACCGGCCTGCTGATCGGTGGCCGGTGGATCGACACCGACGCCACCATCAAGGTCGAGAACCCGGCGACCGGTGAGGTTCTCACCCAGGTCGCGGACGCCTCCCCGGAGCAGGGCATCGCCGCCCTGGACGCCGCGGTGGCCGCCGGTGCCGAGTGGGCCGCCACGGACCCGCGGGCCCGCGGTGAGGTCTTGCGCAAGGCCTTCGACCTGGTCACCGAGCGGGCCGAGGACATCGCCCTGCTGATGACGCTGGAGATGGGCAAGCCGCTGGCCGAGGCCCGCGGCGAGGTCACCTACGGCGGCGAGTTCCTGCGCTGGTTCTCCGAGGAGGCCGTCCGCATCTCGGGGCGGTACTCCGTCGCCCCGTCCGGCGGCACCCGGCTGCTGACCATGAAGCAGCCGGTCGGCCCGGTCTACGCGATCACCCCGTGGAACTTCCCGCTGGCCATGGGCACCCGCAAGCTCGGCCCGGCCCTGGCCGCCGGTTGCCCCGTCGTGGTCAAGCCGGCCGCCCAGACCCCGCTCACCACCCTGGCTCTCGCGGCCATCCTCATGGAGGCCGGTCTGCCGGACGGCGTCGTCAACGTCATCACCACCTCGCAGTCCGGGGCGGTGTCCGGGCCGATCATCGCCGACCCGCGGCTGCGCAAGCTGACGTTCACCGGGTCCACCCCGGTCGGGCAGAAGCTCATCGAGCAGTCCGCCCAGAACGTGCTCAAGGTGTCGATGGAACTCGGCGGCAACGCCCCGTTCCTGGTGTTCGGCGACGCCGACCTCGACGCCGCCGTCGACGGGGCGATGCTGGCCAAGATGCGCAACATCGGCGAGGCCTGCACCGCGGCCAACCGGTTCATCGTGCACCGCAGCGTCGCCGACGAGTTCGCCGCCAAGCTCGCCGAGAAGATGGGCGCGATGACCATCGGCCGCGGCTGGGACGACGGGGTGCAGGTCGGTCCGCTGGTCGACGCCAAGGCCGTCGAGAAGGTCACCGAACTCGTCACCGACGCCACCGACCAGGGCGCGACCGTCCTCACCGGGGGCAAGGCCGTCGACGGGCCGGGCTACTTCTACCCGCCGACCGTGCTCACCGGGGTGCCCACGTCGGCCAAGGTGTTCCGCGAGGAGATCTTCGGGCCGGTCGCCCCGATCATCACCTTCGACACCGACGACGAGGGCATCGCCCTGGCCAACGACACCGAGTACGGCCTGGTCGCCTACGCCTTCACCCGCGACGTCACGCGGGCGCTGACCGTGGCCGAACGGCTGGAGACCGGCATGGTCGGCCTCAACCAGGGCATCGTCTCCAACCCGGCCGCCCCGTTCGGCGGGGTCAAGGCCTCCGGCCTGGGCCGTGAGGGCGGCGCCGAGGGCATCGACGAGTACCTCGAGACCAAGTACGTCGGCATCAAGCTGTAGGACCGATCCGGGCTGTCGGCACGTACTGCGCCCGGCCGGTTCCGGGCACCCCCGAACGGGCCCGGAGCCGGCCGGACGGGTCTGCGGCGCTCAGGCGCGGACCGCTCCGGCCGCGATCGGGCGATCGCCGGTCGCGGCGGAACCGAGACGAACCGGGCGCTGGACCGGGCCCGGATACTGCAGGGACCGGACGCCGAGGATGCCGGCGCGTTCGTTCTCGGACAGTCCGCCCCAGACCCCGTACGGCTCCCGGGTGGACAGGGCGTGCCGCCGACAGGCCGACAGCACCGGGCACTGCGCGCACACGGCCTTGGCGCGTTCGATGCGGCGCTCCCGGCTCCGGCTGCGCTCCTGGGACGGGTGGTAGAACGCCGTGACGTCGGCGCCGCGACAGGCGGCGCGCAGCTGCCAGTCCCAGTGGTCGGTGGTGGGCGGCGGGAGTCGATCGTGATCGGGCATCGGACGCGTCCTTGCGTTGATGGTGGCGGTGGGTCGCTCTTCGGGGGTTCATGGGTATCAACCCGGCCGGTCGGGTACCGCCTTGCGTGCATAGTGATCACCGCCCGGTCGAGGCGTGGGTGCACGGCACTACCCTCGGTCCCGGGCGCCGCATCGACGCCCCCGGTGGAGAGAAGGTTGATGTGGGCGCGCTCTGGCACGGCTTCGCGAACATGGCCGACGTGCAGGAACGGGGGCAGTTCGTCCTCACCCGTGGCGCGGGGTCGCAGGTGTGGGACGCCGAGGGCAAGCGGTACCTCGACGCCACCGCGGGGCTCTGGTTCGCCAACGTCGGGCACGGCCGCACCGAGATCGCCGAGGCGGTCGCCCATCAGCTCGGCACCCTGGCCCACTACTCGGGCTTCGGCAACTACACCGCCGATGTCACCGTCGCCCTGGCCGAGCGGCTGGCTGCCATCGCCCCGGTACCGGACAGCAAGATCTTCTTCACCTCGGGCGGTTCGGACTCGATCGAGACCGCCGCCAAGCTGGCCCGGCGGTACTGGATCGAGCGGGGGCAACCCGAGCGCACCTTGCTGGTCGCCCGCGACAAGGCCTACCACGGCATGCATGTCGCCGGAACGGCGCTGGCCGGCATCCCCGGTAACCACGACGGGTACGGCGATCTCATGCCGGACGCCGTCACCTCGATCCCCTGGGATCAGGGCAAGGCCCTGCTCGAGGTCATCGAGCAGCACGGCGCCCACCGGATCGCCGCGTTCTTCTGCGAGCCGGTCATCGGCGCCGGTGGCGTCTACCCGCCGCCGGAGGGGTATCTGGCCGAGGTCCGCCAGATCTGCCGGGACCACGACATCCTGTTCGTCGCCGACGAGGTCATCACCGGTTTCGGTCGCATCGGCGGAGAATGGTTCGCCTCCACCAAGTTCGGTCTGCAGCCCGATCTGATGACCACGGCGAAGGGCCTGACGTCCGGGTACGTGCCGATGGGTGCGGTCTTCGTCGCCCCGCACGTCGCCGAACCGTTCTTCACTCCGGGCGGCTCGACCTGGTGGCGGCACGGTTACACCTACGGCGGACACGCCGGAGCGGCTGCGGCGGCCATGGCCAACCTCGACATCATCGAGCGCGAGAACCTGCTGGGCGCCGCCGACCACCTCGCCCATCAGCTGCACCACCGCCTGGCACCGCTGGCCGAGCACAGCGAGGTCGTCGAGGTGCGCAGCGGCACCGGCGCCGTCGCCGCGGTCCAGTTGGCCGACGCCCCGACGGCTCTGGGCCTGGTCCCGGTCCTGCGCCGGCACGGCATCGCGACCCGCGCGGTCGGCGCCGGCGGCATCCAGGTCTCCCCCGCGTTCGTGATGACGGACGCCGAGCTCGATGAGGTCGTGCACGGCATCACCGCCGCACTGGACGACGCCGCGCAGGCAGGTGGCTGCTGATGCCCGCGACCGTGGTGGTGGTCGGGGCCAATGGTCTGGTCGGCTCCCAGGTCTGCCTCGCCCTGCGGGAGCGCGGCGCCGACGTGCACGGGGTGGTCCGCCGGGCCGGCACGGCACCCGACGGGATCGACGAGGTGGTGGGCGACTTCACCGACCCGGAGTTCGCCGCGCAGGCCGTCGCCGGAGCCGACGCGGTGGTGACGACGGTGCACCCGATGGGCTCCGATCGGGGCACCCAGGAGCAGGTCGGGGTGATCGGCACCGCGACGCTGGCCCGGGCCGCCGCCGCGGCCGGGGTCGACCGGCTGGTGCACCTGTCGACGGCCGCGGTCTACGACCGGTCGCCCTCTGCGGGGGACGTGTCCGAGACGTCGGCGCTAGTCGGCGACGACGCCAACGACTACGCCGTCACCAAGCGGGACACCGAAGCCGCGGTGGCCGAGGTCGACGGCATCACCCGCGTCCTGCTGCGACCGCCGGCGATCCTCGGCCCCGGTCCGACGTCGGTCTGGAACACGCTGCGGCCGGCCGGGATGCGGGACGACGAGGCGAACCGCCACGCCGCGGCGGACGGGTCGTGGCCGTGGGTGCACGTCACCGATCTGGCCGCGCTGGCCGCCGACATCGCGGTCGGGGCCATCGCCGCGTCGACCGACCCCGAGCGAGGTCCGGTCGAGGGTGGCTGCACCCCGGTCAGCGTCGTGGCCGGCACCGATCGGCAGCGCGACTACTTCCAGACCGTGGCCGATGCCGTGGGGGTCGACCCGGTCTGGGACGACCGCCCGGCCTGGACCGGGCAGCTGCGGGGCGACCGGGCCCGGGCGTGGGGGTGGACACCGCGGGTGGACCTGGACGCCGCCCTGGACGAGCTGCGGACCGGGCTCGGCGGGTAGCGCGTCAGGCCGGCTGGGCCTCGCGGCGGGCCAGTTCCGACTTCCACTCGCGGAACGCCTCCTCGGTGCGGCCCTGCCGCCAGTAGCCGGAGATCGACACCTGCGACCGGTCCAGGCCCCGCTCCCGCAGCAGGTGTGGGCGGATCCGGTGCATGATCTCCTGCGCCTCGCCGTGGGCGAAGACGTGCACCCGGCCGGGGAGCCAGGGCAGGCTCCGTACCGCCGTGTCGAGCAGGCCATCGCCGTGATCCGGGCTCTCGGATCGGTAGTACCAGGTCACGGTGGCACCTGCCGGAAGGGGCAGATCCAGCTCGTGGCCGGGTTTCTCGACGAGGAGGAAGACCCGCGCCGTGGCCGAGGCCGGCAGGTCGGCCAGCGCGGCGGTGATGGCCGGGATGGCCGTCTCGTCGCCGACGAGCAGGTGCCAGTCGGCCGTGGGGTCCGGTCGATAGGCACCGTTGGGACCGTTGACCAGCAGCCGGTCGCCCGGCCGGGCCGCCGCCGCCCAGGGCCCGGCGACACCGTGGTCACCGTGCACGACGAAGTCGATGGCCACGGTGCCGGCGGCCACGTTGGGAAAGAGCGCCGTGTAGGTGCGGACGACGGGCATGTCCTCGGGCGGGAAGACGCCGCGCAGCGCCCGGAAGTCCAACGGTTCGGGATAGACGACACCGGGCTGGGGGAAGACGAGCTTGACGTAGCGGTCGGTGTCGAACGAGTCGGCGAACGCGGACAGGTCGTCGCTGTGGAAGTGCACGCGGCGCAGGCTCGGGCTGAGCTGCTCGGTGCGCGTCACGGTCAGGTGGGTCGCCATCGCTACTCCTCGGGTCGCCACCATGGTGCCACAGAACTAAGGCAACCCTCACCTAATCTCGGCATCCCTTCGTGCCGCTGCCGGACCTGCCGTCGAGGGTTACAGTGCGGATTCATGGCTGCCGCCATCGACATCCGTCATCTGCAGAAGCGTTTCGGGTCCGTCGTCGCGCTCGACGGACTCGACCTGACGGTCACCGCGGGCGAGGTGCATGGCTTCCTCGGCCCGAACGGCTCCGGCAAGTCGACCACTATCCGGGTGCTGCTCGGACTGCTCCGTCCCACTGCCGGGCAGGTGCGCCTGCTGGGTCGGGACCCGTTCCGGGACGCCGTCGACCTGCACCGGCGGCTGGCGTACGTCCCCGGTGACGTGGCACTGTGGCCGACGCTCACCGGCGGCGAGACCATCGACCTGCTCGGCCGGCTGCGCGGCGGGCTCGATCGGCGGCGCCGCGACGAGTTGCTGCAGCGGTTCGACCTGGACCCGACCCGCCGCTGCCGCACCTACTCCAAGGGTAACCGGCAGAAGGTCGCCCTGATCGCCGCGCTGGCCGCCGACGTCGAACTACTGGTGCTGGACGAGCCCACCTCCGGTCTGGATCCGCTGATGGAGCAGGTGTTCCGTGAGGAGATCACCGCCCAGAAGGCCCGCGGCCGAACGGTTCTGCTCTCCAGTCACATCCTCAGCGAGGTCGAGGCCCTGTGCGACCGGGTCGGCATCGTGCGGTCCGGCCGCATCATCGAGTCCGGGACGCTCGCCGAACTGCGACACCTCACCCGGACCGCCGTCCTGGCCGAGGTGGCCGAACCGGGCCGGGTCGGTGCGCTCACCGCGGCCGACGGGGTGCACGACCTGCAGGTGGACGGTCATCGCGTCCGGGCGGCGGTGGACAGCGACCGGATCGGCACCGTGATGGCGGTCCTGACCGGGGCGGGTCTGCGCTCGCTCGCGTGCACACCGCCGACGCTGGAGGAGTTGTTCCTGCGCCACTACACCGCGGACGACGTCCGATGAGCGCGGCAGTGTCCCTACGGCCGGCCCGGCACCGGGCGCACGCCCGCCGATTCGCCGGTCTCCCGGCGCTGTTCCGGCTCGCTCTGCGGCGCGATCGCGTGCTCATCGTGGCGGGCGCGCTGGCGGTCACCGCGCTGGTCGCCGCGAGCGCCGTCGCCCTCGCCGGCCTGTACCCGGACGTGGCGTCGCGGCGGGCGTTCGCCGCGTCCGTCGATGCCACTCCGGCGTTCCTGGCCCTCACTGGGCCGGTGTTCGACGGGTCGACCGTCGGCGGGCTGACCGCCTGGCGGTCCGTCGCCACCGCGGTGGTGATTCTCGGACTGCTGTCCACCGTCATCGTCGTCCGGCACACGCGGCAGGACGAGGAGACCGGTCGTCAGGATCTGGTGCTGTCGTCGGCGGTCGACCGGGGCAGCCCGCTGGCGGTCGCCGCCCTCGCCGCCGCCGTCCTGAACGGATCGGCCGCCGTCCTGATCGCCGCCGTGATGATCGCGCGGGGCCAGGCGGTGACCGGCTCGGTGCTGCTCGGATCGGCCATCGGCGGCGTTGGCCTGGTCTTCGCCGGGTCGGCCGCCGTCGTCGCCCAGCTGGTGGTCGCCGCGCGGACCGCCACCGGCCTGGGCTGCGCGCTGGTCGGGCTGGGCTTCGTCGTGCGGGCGGTCGGCGACAGCTCCCCCGGGCTGTCCTGGGTGTCCTGGTGGTCACCGATCGGCTGGGCCCAGCAGGTGCAGGCATTCGCGGCCGATCGCTGGTGGATGATCGGGATCCTCCTTCTGACGGCGGTTCTCGCCTTCGCGGTCGCCCGGGCCCTCGACGCTCGTCGCGACGTCGGCGCCGGGGTGGTCGCACCGTCGACGGGACGGTCCACCGCCGCGGCGGGGTTGCGCGGCCCGGCCTCACTGGCCACCCGGCTGCAGCGCGGTTCCCTCCTCGGCTGGACCGCCACGTTCGTCGTGCTGGGCGGGGTCTACGGCGCAGCGACCAGCGGCGTGGACGAGCTCATCAGCGGAACCCCGGCGCTGGCCGACACGATCCGGCGGTTGGGTGGCGCCGCCCAGATCACCGTCGCTTTCCTGACGGCCACGGTCACCATCCTGGCCATCGTCGCGGCGGCTTTCGGGGTCAGCACGGTGCTGCGACTGCGCGGCGAGGAGACCGCAGGGCGGGCCGAGATGCTGCTGGCCACGGCGACGTCCCGCTCACGGGTGATGGCACCCGCGCTGGGGCTGGCCGTGATCGGAGCCGGCGTCCTGCTGACGGTGGGCAGTACCGTCGCCGCCCTGGTGGCCGGGGCGGTCGCCGGCTCGGGGACGACGGCGTCGGACGTCCTCCGCCCCGTGGTGCGCACCGCAGCGGCCGAGATCCCGGCGGCGATCGTCGTCGTGGCCCTCGCGGCGGTGCTGCTGGGGTGGCTGCCCCGGGCCACCGGGGCCGCCTGGGGCGTGCTGGCCGCGGTCGGCCTGCTCGGACTGATCGGGCCGTCACTGGGCTGGCCGACCGCCGTGCTGGACGTGTCCCCGTTCCACGCGCTGGGATCTGAGGCGGCACTGGGCGGGCTCGCGTTCTGGGCGACCACGATCATCGCCGTCGGGTTGCTGACCGCCGGCTGGTGGGGGTGGAATCGGCGCGACATCGGCTGAGCGACAAGGCCGGCCGGGGCACCCAGGAAGAGCAGGATGGCGGCATGAGTGACTTCAACCAGTCGGTCATCGACACGTTCCGCAGTCACGGCGGGGTGGTCCCCCAGTTCGGTCGCGCCCTGGTGCTGCTGCACCACCGCGGCGCGCGGTCGGGTGTGGAGCGGGTCAGCCCACTGGCGGCCATCGGTGACGGCGACGCCTGGCTGATCGCGGCGTCCAAGGCCGGCGCGCCGGATCATCCGGCCTGGTTCCACAACCTGCTCGCCCACCCGGATGTCGAGATCGAGATCCCGGACGCCGACACCGTGTCGACCGTGCCGGTGCGCGCCGTCCGGCTCCACGGAGCCGACCGGGACGCGGCCTGGCAGCGGTTCACGGCGATGTCGGCGGGCTTCGCCGAGTACGAACGCAAGACCACCCGCGTCATCCCGGTCTTCAGGCTGGAGCGCCGCTGACCGACCGGGAACCACCTTGACGTCAGCCGTGAGCGGCGTTGACTACCGGTATGACGACAGCACACGGCGAAGCGGGTTCGACCGCTCACTCCGTCCTGCTCATCGGGGCGTCCCGCGGTCTCGGTCTGGCTCTGGCCACCGAGTTCTGCCGGCGCGGCGCGGACGTGACCGCCACCATCCGTTCCCACGGCGCCCAGGCACTGCAGGACGCCACCCGGGGAGCACCCGGGCACCTGCAGATCGAACACGTCGACACCACCGACGACGGGCAGATCAGGGCTCTGGCCGACCGGCTGGCCGGACGGACCTTCGACCTGCTGCTGATCAACGCCGGCACCACCCACGACCAGAGCCTCACCGCGGCAACGATTCCCGCCGACGAGTTCGCCCGCGTCATGATCACCAACGCCCTGGCCCCGCTGCGCCTGCTGGACGCTCTCGACGACGTCGTCGCCCCGGACGGGACGATCGCGGTGATGTCGTCGGGCCAGGGCAGCGTGGCCGGCAACCGTGGCGGCGGGTGGGAGCTGTACCGGGCGAGCAAGGCCGCGCTCAACCAGCTGATGCGCAGCTACGCCGCCCGCCAACCCCATCCCGACCGGACGCTGCTGCTCCTCGCACCGGGGTGGGTGCGGACCGACCTGGGCGGCGAGGGCGCCTCGTCCAGTGTCGACGAGGCCATCCCGCCACTGGTCGACACCGTCGAGGCGCAGCGGCACCGGCGGGGGCTGCAGTTCCTCGACCGCAACGGACGGCCGGTGCCCTGGTGACGAGCGCCTAGCACTCTCCGTCGTTCCCGAGCACGGCACGGTGCACGAAACGTCGTTGCCAGGGGGTCTCCACCGCCCGCGGTCGGTAGTGGGTCCGCACCCAGGCCACCGCCTGACTCGCCGGCACCCCGGCGTGCCGGGCCAGAACGGCCAGAGCCGTCCCGGTGCGTCCGGTCCCGCCGTCGCAGGCGATCTCGACCCTCTGGTCCGCCGCACGCTCGAACGCCTCGCCGAGCGCCGCGAGCGCGTCGCCCGGTGACGCCGGCAGCCAGAAGTCGGGCCAGCGAACCCATCTCTGCTCCCAGCCCGGTTCCCGATGAGGACGCGTGGTCAGGTAGACACCGAACTCCGGAAGCTGATCCGACGGCGGGCCCGCGCGCAGTCCGCGTCCCCGAACGCGCCGCCCGTCGGGTAGGACGACGACACCCGCCGCCCCCTCCTGCCATCCGCCCATCTGGTCAACCTGCCGCCAGGGCGGGGAACGGGCAAGCCGGTCGACGGGCCGGTGACGATCAGCGGGCGGGCGGCGGCGCGGTGACGATCCGCCGGCTGAGCTCGACCAGGTCGCCGGCCCGCTGCCCCGGCCAGCCGTGCACCGCGTCGGTCCAGTGGGCCGGGAACGTCGACGCACCCCATCGCGCTCCCAGCAGGGAACCGGCGATCGCGGCCACCGTGTCGGTGTCGTCACCGATCCGGACGGCGGCGTGCAGGGCTTCGACCGGTCCGGCGATCGGGGTGCCGACGACGGCGGCGACCGCTGCCTGCAGGGCGGTGACGGTGAACCCGTTGGGGGTGAAGCGCGCGCCCGGGACCGGCCCGTCGATGGCTCCGGTGGCCTCGTCGAGCCAGGTCCGCCACTGGCCCCGGGCCTCGGCCCCGATCAGGTCCAGGCCGGCGGTCACGTCCAGGCGAGCCTCCACCACGGCGACCCGGACCGCTTCGCACCACAGCACGCACGACTGCACCGCGAGCGGGTCGGCGTGCGTCAGCAGGGCAACGTCCCGGGCCAGACCGGCCAGCGCGTCCCGGTCGTCGAGGTGGGCCAGTGCGACCACCCCCGTGCGCATGAGGGCGCCGTTGCCGGCCGAGTGCGGGTGGCGGGCGGCGTGCGCGGCGGCCTCCTGCGTCATGACCGCGCCCACTCCGGGCTCGCCCGGGCCGACGAAGCGGCGGGTGGCGGCCAGCACGGCGGCGGTCTGGTTGCCGATGTCGGCCGGTCCGTCGTCGAACCAGCGCAGGAACCCGGCGGCGATCGCGTCCAGGGTCCGCGTCCGGTCACCGCGACCGGCGACGACGCCCTCGGCGACGGCGACGGCCATCGCGGTGTCGTCGCTCCATTCGCCCGGCGAGAAGTCGCCGAGACCGCCGCCCAGCATGGCCGCGTGCTCGCTCGGCCCCGGCGGGGTCGCGAACTCGTACGGCACCCCCAGGGCATCCCCGCAGGCCTGACCGAGCAGCACCCCCGCCGCCCGATCGGCCCGCCCGTCGTCGGTCACGTCACGGGGCTGCTGGTTCGTCATCCCGCCATCGTGCAAGGCCGAGCCGGCCACGTCGAACCACGACCGCCGGCGGGCGATCATGGAGCCATGAGCACAGCCATCGTCACGGGAACCTCCAGCGGTATCGGCCTGCACACGGCCGTCGGCCTCGCCCAGGCCGGGCACCAGGTCATCGCCACCGTCCGCGATCCCGCGCGGGCCGACGCCCTGCGGGCCGCGGCCGAGGCGGCCGACGTGCGGCTCGACATCCAGGCGCTGGACGTCACCGATGCCGCCGGCGCGCAGGCCCTCGTCGAGGCGGCCGGGCCGGTCGACATCCTCGTCAACAACGCGGGGCGCGGCGCCGTCGGCACCCTGGAACAACTCAGCGACGCCGACCTGCAGGCCCAGTTGGACACCAACTACCTGTCGGTGGCCCGCCTCACCCGGCTCGTCCTGCCGGGGATGCGGGAACGGGGTCACGGCCGGATCGTCACGATCACCAGCGTGGGCGGGGTGGTCGGCCAGCCATTCGCGGACGCCTACTGCGGAGCGAAGTTCGCCGTCGAGGGCCTGATGCAGTCGCTCGCCCCCGTCGTCGCGCCGTTCGGTGTGCAGGTGAGCATCGTCGAACCGGCCGCCGTCGCGTCGTCCTTCGTCGGCTCCGTCGACCACAGCCCCGCCGGCCCGTACGCCGAGCTCCAACAGGCCTACCTCGACCGCGCGGGCGCCTCGTTCGCCACCGCCCAGCAGCCCGCCGACGCCGCGCGGGTGGTCGTCGAGGCGGCCACGACCCCCGAGCCGCGGTTCCGGTGGCAGACCTCGGAGGCGGCCGTCCGCTTCGCCGGCCTGTCCCTGGCCGATCTCGACGGCTCCCGCGTGCTGGCCGCGACCTCGACCTGGGTGCAGCCGAGCAGCGGATCCTGATCGCTCCCTCGCGTAGCAGCAGACGCGGCGGCATTGATTCTCTGCGTCCGCGGATGCGGCGCTATGGTTCATCCCATGTCTCAATTTCTGATCCGCGAGGCCGCCGAGCTGCTGGGTGTCAGTGACGACACGGTCCGTCGGTGGGTCGACAGCGGAGCGCTGCCGGCCGCCAGGAACGACGGGGGCCGCAAGGTCATCGACGGGGCCGAGCTGGCCGCGTTCTCCCGGGAGCACGCGGCCCGCGCCGCACGGGACCCGTCCGGGGTGGGCCGGTCGGCCCGCAACCGGTTCGTCGGTCTGGTGACCCGGGTGATCGCGGACGGGGTGATGGCGCAGGTCGAGATGCAGTGCGGTCCGCACACCGTGGTGTCGCTGATGAGCAGCGAGGCGGTCCGGGATCTGGAACTGGAACCGGGCCGGCTGGCCGTCGCCGTCATCAAGGCGACCACGGTCATCGTCGAAACCCCGGGAGGTCTGCCGTCATGAGTCGTCCGCCGTCCACGCGGCTCGGCCGCGGGGTGCTGGCCGCCGGTGCGGCGGTCGGTCTCGCCGTCCTGACCGCCTGCGGCTCCGGCGGGTCCACCGCCGCCCCGGCCGGCACCCCGGCGACCTCCGTCGTCTCCGCGCAACCGGCCGATGCCGGTGGCACGCTCACCGTGTTCGCCGCGGCCTCGTTGAAGGGCTCGTTCACCGCCCTCGGCGAGACGTTCGAGGAGCAGAACCCGGGCACGACGGTGACGTTCAACTTCGCCGGCTCCTCCGATCTGGTCACCCAACTCACCGCCGGCGCCCCGGCGGACGTCTTCGCCTCGGCCGATCAGAACAACATGCGCAAGGCCACCGACGCCGGGGTGATCTCCGGTAGCCCGGTGGACTTCGCCAGCAACACGCTGACCATCGTCACCGCGCCCGGGAACCCGCGGGGCATCAGCGGTCTCGCGGATCTGACCAGGCCCGACCTGCAGGTCGTGGTGTGCGCGCCGCAGGTGCCGTGTGGCTCGGCGACCGAAAAGCTCGAGAAGAGCACGACCGTCACGCTGACCCCGGTCAGCGAGGAGTCGTCGGTGACGGACGTGCTGAACAAAGTGCAGACCGGGCAGGCCGACGCCGGCCTGGTCTACGTCACCGACGCGCGCGGCGCCGGCGACAAGGTCACCGCGGTCGCGGTGCCCGAGGCCTCGTCGGTGGTCAACGTCTACCCCATCGCCACCCTGACCGCCGCGGCCCAGCCCGAGTTGGCCACGGAGTTCGTCGCGCTGGTCACCGGGTCGGACGGGCGGAAGGTGTTGTCGGACGCCGGGTTCCAGCCGGCGCCATGACCACGTCTTCGCAGGCGGCCAGGCCGGGTCCAGGGACGACGTCCCGTCGACGGACCCGGCCGGCCGCCGGTTCCGGGCTGCCGGCCTGGGTCTTTTTGCCGGCCGCGGTCGGCGGGCTGTTCGTGCTCCTCCCGCTGGTGGCCATGGTCGCCCGCGTCCAGTGGTCGCAGTTCTGGACGTTGATCTCCTCGGAGTCCTCGCTGGCGGCGCTGCGGCTCAGCCTGCAGACCTCGGCGGCCAGCACCGTGCTGTGCGTGCTGCTCGGCACGCCGATGGCTCTGGTGCTGGCCCGCGGACACTTCCCCGGGTTGCGTCTGGCCCGATCGCTGGTCCTGCTGCCCCTGGTGCTGCCGCCGGTGGTCGGCGGGATCGCCCTCATCTACACCTTCGGCCGACAGGGCCTGCTCGGCAGTTCCCTCGAGGCCCTCGGCCTGCGCATCGCCTTCACCACCACCGCCGTCGTCATCGCCCAGACCTTCGTCGCGCTGCCGTTTCTCGTGCTCAGCCTGGAGGGAGCGCTGCGCACCGCGGGCGAACGCTACGAGGCCGTCGCCGCCACCCTCGGCGCCCGGCCGACCACCGTGCTGCGTCGGGTGACCCTGCCGCTCGTGCTGCCGGGCCTGTTCTCCGGCGCCGTACTGGCCT
The DNA here is from genome assembly GCF_005298075.1 of Nakamurella flava. Classification (NCBI taxonomy): domain Bacteria; kingdom Bacillati; phylum Actinomycetota; class Actinomycetes; order Nakamurellales; family Nakamurellaceae; genus Nakamurella; species Nakamurella flava. The sequence continues at coordinate 139,429 of NZ_SZZH01000002.1, forward strand.
TCGCCCGATCCCTCGGCGAGTTCGGCGCCACCCTGACGTTCGCCGGCAGCCTGCAGGGGGTGACCCGGACGCTGCCGCTGGAGATCTACCTGCAGCGGGAGAGCGACGCCGACGCCGCGGTGGCGCTTTCCCTGGTGCTGGTGGTCGTCGCCGTGCTGATCGTGCTGGCCACCCGCAGCCGTGCCTCGTCGGGCGCCCTGTGAGCGGGTCCGGCTCGCTCGAGATCACTGCGACCGTCGTCGACCGGGACGTGTCGGTCGAGCTGGCCGTGCCGGCCGGACAGGTGGTGGCGGTACTCGGTGCCAACGGGGCCGGCAAGTCGACCCTGCTCGGGTTGCTCGCCGGGCAACTCCGCCCCGACCACGGCCGGATCACGGTGGACGGGACTGTTCTCGTCGACACCGACCACCGGACATGGGTGCCGGCCCACCGCCGTCGGATCGGGCTGCTCGCCCAGCAGGCCCTGCTCTTCCCGCACCTCACCGCCGCGGCGAATGTCGCGTTCGGACCCCGCAGCCAGGGCCGTGGACGAACCGACGCCCGGCGGGTGGCCGAGCACTGGCTGACCGCCGTCGACGCCGGGCAGTACGCCGACCGGACCCCGGATCAGCTGTCCGGCGGGCAGGCCCAACGGATCGCCATCGCCCGGGCCCTGGCCGCCGACCCACAAGTCCTGCTGCTCGACGAACCGATGGCCGCCCTCGACGTCGCCGTCGCGCCGGCCATCCGGCAACTCCTGCGCCGGGTGCTGGCACAGACGCCGCGGACCACGCTGCTCGTCACCCACGACCTCATCGACGCCCTCACCCTCGCCGACCGGACCGTCGTCGTCGAGGCCGGACGCATCGTCGAGGACGGCCCCACCCGCTCCGTCCTGGCCGCGCCCCGATCGGCCTTCACCGCGCGCATCGCCGGGGTGAATCTCGTCGCCGGGACCTGGACGGGACAACACCTCATCACCGGCGGGGGTGTCGCCGTCCACGGCACCGCCGACCCGGCCTGCCGGCCGGGAGATGCTGCGGTGGCGGTCTTCTCACCGGTCGCCGTCGCCGTCTACGAGGACGACCCGGGCGGCAGCCCCCGCAACCACCTCCCCGCGGTGGTCACCGAACTGGAACCGCGGGGCGAGACCGTGCGCGTCCACACCGCCCCCTTCCCCGGCACCAGCGGCCTGCTCGCGGACATCACCGTCGCCGCCGCAGCCGATCTGCATCTGCAACCCGGCGACCGGGTGCGCATCGCGTTCAAGGCCACCGCCGTGACCGTCCACCCCGCTGCCCGCTGACTCACTGCCGCGCAGCGGGAATGCCTTACCCCGGGGCGAGAATGGCCCCATGTCGAACTCGACGGACGCACTGGGATCCCTGGCCTTCCTGCCCACCCCGCTCCACCCGCTGGACCGGTTGACCCGCGAGCTGGCGGTGCCCGGTCTGCGGCTGTGGATCAAGCGGGACGACCAGACCGGGCTCGCGGGGGGCGGCAACAAGGCCCGCAAGCTGACGCTGCTGGTCGCCGACGCCCTCGCCCGCGGGGCCGACACGCTCGTGACGGCCGGCGCTGTGCAGTCCAACCACGCCCGCCAGACGGCGGCGGCGGCCGCCGCCGCCGGACTGCGGGCGGAGCTGATCCTGGCCCAGGAGCGGACCGAGGACGACTATCTGCACTCCGGGAACGTCCTGCTCGACGCGATCCTCGGCGCCACCATCCACCGGGTCGCGGCCGGCACCGACCTCCGGGCGGCCAGCGAGGACCTGGCGACCCGCCTGCGCGCGGAGGGCCGGCACCCCTACGTCGTCCCGGTGGGTGGGTCGAACCCGCTCGGCGCGCTCAGCTACGCCCACTGCGCCGCGGAGATCAGCCAGGACGCCGAGCGCCTGGGCGTCGCGTTCCGCACCCTGGTGCTGGCCACCGGAAGCGGCGGCACGCAGGCCGGACTGATCGCCGGGTACCGCGACGATCCCCGGGCGCCCGATGTCCTCGGGGTCTGCGTGTCGGTCCCCACTCCGGCACAGCTGGCCAAGGTCCATCCGTTGATCGCCCCGACACTGGCTCTGCTCGGCAGGTCCGGGGATGTCGACGCTTCCGCGGTGCGGCTCGACGATCGGTTCATCGGCCCCGGATACGGCGTCCCGACGACCGACATGCTCGACGCCGTCCGGCTTGTCGCCCGCACGGAGGGCGTACTGCTCGACCCGGTCTACACCGGGAAGGCGATGGCCGGTCTGATCGCCCTGGCCCGGGAAGGCGTCCTCGGCGGGGACGTGCTGTTCCTGCACACCGGGGGCAGCGCCGGGCTCTTCGGCTACCGGGGCGTCTTCCAGCCGGCCGGTTGACCACACCCGGGCGATCCCTCTCAGGTGGGTGCCTGCGAGCCACCCTGTTGTAGCCCGCAGACACCACCCTCGGCGTCACGACCCCCCGTCGTGGCGCTGTGACAGGGACGGCGACCGCGGCGGCCCATCACGACAGTCGCCGCCAGATCACCCATCTGGCCCAGCGCGCGGGGGGCGAGCGTCGTGCCACGGCCGCGGCATCACCCCGGACGCTGGCTCCACAACCGGGTCACCGCGATGGCGTGCCGCCAGTGCGCCAGCTCACGGGCCCGCCGGTCGGCCGGCATGGCCGGGACCCACTCGCCGGCCTTGCGCCAGAAGTCCCGCAGCGCCTGCCGGTCCGACCAGTAGCCGACGGCCAACCCGGCCGCGTAGGCCGCACCGAGGGCGACGGTCTCGGCCATCATCGGCCGCACGACCGGCATGTCGAGGTAGTCGGCGATGGTCTGCATAAGGAGGTTGTTACTCGTCATCCCGCCGTCGACGGCCAGGGACCGCGCGGCCACCCCGGCATCGGCGTTCATCGCGTCCATCACGTCGTGGGTCTGCCAGGCCGTCGCCTCCAGCACCGCCCGGGCGATGTGCCCCTTGGTGACGAACGAGGTCAGCCCGACCAGCAGTCCCTGGGCGTCGTTGTCCCAGTAGGGCGCGAAGAGCCCGGAGAACGCGGGAACCAGGTAGCAGCCGCCGTTGTCGGCCACCGACCGGGCCAGGGTCTCGATCTCCGCCGGCGACCGGATGAGACCCAGGTTGTCGCGGCACCACTGCACCAGACCCCCGGCCAGCGCGATCGAGCCCTCGAGGGCGTAGACGGCCGGTTCGCCGTCGACCTTGTGGGCGACGGTGGTGACCAGGCCATGCGTCGACCGCACCGCCTCCGTCCCGGTGTTGAGCAGCAGGAAACTGCCGGTGCCGAACGTGCACTTCGCCTCACCGGCATCGAAGGCGGTCTGCCCGAACAGCGACGCCTGCTGATCACCGATGAGCGCGCCGATGGGCACTCCGGGAAGGGGCTCGACGGTGGTCGCGACCGTGCCGATGGTCGAGACGATCCGCGGCAGCACCACTCTCGGGATGTCGAGGGCGCCCAGCAACTGCTCGTCCCAGTCGAGGGTGTCGAGGTTCATCAGCATCGTGCGGCTGGCGTTGGTCACGTCGGTGACATGCACGCCACCGTCGACTCCCCCGGAGAGGTTCCAGGTGATCCAGGTGTCCATCGTCCCGAACAGCAGGTCGCCGGCCGCCGCGGCGGCGGCCACCGCCGGGTCGCGGTCGAGCATCCACCGCAGTTTCGCGGCCGAGAAGTAGTTGGCCAGCGGCAGTCCCGTGCGGTGCTGCAGGTTCGCGGGGTCGATGCGGCCGGCGATGTCGGCCAGCAGGTCGTGGGTCCTGGTGTCCTGCCAGACGATGGCCCGGCCGACGGGGACGCCGGTGCGCCGGTTCCACAGCAGACACGTCTCCCGCTGGTTGGTCACGCCGAGGGCGACGACCTGGTCGGCGTCCACCCCGGCGTCGTCCAGGGCCTGCGGGACGACCCGCCGCACGATGGACCAGATCTCACCGGCGTCGTGTTCGACCCAGCCGGGTCGCGGGTAGTGCTGGTGGTGCTCGCGCTGAGCGATGGACACCATCCGGCCCTGCCGGTCGAACAGCATGCAGCGGGTCGACGTGGTGCCCTGGTCGAGCGCGGCGACGTAGGTGCGGCTCATCGTTCCCGTCCGTGACCGAGTTCGCGGGAGATGGCCCGACCGGTGTCGACCACCGCGTCGACCATGTCCGGGCGGGGCTTACCGCGTCCGTCGTACAGCCGGTCGATCAATCCCTCGATGCCGACCACGGCGACGACGTAGCCGCCCCGGTCGCGGATGGGGGCGGCCAGACCGGCGACGTCCGGGTCCACCTCGCCCAGCGCGCGCGCCCAGCCGAGGTCCCGCACGGCGGCGAGCTCCCGCTGCAACAGCACCCGATCGGTGATGGTCCGGTGGGTGTAGACCGGGAGCTCGGCCCGCAGGGCCCGGCGCGCGGCCCCCGGGTCGTGCGCCAACAGGACCTTGCCCAGTGCACTGGCGTGCAGCGGTACCTGCGCGCCAGTGGTCAGCACCTGGGTGCCCCCGCCGGCCCGGAAGACATGGTGGGCGACCTCCGCCCGCCCCCGGTAGTAGGTGGCCACCCGAGCGGACTCCCCGGTGCGGGCGGCCAGCGTGTCCGTCCAGTTCATGGCCCGCGACCGCAGCTCGTTGGGGTCGAACCGTTGACCGCGACCGACCTCGAACAGGTCGGACGCCACCTGGTACGGGCCGTTCGCCTCGGGTTGTTCGACAAAACCGACGTCGGCCAGCGTGCGCAGGATGCCGTGTGCGGTGGGCTTGGCCAGGCCCAGAGCCGACGCGATCTGGGCCAGGGCCAAGGGTTCGTCCTCGTCGGCCAGCAGCCGCAGGATGGCCGCCGCACGCTCGACCGACTGGACATTCCCCGGCACCGGCGCCGCCTTCCGCAGTCCGAACCCGTCGTCGTCCCGGCCGGGCGACCCCCAGCTCGGTCGTTCGACAATGCCGAACGCTTCCGATTGTAGGAGTCCGGAGCCGTCGATACGTTCGTTGCATCACGCACGACACCCCACCGGACGGCGGTGCGGACCGGGGTCGGATGTTCACGGGCTTTTCGATCGACACGGCCCGGTCGCGGCGCACGCGCCGACCGGCTGTCACCGCCGCTCGACGAGAGCGTGTCGATCAGGCTGATTCGAAGGGGAACAGCACACATGGCTTCGCAGAACTCCGTCCTCAACCCGACCACCCGCGCCCGTGCCCTCGACGAGATGGCGGCTCGCGAACTCGACGTCCTGGTCATCGGGGCGGGCGTCGTCGGCGCCGGCGCCGCCCTCGACGCCGCCAGCCGCGGCCTGACGGTCGGTCTGGTCGAGGCCCGGGACATGGCCTCCGGCACCTCCAGCCGCTCCTCCAAGCTCGTGCACGGCGGCCTGCGCTACCTCAAGCAGCTGAACTTCTCGCTGGTCTTCGAGGCCCTGCGCGAACGTTCGCTGATCCTCGACACCCTGTGCCCGCACCTGGCCCGGCCGGTCGAATTCGTCTACCCGCTGGAGCGACGCGGCATCGACCGCGGCTACGTCGGCCTCGGCATCGGCGTGTACGACGTCCTCGGCGCCGGCAAGGGTGTCCCGTCGCACCACAAGCACCTGAGCAAGCGCAAGACCCTCGAGTCCTTCCCCGGGGCCAAGCGCGGCGCCGTCCACGGCGGCATCAAGTTCTACGAGGGCCAGCTGGACGACGCCCGGCACACCATGATGATCGCTCGCACCGCCGCCGAGTACGGCGCGTACGTGGCCACCAGTGCTCGGGTCGTCGACCTGGTCCGGCAGGGCGAGCGCGTCGTCGGGGCCACCGTCCGCGACCTGGAGGCCGGCCGCGAGATCACCGTGCGGGCCAAGACCGTCGTCAACGCCACCGGTGTGTGGACCGACGACGTGCAGAAGATGGTGGGCAAGAGCGGGTTCCGCGTCCAGGCGTCCAAGGGCGTGCACATCGTCGTCCCGCGCGACCGCATCCAGAGCCGCACCGGTCTGATCACCGAGACCGAGAAGAGCCTGCTGTTCATCATCCCGTGCCCGTGGAGCGACGATTTCTGGGTCATCGGCACCACCGACACCCCGTGGGACCTCGACAAGGCCCACCCGGCCGCCAGCCAGGCCGACATCGACTACATCCTCGACCACGCCAACTCGCTGCTCGAGACGCCGCTCACCCGCGACGATGTCGTCGGCGTCTACGCCGGGCTGCGCCCGCTGCTGGCCGGCGAGTCCGACCAGACCAGCAAGCTGTCCCGCGAGCACGCCTGCGTCTCGCCGGTGCCTGGCCTGGTCATCATCGCCGGCGGCAAGTACACGACCTACCGTGTGATGGCCGAAGACGCCGTGAACGAGGCGGTCAAGCAGCTGCCCGGGAAGATCCCGGCCTCCTGCACCGACCGGGTGCCGCTGGTCGGGGCCGACGGCTACCAGGCCCTGTGGAACACCCGCGAGCGGATCGCCGAGCGCACCGGCCTGGACGTCGCCCGTGTCGAGCACCTGCTCGGCCGTTTCGGCAGCGACATCAGCGACCTGCTCGACCTCATCGAGCAGGACCCGTCGCTGGCCGAGCCGGTCGAGGGCGCGCCCAAGTACCTCAAGGCCGAGGTCGTCTACGCGGTCTCGTTCGAGGGCGCCCTGCACCTGGACGACATCCTGGCCCGCCGCCTGCGCGTCTCCATCGACACCTGGGATCGCGGCGAGGCCGCCGCCCCCGCGGTCGCGAAGCTGGTCGCCCCGCTGCTCGGCTGGGACGACGCCGCCGTCGATCGCGAGATCGAGCACTACCACCAGCGCGTCACCGCCGAGCGCGAGTCGCAGCTGCAGGTCGACGACATGACCGCCGACGCCGCCCGTCTCGGTGCGCCGGAGGTCCGGGTCGGCGTCTCCGCCTGACCCCCACCGACCACCCGGCCCGGTGCGGCCCTCGCCGCACCGGGCCGGGGGAACCATCCCCCCAGCTGATCCACCGCACCACCAGAGGTACTGCACCACCGGGGTTCTCGACGATCGAGACCACCGCTTCACCGTCGAAGCAGGGAAGGACCACTGTCCATGAGTGAGAAGTTCGTTGCCGCTATCGATCAGGGCACCACGTCGACTCGGGCGATGTTGTTCAACAAGGAGGGCCGGGTCGTTGCGGTCGCTCAGCGTGAGCATGAGCAGATCTTCCCGAAGGCGGGGTGGGTGGAGCACGATCCGGTCGAGATCTGGGAGAACACTCGGCTGGTCGCGGCGGATGCGTTGGCGAAGGCGGATCTGAACGAGTCCG
>NZ_SZZH01000003.1:600000-875083 GCF_005298075.1 Nakamurella flava
CAAGAAGTTCGGCGGACCGACCATCACCAACGACGGCGTCACCATCGCCCGTGACGTCGAGCTGGACGATCCGCAGGAGAACATGGGGGCGCAGCTGATCAAGACGGCGGCCACCAAGACCAACGACGTCGCCGGCGACGGCACCACCACCGCGACCGTGCTGACGCAGGCCATGGTCGCCGAGGGCATCCGCAACGTCACCGCCGGCGCCAACCCGATGGCCCTGCGGTCCGGCATCATGCAGGCCGCCGACAAGGTCAACGAGCTGCTGTCGCAGTGGGCCACCCCGGTGGCCGGCGACCAGGCCGCCATCGCCCAGGTCGGCACCATCGCCGCGCGCGACGAGACCATCGGTGCCCAGCTCGGCGAGGCCATCGGGCACGTCGGTGCCGACGGCGTCGTCACCGTCGAGGAGCATTCCGGCCTGACCACCGAGCTCGAGTACACCGACGGTGTGCAGTTCGACAAGGGTTACCTGTCGCCGTACTTCGCGACCGATCCGGAGGCCGGCGAGGCCGTCCTGGAGAACCCGTACATCCTGCTGGTCCGCGAGAAGGTCTCGGCGCTGGCCGACCTGCTGCCGCTGCTGGAGAAGGTGCTCGCCGAGTCCAAGCCGCTGCTGATCATCGCCGAGGACGTCGACGGCGAGGCGCTCTCGACGCTCGTGGTGAACTCGATCCGCAAGACGCTGTCGGTGGTCGCGGTGAAGGCGCCGTTCTTCGGTGACCGTCGCAAGGCGTTCCAGCAGGACTTGGCCATCGTCACCGGGGCCGAGGTCGTCTCGAGCGAGGTCGGACTGAAGCTGGCCGAGGTCGGGCTGGAGGTCCTGGGGACCGCCCGTCGGGTCGTCGTCACCAAGGACGAGACCACGCTGGTCGACGGCGGCGGGTCCGCCGAGGCGGTGGCCGACCGGGCCAAGCAGCTCAAGGCCGACATCGAGGCCAGCGATTCCGACTGGGACCGCGAGAAGCTGCAGGAGCGGCTGGCCAAGTTGGCCGGCGGCGTCGCCGTCATCAAGGTCGGCGCAGCGACGGAGATCGAGGCCAAGGAGCGCAAGCACCGCATCGAGGACGCGGTGAACGCGACCAAGGCCGCGGTGGCCGAAGGCATCATCGCCGGCGGTGGTTCGGCGCTCGTCCACGCGGCCAAGAGCCCCGAGCTCACGGCCCTGGCCGAGTCCCTCCCGGCCGACGAGGCCATCGGCGTCCGCATCGTCCAGCGCGCGCTGTCGGCCCCGGCCTACTGGATCGCCGCCAACGGCGGTCTCGAGGGCGCGGTCGTCGTCTCCAAGATCGCGGACCTGCCCGTCGGGCAGGGCTTCGACGCGGCGACCGGCGAATACCGCGATCTGGTCGCGGCCGGCATCATCGACCCGGTCAAGGTCACGAAGTCGGCAGTGTCCAATGCGGCGTCGATCGCCGGCATGGTGCTGACCACGGAGACCACGGTCACCGACATCCCCGAGGCCGAGCCGGCCCCGGCCGCCGGTGGGCACGCGGGTCACTCGCACTGATCGATCGGTGGCGCGATGGTTCCCGTCGCGCCGCCGCCGCGAAGGCGCCCGTCCCGTGCAGGGGCGGGCGCTTTCGTCGTTCCGGTCGGTCTTCAGACGTGTGGTCGCTCAAGGCCGTCAGGGTGATGACGCACCAATGCGTCGCCTGTTGGAGTGAACACGGACATCGATATCCGCTACAGCGGGCGACGTCAGGCCCTACACTCGAAGAATGTCCCATCTATCCGTCAGTCCTTCGAGCGGTCGTCGCTCGCAAGGACCAACGGCAGTGGTGGCTTCGCGCAGATCCGCAGCCGGCCACCGGAGGTGGCCGACGGCGGATCGGGCGGTCGGGTCAGGCCGAGGCGGCCGGGCGGACCGGGGGAGCGATGAGCGACGCCCGCTCGCTCTCCGACAGGCCACCCCAGATGCCATAGGGCTCGTGCACCTGCAGGGCGTGCGCGCGGCAGGCGGCGACGGCCGGGCATTCCAGGCAGACGGCCTTGGCCTTGGCTTCGCGGCGAGCGCGGGCCGGCCCACGTTCACCCTCGGGGTGGAAGAAGAAGGAACTGGCCATGCCGCGGCAGGCTGCGTGCAGCTGCCAGTCCCACAGATCAGCGTTCGGGCCGGGAAGGCGCCGGGTGTCTGCCACTGCGATCCCCATTTCGACAATCCGGTTGCTCGGGCAACACCAGCCGGGAACAGGGCGCGGTCAACGACCTTCGGGATGGGGCAGGGGGATTCAGCTGCACGGTTCGCGGTGGACCTTGCAACTGGACTGCCGTTGTTTCCGTCGGGTACGGGCCGGATCCGCGCTGATCTCGGCGTTGTTGATCACTCGACCCTAGATCGCGCAAGCGGCATCGACAAGACCTTGATCACAACGTTGTGCGAACTTTGTCCCGGTCCTCGGTCAGTTGACAATCCGAATCCTGGTGCAGCATGCAGGTACCCCGGATGGGTGGGTGAACACGAGTGGAGTAAGTGCCGCAGGGTGGCCTCCCGGGGTTTAGTCTCTGGTATCGGAGAGTGTTCGACCCGCGGTTTTCGACTACTTTCCGTTGCGGGGCGGACGATGGTCGGCAGGGGATGGCAACACCCATCGCCGCGTCGACCAGGCTGGATGTACTGCCGCCGCGTCAGACGTACCGGATCACCGGTGTGCGGCGCGGCGGTTGTTGTGGTGGGCAGGCCGAACTCAGGGGGTAGGACATGACGAGTGTGCTGATCTGTGACGAGCGCCGTAGCGCTCGCGACGGATTGACACGGGTGATGGGGTCGGTGCCGTCGGTCGACGGGATCGACTGTGTCGCCAGCGGGGACGAGCTGCTGGCCCGCTACGGGCGGCAGCCCGCCGATGTGGTGCTGATCGGTACCCAGCGGGCGCTGACCAGCGGAATCGAGGCCACCCGGCGGCTGCTGGCGATCCACCCGTCCGCCGTCGTCATCGTCTTCGGGTCGCCCGACGACACCGCGTCGATCGCCGCGGCGATCGCCTGCGGCGCGCGGGGCTTCCTGCGCTGGGACGCCACCCAGCCGGAGATCGTGGCTGCGCTGGCCGACACCCTCACCACGCCGCGGGCCCCGGCCCTGCGCGACGCCGGCGACGGCGAGGCGCCCCTGACCGAGCGTGAGATGCAGGTGCTGCGGGGGATGAGCCAGGGGCAGTCCAACGGCGAGATCGGCCGGGAACTGTTCCTCTCCGAGGACACCGTCAAGACGCACGCCCGTCGGCTGTTCCGCAAGCTCGGCGCCCGGGACCGCGCGCAGGCCGTCGCCCTCGGTTTCCGCCGCGGCTTCGTCGCCTGATCGGGCGACGGCTCGTCGTCGCGTCCGGACCGGCGGGGGAACCGGCCCGGACGGCGTCGTGTCGTCCTGACGCCGCCGGCGTCGCCCATGTATCGGGCCCGTGACGTTTTCGGACGCAACGGACAATCGGGTGCGATCTTGATGCCTTGTGTGCGACGCTGGTTCCACGGTCAGCACGGCGGCTGCGGGGGCGCCCCAACTGCTGACCATGGACACGTCGTGCCGCCCTCGGCAGGTCACGGCATGTAACAGGGGGTCGCTGCGTGACGATGGGACAGGTGACGGGGACACCGTCATCGCCGGCGATGAACGATCTCGTCGACCAGGCGGTGGCCGGCCACACCCCTTCACTGCAGGCGTTGTTGTCGCAGGTCCATCCCATCGTCGTCCGCTACTGCCGTTCACGTCTGTCGTCCACCTACCGCTCTGGCACCACCGCGGACGACGTCGCCCAGGAGGTGTGCATGGCCGTCCTGACCGCCCTGCCCACCTTTCGTCAGGAGGGCCGGCCGTTCGTGGCCTTCGTCTACGGCATCGCCGCGCACAAGGTGGCCGACGTCCATCGGGCCGCTGCGCGGAGCCGGGCGTTGCCGGTCGCCGATCTACCGGACGCCCCGACCGGGGAACGTGGACCCGAGCAGCACGTACTCGCCGGCACCACCAGCGACCTCATGGACGGCCTGCTGGCCAATCTGCCCGACAGCCAGCAGGAGATCGTGCGCCTGCGCATCGTCGTCGGCTTCAGCGCCGACGAGACCGCCGCCGCGCTGGGGATGACGGCCGGTGCGGTGCGGGTCGCCCAGCATCGGGCCCTGAACAAGCTCCGCTCACTGCTGGCCGCGGACGCAGGGCTCACCGAGCAGCTGATGTGATGACCGGTCCCCGCCACCGTCGTCGGTTGGACCCCGAAGCGCCGCTCGTCGACCTCGCCGACGTCCTGATGGACGACGAGATCATCGAACGACTCCGGGCCGCCGCCCTCCGTGCCGACGCCTGTGCTGCGCGCCCGCCCGCCGATCTGCGCTCGGTGGGGGTCGACGGGGTGTCTCGTCCCCCGGGCCGTCACCGGGCCTCCAGCCCGCCGAGCCTGCCGCCGGCCGTGGTCCCGGTGGTGGGTGACGAGGTGTTCGCTCTGCTCCAGGAGTGGCGCTCCGAGATCACGACGCCGCCGCTCCCGCCGCTGCCCGCCCTCCCGGCGGGGGTCCGTTCGGCAGCGCGCCGGCGGCGTTGGTCGACGATGGCGACCCGGGTGACGGGCGCCCGCTCGGTCCGCCCGGCGCTGGCCATCAGCGGAGCCCTGGCCGGGCTGCTGTTCGGATCGGCCGTGGTCAGCGCCAAGGAGGCCACTCCGGAACAGCCGCTCTTCGCGCTCACGACGATCTTCTGGCCGCAGGAAGCGGCGTCCAAGACCGCGATGGGTTCGGTGTGGGCGGCGCTCGACAGACTGAACAAGGCCATCGCCAGCGGCGACGACGCCGTCACGATCCTGGCCGAAGCCGACGCCGCCCGTGGATTGCTGGCCCAGGTCGAACTCGACGATCAGGGTGACCTGGCGACGGCGATCACCGCGGCCGAAAAGGTCGGCCTGGACAAGCGGGCCGCGCTGGCCACGCGTTCAGCGACGGAGTCGACCACGTCATCGGCACCCGCCGCGCAACGGCGCGCATCGTCGTCCGAGTCACGACCCGAAGCCCCGTCCACGACGCGGGCGGCGTCCGACGGTCCGTCCACCCTGGCGCCGGGCTCGACGGCCACCGCAGACGTATCGGGACTCGATGACGACTCTTCCCTCGGCCTGGTGTCCAGCGCCGGTGCCCCTGTCTCGGTGAGTCCATCCAGCTCTTCTGATCCGCAGCCATCCGACGCTGGGGGGTCGACGGCGTCGAGCCCGGCGACCGGTGAGTCCCCGTCCAGCACGACAGCGGGTGCCCTGACGACCTCGTCGCCGTCGTCCGCAAGCGGGACCACCCAGCCGGCCGGTCAGACCAGCGGTACGAAGGCGTCCTCGCCCCAGCCGTCCACCGGGACACCGGTTCCGTCGAACTCGACGACTCCGGTGAAGACCCCGGGCACGTCGGCCCCGACATCCTCGGCCGCCGGTGCTACGGGAGCCGCCGTGAACTCCGAAGCCGAGGCCGGCTCGTCCGCACCGACCCCGTCGGCCGGTGTGCCGCAGGCCAGTTCGGTGAGCCGGGTGCAGCCGGAAGCGCCGCCGGCGCCGGCGCCGACTCCGCCACCGGCCGCGACGCCGGACCCGTCGACCACGCCGGCCAAGGGTGCCGCGCCGGCCGCCGTGCCCGACGCCTCCGCTGCGGCGTCGACCTCCGCGGCCGCCGGCCGCTGACCACGGTCCGGCCGCGCCGACCGGGGGTGCCGTCGACGTCACGTCGTGAGGTGGACCACCGGACGCGCCCGATCGGGCCATCGGTTCCGTCGGTTCCGGGCTCGCCACCGCGGTCGTCGCGCTCCTTCGTCCCCACAGCCGGGCCGCCCCACCCCAGGGGCGTCCCGGGCGGCCGTGAGCATGCCTAGACTGGCCTTTGCGTCTGCGGAATGGTCCGGTCGCGGACGGGCGGGGGCCCGGCCGACCGGCAGGAAGGTCGGGTTGTGGTGACGTCAGCAGCGGAGTCGACGGATCGTCGCGGAAGCTTCAACGGATCGGGGTCGGTCCGGGTCGATCCCGCCGAGGGCGCCTCGAGCGGCCGGTACGACGACTCGGACAAGTTCGGCCTGATCGGCCTGACCTACGACGACGTCCTGTTGCTGCCGGACGCCTCCGACCTGGTGCCGAGTGAGGCCGACACCAGTACCTGGTTCAGCCGCAACGTCCGGCTGCGGGTGCCGCTGGTGTCGAGCGCGATGGACACCGTGACCGAATCGCGGATGGCCATCTCGATGGCCCGCGAGGGCGGGATCGGCATCCTGCACCGCAACCTGGCCATGGAGGACCAGGCCGCGCAGGTCGAGATCGTCAAGCGGTCCGAGGCCGGCATGGTCACCGACCCGGTCACCTGCCCGCCGGACGCCACCCTGCGCGAGGCGGACGCGCTGTGCGCCAAGTTCCGCATCTCCGGTGTCCCGGTCACCGACGCCGACGGACGGCTGGTCGGCATCATCACCAACCGCGACATGCGGTTCGAGGTCGACCTGTCGCGCCCGGTGCGCGAGGTCATGACCAAGATGCCGCTGGTCACCGCGCCGGTCGGGGTGAGCGCCGAGGCTGCCCTGGGCCTGCTGCGCAAGCACAAGATCGAGAAGCTGCCGCTGGTCGACGGCGACGGCAAGCTGCGCGGTCTCATCACCGTCAAGGACTTCGTCAAGACCGAGCAGTACCCGAACGCCACCAAGGACGCCGACGGTCGCCTGCTCTGCGGTGCGGCGGTCGGCGTGGGCGAGGAGTCGTACAAGCGAGCCATGCTGCTGGTCGAGGCCGGCGTCGACGTGGTCGTGGTCGACACCGCGCACGGGCACTCGCAGCGGGTCGGCGACATGGTGCGTCGGCTGCGCAACGAGGTCGGCACCCGGGTCGACATCGTCGGCGGGAACGTGGCCACCCGGGCCGGCGCGCAGGCGCTGGTCGATGCCGGGGTGGACGCGGTCAAGGTCGGGGTGGGCCCCGGGTCCATCTGCACCACCCGGGTCGTGACCGGTATCGGCGTCCCGCAGGTCACCGCGATCCACGAGGCCGCCAAGGCCTGCCGGCCGGCCGGGGTCCCGGTGATCGGCGACGGCGGTCTGCAGTTCTCCGGTGACATCGCCAAAGCCATCGCGGTCGGCGCGGACACCGTCATGCTCGGCTCGCTGCTGGCCGGTGTGGCCGAGTCGCCGGGCGAGTTGATCTTCGTCGCCGGCAAGCAGTACAAGGCCTACCGGGGGATGGGGTCGCTCGGCGCGATGCAGTCCCGCGGCGAGGCCCGTTCCTACTCCAAGGACCGGTACTCGCAGGACGACGTGCTCAGCGACGACAAGCTGGTCCCCGAGGGCATCGAAGGGCGCGTGCCGTTCCGCGGTCGTCTGCAGGACGTCGCCCACCAGCTGGTCGGTGGTCTGCGCGCGGCGATGGGCTACACCGGGTCGCCGACCATCGAGGCGCTCAAGGACGCCAAGCTGGTCCGCATCACCTCGGCCGGTCTGCGCGAATCGCACCCGCACGACATCACCATCACCGACGAGGCGCCCAACTACGTCAACCGCTGAGGCGGACGGGAGGCCGGCGAGCTGACGGCGAGAGCCGCCATGGGTGAGTCGTCGAGCGACCGGCAAGAGACGGGACCGGCGCCGCGGGTCGTCGGGCAGCGATGGGCCGGCCGGCACCCGGTGCTGGCGAGGGTGGCGGCCACCTTCTACGTCGGGTACGGCGTGTTCCAGTGCTGGCGGGGTGATGTGGTCCTGGGCTGTCTGCTCGTCGTCGCTGGCGGGCTGTTCGTGCTGATGTCGGTCCGCCCACCCACCGTGATCGACGTGCGGGGCATCCGCCGGCCCTACCGGTGGCGCCGGCGGTTCATCACCTGGCCCGAGGTCGAGGCCATCGTCGTCCCGCCGACGGGGCTGGAGCCGGCCGTGGCCCCGCGGGTGGCGTTGCGTGCGGGTGGACGTCCGGTGCCGCTCGAGGACATCGCCCCGGATCAGGCCGCGCTCGTCGCCCGCATCGGTGACCGCCCCTTGCGGCGACCGCCCGTCCCAGGAGTGCTGATCACGCCGCCGCCGCGGGAGAAGGTCCGGACGGACGTCGACGTCGAGGCCGACGTCGCCCGGCGCGCGGCCGCGCTCGAGCGACGTTGGGTCGCCCTGGAGGCGCAGAACCGGCAGCGCCCGCGGTCGGCCAGCCGCTCCGCGGGCGACCCCTCGGACGGCGGGGAGCACCACCAGTAGCCGGCTGTCAGGCCCCGGTGCGGTGCCGGCGGGAACACGATCTCGTGCGGTCGACGGTCGGTCGCCTCACCCTTCGTGGTCCGGTCGACGGGCGGCCCACGCGGCGATCTCTACGCGGTTGTGCAGCTGCAGTTTGGCCAGCACGTTGCGGACGTGCGACTCGACGGTGCGTTCGGACAGGAAGAGCGCGGTGGCGATCTCCCGGTTCCGTTGCCCGCTGGCCACCAGCCGGGCCACCTCGGCCTCGCGGGCGGTCAGGCGGTCGGTCTTGCTGGCCGGGGGACGGGGCGAGAGTTCCACGATGGCCCTCCGCAGACGGGACGCAGCGGCCGACGGGCCCGGCATGTCCAGTCGGTGGAATTCGCCGTCGGCCAGCTCGAGCAGGGTCGACGCCGACACCAGATCGGCCGGGTCGGCACCCGGGCGGCGCGAGCCGTACCGACGGACGAGGGCGGTGGCCCACCCCAGCCGGGTCAACGCCGTGAACGGGCGGGCGCCTATGCGGATGTTCAGGGGCTCCGCCTCGCGATAGAGCGAGATGGCCTCCTCGAGGCGGCCGGCGGCGAGGGCGTAGTCGGCGTGCTGGCGGGAGACCGCCCCCATCGCGACGATGAAACCGGAGCCGTCCCCGTCGTACGGACCACCGCTCCCGCGGATCGCGTCGAAGACGCGGCCGGCCACCTCGGCGTCGTCGAGCGCGACGGCAGCCAGCCCGATCTGATTGATCGTCCCGGCCCAACGGACCTGGCCGGCCATCTCGTCCGGGAGTGCGCGCAACTGGTCGAAGACCGCGATTGCCTCGGCCCGCTCGCCGCGGAGCGTCAGGGCCAGCACCAGGAGTGCCCTGACCAGGGGGATCCGGGTCTCCGACCGCAGCATGCGGACCGCGTCGTCGTCGATCTCACCGGGGTCTCCCCGCACCACCCCGAGGAAGAGGCGGAACGACTGGTGCACTCCCAGCATCGACTCGTCGCCCATCCGGAGCGCCACGTCCAGCGATGCCCGGTTGAGCCGGCGGGCCCGGTCGAAATCGCCGGTCAATTCGGCCATCGCCGCCGTGACCCGCAGATCGTGCCACCGGGCGACGGACGAGCGGTGCTGTTCGGCGATGCGTCCGATCGCTGCCGCTTGCTCCCGGGCGCCGTCGACCTGGCCGCTCTGGTGCAGTGCCATCAGCAGCCAGAGGTGCGCGAGCACCCGGTCGACCGACGAAACCCCCGGAGCAGCGGCCAGTTCCACCGCCCGGCGCGCGAGTCGTTCCCGTTCGCCCACCGTCGCGGGCACGGTGATGGCCAGGTGGCGGGCGGCGATGGCCTCCAGCTCGGCCATCGGGTCGCCGCACTGCCGGGCCATCGCCACCGCGTTCCGGGCGAGTTCCGCGCCCCGCGCCGGGTCGACCGTCTCGGTCAGCGTGGCCGACAGCTGGGCGCAGACCCGGGCCCGCAACACGTCCGCGCCGTCGGGGAGGGCGCGCAACGCCCGTTCGCACAGATCGACGATCACCCCGGCGGATCGCCAGTCGCCGATGCCCCGGATCGTCAGGGCCGCGCGCGCCAACAGATCGGGCCGCCCACTCGTCCCGGCCAGATCGCCGACCCGCAGGCAGGTGTCGGTCGCGCCGACGACGTCTCCCGCGCGGAACCGGGCCTCGGCGAGTTCGGCGGCCAACTCGGCCAGATCCACGGCCGAAAGCCCCGCTCGTTCGGCCCGCTCCAGCGCGTCGGCCAGCACCGAGACGGCACCGTCCAGGTCGAGGTGGCGACCGGCGACCACCGCTGCCCGCCGGGCCCACACCACGGACCGCAGCGTGCTGTCCCGGTCGTCGACCTGCCGCCAATGTCCGGCGATCGCCCCGAAGGTCAACGGGTCCCCGCCGCTCTCCAGTGCGCGGGCGATCCGCCGGTGCAGTTCCGACCGTCGCCGGGCCGGCAGACCCGCCGTGATCGCGTCCCGCACCAGGGCGTGGGTGATCGCGGGTCCCTCGACCGGCTGCAGGATCTCGGCGCGCACCGCGTCGTCGAACGCCGACGCCACCTCGGCATCACTCCGGGCGATGATCATCCCGACCAGCGGCCGGGTCGCGAGATCGCCCAGCAGCGCCACGGTCTCGGCGAGATCGCGCGTTGCCGGCGACAACCGGCGCAGCCGGGCCGTCACCTCGGCGACGATGTCCGGCCGTCGCCCCGCTGTCGTGCCCGCCCCGGCCGGTGCCGACGTCATCAACGTCAGATAGAAGGGGTTGCCGCCGGTCACTTCGTGCAGCTGTTCCGCCAGCGACGACCATTCCCGGCGCCGGGGCGACGAGCCGAGCCACTCCCGTACGTCGGGCAGGGTCAGGCCGGACAGTGGCATCGGGTGCATGGTGGGACGGCGGAGCAGCTCGGTCGCGCCCCGGTCCCAGGCCGGGCCGCCGGATCGGCGTGCGGTGCCGACCAGGAGCAGTCGCGCGTCGGCGGCCTCGTCGGCCAGCAGCCGGAGCAGCGCCAGGGAACCCGGGTCGGCCCAGTGCAGGTCGTCCAGCAGGACGACCAGGCCGGTCCGGGTGGCCTCGTCCAGCAGGTGGTCGACGACGGCCGCGAACACGGCAAGCCGGCGGTCGGCCGGGGCCTGGTCGACCGCCTCGTCGTCGAGCAGCCGCCCGATCTCGGGCACGCTGCGACCGAGTCGACGCCAGATCCACAGGGGCGGTGCCCCCGGGTCGTCGACCGCCCGTGTTCGGACCACCCGCAGGCCCGCCGCTGCGGCCGGGACCAGTGCGGACTCGGCGAGCGAGGTCTTCCCGATCCCGGCGTCCCCGCTGATCAGGACGAACCCGCCTCGACCGTTCGCCGCCCCGGCCAGCAACTGCGCGAGCTCGAACTGCTCGGTGGTGCGACCGACGAGAGGCGACACCCGCCGAGTATGGACGCCCGCGGTCGGATTCAGTACCGGATGTCGGTATTTCCACCGAGGCGCCCGTCGTCGCCGCCGTCCACAGTCGTCCGCAGTGCACGCCGACCAAGGAGGCAGTCATGAACGGATCGACCACCGGCGAACAGACGGCGGGTCAGCACGACCGGGACGATTCCAACGGACCGGTCACGCTGGTCCTGACGTTCCAGGGACCCCGATCGGCCGAGCTGATCGCGGCGGCGGATCGCGCCGGCCGGGAACGGCTCGGGCCCACCCTGCTGCACCACCCACGGTTGCGTGACGAGTTCATCGGACTGCAGGTCCTGCGGCGACCCGACGGTCACGAGATTGTCGTGGTCACCGTGCGCGACGCGGCCACCCTGGACGTGTTGCAGGAGCTGGTCTCCTCGTCGGAACTGCTGCCGGGAGAGGACGTCTCGCTGTTGCCGGGGCCCGATACGGCCGAGGTGTTCCAGGTCGTCGAGATGCGTGGGTTCGGTGTGCCGGAGGTGTCCCGGTGAATGCCCCGACCGTGGCCGTCGGCCGGTGGGATCTGGATCCGGCGACGAGCACGGCGCAGTTCGTCGCCCGAGGGATGGGCCGTTCGGTGCCGGGGAGCATCCCGTTCCTGTCGGCGCGGTGCGACATCGACGCCGACGGCCTCCCGCGGCGGGTCACCGCCGACCTCGACCTCGCGGCCATCGACACCGGGAACGTCCGGCGTGACCGGGATCTGGCCAAACCCGGACTGATGGACATCGCCACCCACCCGACGATGACGGTGGAGGTCGACGACCTCTCGGTGACATCCGACGGGTGGACGGCGATCGCGGTCATCCACGCCCGCGGTACCACCGCACCCGTGGAGGTCACCGTGGTCCCCGAGACCGCTCCATCGGCGGACGACGCGGCGGTGCGCATCCGCGGGCGACTCGACCGGCGGCTCCTGGGCATCAGGGCTCCGCGCTTTACCATCGGGCGGTGGGTCGACCTCGACGTCACCGCCCGGTTCCGTCGCCGGTGAAGGGCATCCGGCGGGTCGAGCCCTGGCCACCGGTCCGGGGATCTGGTCTGCTGGGGCGGTGGCCACCTGGGAGGACGTGGAAGCCGTCGCCGCCGAGCTCCCGGAGGCCGGGAGCAGGGTGCGGTGGGGTAACCATTCCTGGACCGTGCGGGACAAGGCCTACGCCTGGGTCCGGCCCCTGAACAAGTCCGACGTACGCGCCCTCACCGAGTCGGGCCGCGAGGTCCCGGACGAACCCATCCTCGCCGTCTCCGTCGACGATCTGGGCGAGAAGGAGGCAGTCCTCGCCCAGGACCCCGACCTGTTCTTCGACATCCCGCATTTCGCGAACTACGCCGCCGTGCTGCTCCGTCTGTCCCGCGTCGACCGGCCGCGTCTGGACGAAATCCTCACCGATGCCTGGCTGGCCCGCGCACCGAAACGACTGGCCGACGCGTTCCTGGCCGAACGCGACGGTCCGCCGGAGGGCCGGTGATCGGGGACGATGCCCAGGTGAACAGAGTGTGCCCGCAGTGCGGGATGCCGTCGGCCGTCGGAGCGTTCTGCGCACGGTGCGGCAGTGCCCTCCCCCCGACGGGCCCGGCGGTCGGTGACCGACCCCCGGTCCGACACCCGTCCTGGGCGCTGCCCGCCGCCGTGGCCGCCGTGTTGGCCGTGGTGGCGACGACCGTGTTCGTCGTTCTCCGCGACCGCGGCGACGAGGTCGCCGGGACAGCGACACCCCTGCCGACGATGGGGTGGGGAACCCTGACCCCGACCACGGAGACCACCCCGCCGACCATGGCCACCACCGTGACCGCCACCGCCACCGCCACGATGACGGCCGCCGCCGGCGCCGCCGCGGATCCGAACGCCTTCCGTGGATACGCCTTCCGTCCCGGCGAGCCACTGACCGTGCCGGCGGCCGGCGGCGGGCTGTACTTCGGTTCCCCGTCGGGCAACATCCACTGCACCATCACCGCCAGCGGCGACGGCTACGCGCTCTGTTCCATCGACCAGAAGAACTGGACCGGACCGCCCAAACCCGCGTCCTGCGAATGGAACTGGCTCGACAACCACGTCGCCATCGGGGCGGCCGGGGCCGAATCCGGGCAGTGCCTCGGCGGGGTCGAAGTGCCGCCCGTGGCCACCGTCCTGCCCTACGGGCAGTCCCTGACCGACGGCGCCATCACCTGTTCCAGCGCCCAGACCGGCGTCACCTGCCGACACGACGGCACCGGCCACGGCTTCACGCTCCGCCGGGACGCACTCGACACCTTCTGACCGACGGTGGTTCGTCCGGGCCGGCCCCCGCTGCTGTGCTGGTTGGCGGCTGCGCTCCGCTCCGCCGACGGCGGTGGGTCGGCGCTGGGCTCCTGCGTCGCCCGGCGACCGGCCCCCCCCGCTGCTGTGCCCATGGCGGCTGCGCTCCGCTCCGCCGACGGCCGTGGCTCGGCCGCGGGCTCCTGCGTCGCCCGCGGGCGGCCCCGGCCTGCTGTGCTGGTTGGCGGCTGCGCTCCGCTCCGCCGACTAGGCTGACCCACCGGAAACCCGGCAGTGCAGGAGGATGGACGTGCCCGAATCCGTCGAGTTCGGTATGGGTCGCACGGCCCGCCGCGCCTACGACCTGTCGGAGGTGTCGATCGTCCCGTCCCGCCGGACCCGCTCCTCGTCCGACGTCTCCACCGCGTGGAAGATCGACGCCTACCGCTTCGAGATCCCGCTGATCACCCAGCCGACCGACGCCATCGGCTCGCCGGCCGTCGCCGCGGAGGTCAACGCCCTGGGCGGTCTCGGCGTCCTCGACGGCGAGGGCCTGTGGAGCCGGCACGCCGATCCGCAACGCGTCCTCGACGAGCTCATCGAGACCGGCATCAGCGCCGACGATCCCGACGATCTCATCCGTGAGCTGCAGCGGGTCTACTCGTCCCCGGTGCAGATCGACCTGCTCACCGAGGCCGTCCGCACCGTCGCCAACAGCGGGTCGGGCACCACCGCCGTCCGGTTGTCCCCGCAGAACGCGGCCCAGCTGGCCGGCCCGGCCATCGCCGCCGGCGCCGAGCTGCTCGTCATCCTCGGCACCATCGTCTCCGCCGAACACGTGCAGCGCGACGGCGTCGCGCTCAACCTCAAGTCGTTCATCTCCGACCTCGACGTCCCGGTCATCGTCGGTGGCTGCACCAACTACCAGACCGCCGTGCACCTCATGCGCACCGGCGCCGCCGGTGTCGTCGTCGGGCACGGCGAGGGGTCGACCTCCACCACCGACGAGGTACTGGGAATCGCGGTCCCGATGGCCACGGCGATCGCCGACGCCGCGGCCGCCCGCCGCGCCTACCTGGACGAGACCGGCGGGCGGTACGTCCACGTCATCGCCAGCGGCGGGATGGACAGCAGCGCCGACATCGCCAAGGCCATCGCCTGCGGCGCCGATGCGGTCATGCTGGGTGAGCCGCTCACCTGGGCCGCGTCCGTCCCCGCCCAGGGGTGGTTCTGGCCGACGACGGCAGCCCACCCGATCCTGCCCCGCGGGTTCGCGGCTCCGTGCGGGCCGGCGGACGTGTCGATGGAGCAGTTGCTGTTCGGGCCGGCGCTGGGCGCAGACGGCCGCACCAACCTGTTCGGGGCCCTGCGCCGAGCCATGGCCAAGGCCG
Organism: Nakamurella flava; assembly: GCF_005298075.1. Classification (NCBI taxonomy): domain Bacteria; kingdom Bacillati; phylum Actinomycetota; class Actinomycetes; order Nakamurellales; family Nakamurellaceae; genus Nakamurella; species Nakamurella flava. The sequence continues at coordinate 614,723 of NZ_SZZH01000003.1, forward strand.
GATACTCGGGTCTCAAGGAATTCCAGAAGGTCGGGCTGTCGCTGCGCGCCTGAGCCCAGCGGCGGGAACCGGCATCGTTCGGCCCCGGCAACGACGACGAGGGGGTGTCCCGCCATCGCGGCGGGACACCCCCTCGTCGTGTCGGACCGACCTGGGAGTCGGCGATCAGCCGACGATCAGCACGTGCAGGGTGCGCGGGCCGTGGACGCCCTCCACCCGTTCCAGCTCGATGTCGCTGGTGGCCGACGGGCCGGCGATCATCGTCAGCGGGGCGATCGGGTCGAGCCTGGCGATGGCCTCCGGGACGGTCGACACCACCTGGTCCGCGTGCAGGACGATCAGGTGGAAGTCCGGGACGAGGCTGATGGCGCGACGTCCCTGACCGGCCTTGCCGTCCAGCACGATCGTCCCGGAGATCGCGATGGCCACCTGGGCGGTGGTGACCACCGCGTCGACGCCGTCCAGTTCCGTCGGGGTCAGCACGGACGGGCGGCCGTCGGCCACGACCACCCGCTCGTCCCGGCCGCTGGCGTCGACCAGATCCGCGGGGAGATCCGACGGTACGACGACGGAACGGGCCCCGGCCTTCGACAGCGCCGCCGCGACGGCGTCGCCCAGAGCAGCGGCCTCGCCGGCGGGCACCCGATCGACGATCGCCTTGTAGTCGACCAGGCGGTCGATCATCTGCTCCAGCACCGGTTCGGTGCCGGGAGCGTCCGCGCCGACCCGGACGTAGTCGCGGGGGACCGGCGGCGGAGCATCGGTGTCCGCCGCCAGCGCGGCGCGGATACGGCCGAGGACGACCTCACGGGAGCTCATCGGTGACCGTCCTTCTGCTCGGTGTCCGCGGGGTCGGCCGACCGGGCGATGGACCCCTCGGGGTGGGATTCCTTCCACCACTGCCGGAACGTCTGCTTCGGTGGGGCGGGCATGTCCCTGGTCCTGGTCCAGGCGCTGCCGGGCGGCGGGAGGGTGGAGATCAGCTTGTCCGGTCCGGCGACCAGACGCCCGACCGCCAGCGTCTTCTCGACCGCGGCGAACCGCTTGGCATCGCTCATCACCCAGGCCGCGGCCCGCATGGCCGCGTCCCAGCCGCCGGGGATCGTGCGCGAGCGGTCGGCGTCGACGGCCCGGGCCCGCAGTTCGACCAGGAGGTCGGGTATCGGGATCTTCACCGGGCAGACGTCGTAGCAGGCGCCGCACAGCGATGACGCGTACGGCAGCGAGGCGCTCGGGTCGTCATGGCCGGTGATCCCGGTCAGCTGCGGCGTCAGCACCGCGCCGATCGGTCCGGGGTAGACCGAGCCGTAGGCGTGCCCGCCGGTGCGCTCGTACACCGGGCACACGTTCAGGCAGGCCGAGCACCGGATGCAGTGCAACGCGGCTCGGCCGACCTGGTCGGCCAATGCGTTCGTGCGTCCGTTGTCGAGCAGCACGATGTGGAAGTTCTGCGGGCCGTCGCCGGGGGTGACGCCGGTCCACAGCGAGGTGTAGGGGTTCATCCGCTCGCCGGTGGAGGACCGGGGCAGCAACTGCAGGAACACCTCGAGATCCTCGAAGCGGGGCAGCAGCTTTTCGATACCCATGACGGTGATGAGCGTCTCGGGCAGGGTGACGCACATCCGGCCGTTGCCCTCGGACTCGACCACGCCGACGGTGCCGGTCTCGGCGATGCCGAAGTTGGTGCCGGAGATGGCGACCTTCGCGGACAGGAACTTGGCCCGCAGGTAGGAGCGGGCGGCCATCGCCAGCTGCTTCGGCTCGTCGGTGAGACCTTCGACGACACCGGTCATCTCGGACAGGAAGATGTCACGGACCTCGGTGCGGTTGCGGTGGATCGCCGGCACCAGGATGTGCGAGGGCTTGTCGTGGCCGAGCTGCACGATGAGCTCCGCGAGGTCGGTCTCGACCGCCGCGATGCCCTGCTCCTCCAGGTACTCGTTGAGGCCGATCTCCTGGGTGGCCATCGACTTGACCTTGATAACCTCCGAGACCCCCTGCGCGCGCACCAGTTCGGTGACGATCGCATTCGCCTCGGCCGCATCCGCCGCCCAGTGCACGACGCCACCGCGCTCGATGACCTTGGCCTCGAACTGCTCCAGCAGCTCCGGCATCCGGGCCATCACATCGGTCTTGACCGCCGCTCCGGCATCGCGCAGCTGCTCCCAGTCCGGCATCTCGTTCACCACCAGGGCCCGCTTGGCCCGGATGGTGCCGGTGGCGTGCTTGAGGTTGCGGCGCAGCTGGTCGTTGGCCAGTGCCGTCTTGGCGGCCTTCGGGAACGAGGTCTCGCCGCGCAGCGGCGACTCCTCGTGACGATGCCGACGGGGGATCCCCAGGAATGTTCCACTCGTCATGCCGCCACCCGCTCCCGGGTCGAGTTGAGGATCTGGGCCAGATGCACGGTCTGCACGCCTTTCTCGCCGCGGGTCAACCCGCCGTTGATGTTCATCAGGCACGACGCGTCCCCGGCCGTGCACCGGTCGGCGCCGGTCGAGCAGATGTTGTCGACCTTGTCGGCCAGCATCGCCGACGAGGTCGCGGCGTTCTTGATCGAGAACGTGCCGCCGAACCCGCAGCACTGGTCGGCGCCCGGCAGCTCGACCAGGTCGATCCCCTCGACCGCCCGCAGCAGCTGCAGCGGCTTGTCGCCGACCCGCAGCATCCGCAGCGAGTGGCAGGTCGGGTGGTAGGTGACGCGGTGCGGGTAGAAGGCCCCGACGTCGGTCACGCCCAGTACGTCGACCAGCAGCTCGGACAGCTCGTAGGTGCGACCGGCCAGTGCGGTGGCCCGTTCGGCCAGGTCGGTCCGTCCCGCCCGCCGGGCGACCATGGCCTGCTGATGCCGGACTGAGCCGACGCAGGATCCGGACGGGGCGACGGCCACGTCGAACCGGGCGCGTTCGAAGACCTCGACGTGGTGCTCGACGACCGGGACGGCCTCCTTCAGGTACCCGGTGTTGACGTGCATCTGGCCGCAGCAGACCTGCTCGGCGGGGAAGACGACCTCGTGGCCGAGGCGCTCCAACAGTTGGGTGGTGGCCTTGGCGACGTCCGGGAACAGGGCGTCCCCCAGACAGGTGGCGATGAGCGCGATGCGCATGACGACTCCGTTGGCGGCGGGTGGTGCGGCGGGCAGTGCGGCGAGTGACGGGGTGGACCCGCCGGTACTGCGGCCTTGACGCGCAATACCGGCGGGAGACGGTGCGGTGACGGTCGTTCGGGAACGCGGTGGATCAGGGAATCATCCACGCGAGCAGGTTGCTCTGCAGGTAGACCAGGACGCACATGGCCAACAGCAGCCCGACGCTCCACTTCAGGACGCGCCGCAGGATGTCGGATTCCCGGCCGAGCAGGCCGACCGCGGTGGCGGCGATGGTCAGATTCTGCGGGCTGATCATCTTGCCGACGACCCCGCCGGAGGTGTTGGCGGCCACCAGCAGGGTCGGGTCGAGCCCGGCCTTCTCGCCGGCCGACTGCTGCAGGGTGGCGAACAGGGCGTTGGCGCTGGTGTCCGACCCGGTGACGGCGGTGCCGACCCAGCCCAGGATGGGGGAGAGGAACGCGAAGAAGGTGCCGGTGCCGGCGGCGAGCCACTGGCCGATGGTGATGGTCTGACCGGACTGGTTCATCACGTAGGCCAGGGCGAGCACGCTGCCCACGGTCAGTAGCGCGAACTTGAGCTTGACGATGGTGCGACCGAACTCCTTCACGGCCACCGACGGCTTGATCTTGTAGGCGATGACGACGATGACGCCGGAGATGACCAGCAGGGTGCCGGCGGTCGACAGCCAACCGAAGGTGTACTGGGTGGCCGTGGACGTCTTGCCGGCGGTGGTGAGGATGTTGCCGTCGGATCCGGGCCAGCCGAACTTGAGGTCGGTGCTGGCCAGCCAGGTCTTGAGCGGGGTGAGCAGCTTGGCCAGCGAGAAGATCGCGATGACCACGAGGTACGGCAGGAAGGCCATGAGAGTGCGTCCGGCGGTGAGCTTCTCGGTGGAGACCGCGGTGGCGACGGGGGCGCCCCCGCCGGAGCCGTCGACCGGCTCGATGTGGTCGGCCTTGGCGGCCAGGGCCAGGCGCTCCCGGGCCTCGGGGGTGTCCTTCGGCTTCCAGAACTTCAGCATCACGACGACGGCCACCAGGGCGACCAGCGAGGCGATGATGTCGGTGAGCTCCACGGAGATGAAGTTGGCGCTGATGAACTGGGCGATGGCGAAGGCGACACCGGCGACCAGGGCGATCGGCCAGGTCTGCTTGATGCCCCGCTTGCCGTCCACGATCATCACCAGCAGCAACGGCACGAACATGGCCAGGATGGGGGTCTGCCGGCCGACGACCGCGCCGATCTCGTGGTAGTCGATGCCGGTCAGGTTGCCGGCGGTGATGATCGGAATGCCGATGGCGCCGAAGGCGACCGGGGCGGTGTTGGCCAGCAGCACGGTGGCGGCGGCGCGCATCGGGGAGAAGCCGAGCGAGACCAGCATGACGCCGGTGATGGCGACGGGAGCGCCGAACCCGGCGAGCGCCTCGAGCAGGCCGCCGAAGCAGAACGCGATGATGATGCCCTGGATGCGGGGATCGTCGGACACCCGGTTGAACGAGGTGCGCAGGTCTTCAAAACGGCCGCTGATGACGGTCAGTTCGTAGAGCCAGATCGCCGCGAGCACGATCCACATGATCGGGAAGAGGCCGTAGAGGAAGCCCTGGGAGGCCGAGAGGAGGCTCAGCTCCACCGGCATCCCGAAGGCGAAGACCGCGACGAGGATCGCTGCGGCCAGTCCGGCGAGGCCCGCGACGTGGGCCTTGGTCTTGAGCAGACCCAGGAAGACGAACACCACCACCAGCGGGATCATCGAGACCAGTGCGGTGCCGAGCAGACTGCCGCCGACCGCAGTGGTGTCGGGTTGGTAGGTCTCGGCGAGCAGGGCGGCAGAGCGGGGATTCACCATTGAGTCTCCTATGGTCTGACCAAAGATTGAACCGACCTTAGAGAACAATGAGAGGGCTGTCTAGAGGCCGAACGGACCAGTTGTCCCACGCGGAGGAAAGACCACCGGCGGTCGATGTGCCACCCGGCGGTCAGTGGGGACGACGCCGGACTACAGCCAGCCCTTGCGGCGGAAGGTGACGAACAGGGTCACCACGGCGGCGACCATGATCGTCAGCCCGGCCACGAAGCCACTGCCCTCGCTGAACCCCGGATACGGCACGTTCATCCCGAAGAACCCGGTGACCAGCGTCGGGACGGCGATGATGGCCGCCCAGGCCGACAGCTTCTTCATGATCTGGTTCAGGTGGACGTCGGCCAGGGCCAGGTTCGTCTCGAACGCACTCGACAGCTCGTCCCGCAGGGCCATCGTGCTGTCCGCCGCATGCGCGGCGTGATCGCGGACGTCGGCGAACCGTCGGGCCGTCTCCGGCCGGATCAGCCGGGCCAGCGGGTCGTCGTCCGTGCGTTCGGCGTCGCCGTCCCCGGGATCGGCCGTCGGTGTGGGCTCGGACCGGGTGGCCGCCCCCGCGAGTTCGGTCGTCACGTCGACCATCGGTGACGTCACCCGCCGGATCGCGGTGACGGCCTGACGGAGCCGGAACGCCTGCAGCTGGTCGGCCTTGGACAGCGGGTGGTCGTCGAAGAGCAACTCCGACAGGTGCTCGGCGCACTGCTCCATGGCCAGCAGTGTCGTGCCGTATCCGTCGACCAGCACGTCGAGCACGGTGTGCAGGGCGAGATCGGCCGCCCGGGGATGGAAATGCTGGTCGGGGGAGCGTCGCCGGACCGCGGCGATAAGTTCGGCGGCCGGTCCGTCGTCGGCCAGCAGGACGAGCAGGCGGGGGGCGGCGATCATCGACACCCGGTCGACCAGCAGCCGGGTCGACGGCACGTCGAAGCGGACGGCGGCGGTGACCACGATGACGGTCTCACCGAGGGTGTCGACCTTGGGCGGCTCACGATCGTCCAACAGGTCCTCGATGGCCAGCTGATCCAGGCCCAGCAGATCGGCCGCGGCCTGCAGATCCCCGCCGGACTGCCGGGGCAACAGCCACCAGGCCCGGGCCTCCGGTTCGCGGTGCAACACCTCGAGGATCCGCGTCGGCGCGCAGTCCCGCTCGACCGTGCCGTCGGGCCGCCACAGCACCGCTCGCGGCGGCGCGCCGGTCGGCGCCGAAGGCACCGCCGCATTCGCCGCCGGGGACGCGACGAAGGGGGGTTGCGCGGAGGCGTGGCCACGCCCGTCGACGGTCATGCCGCGATTGTGCGCCGACGACAGGGGACGGATGTCGGAGCGCGGAGGGTGATCACCTCGACCGGTGAGCACCAGCCGGTGGCCACACCTCGGCGAAGTGGTGGACCGGCCCGTGTCCCGGCGACCGACCATCGGTGTCCGGCCGGCCGATCTGCAGGTCGTCCGCGTGTCGCAGGGCCCGGGTCAGGTAGTCCTTGGCCCGCCGGACGGCGATGACCCAGTCCGGGCTCACCGGCCGCAGGGCCGCGATGGCCGACGACAGTGTGCAGCCGGTGCCGTGGGTGTTGACGGTGTCGATCCGTTCCCCGCCGATCTCGTGCACCGTGCCGTCCGCGTCGACCAGCACGTCGATCGAACGGTCGCCGGTCGGGCCCCCAGGATGGGCCAGGTGACCGCCCTTGAGCAGCACCCGCCGGGCGCCGAGACCACGCAGGGCCAGAGCCTGCGTCCGGAGATCGTCGATCGTGGTGGCCCGATCCACCCCGAGCAGGGCGGCGGCCTCGTCGACGTTCGGGGTGATGAGATCGGCGGCCGGGACCAGTCGACGGCGCACGACGTCCTCGGCGTCGGCGGCCAGCAACCGGTCGCCCGAGGTCGCGATCATCACCGGATCGAGGACCACGACGGCACCCGACCCACCCGCCGCGAGCTCGGCCAGACCGTCGGCGATGGCCGCCGCGATCGCCCCGTCGGCGACCATCCCGATCTTGATCGCGTCGAGCTCCACGTCCGCGACGAGGGTGTCGAACTGCGCCCGCACGAAGTCGGCCGGCACCGCGTGCACGCCGGTGACTCCCCGGGTGTTCTGGGCGGTGAGTGCGGTCAGTACGGCGCAGCCGTAGGCGCCGAGCGCACTGAGCGTCTTGAGGTCGGCCTGGATGCCGGCCCCGCCACTGGGGTCGGACCCGGCGATCGTGGCGACCACCGGGGGATGACCGGTCGGCCGCGCGCGGCCCGTCACGCCCCCCGCCCCCCACCATCACGGGCGGCGGCCGCGGCCAGCTCCCAGCTCGAGACCAGTTCCCGGGCTGCGCTGTCCGGATCTTCTCGCCCGCAGATCGCCGAGATCACTGCGGCACCGACCGCGCCGGATCGCGCGACCGTGGCCAGATCTGCGACGCCGATACCGCCGATGGCCACCGCCGGTACGGGGCTGGCCGCGCAGACCGCGGCGAGACCAGCCCAGCCCATCGCCGGCGCGGCGTCGGTCTTTGACGGGGTGTCCCGGATGGGTCCGACCCCGAGCAGGTCGACCGTCCCGGCGGGCAGGGCGAGCGCATCGGCCAGTTCCCGCTCGTTCGAGATCGACAGGCCCACGTGGGCCTGCGGGCCGAGCAGGGCCCGGGCGTCCCGGGGATCGAGATCCCGCTGGCCGACGTGCACCCCGGCCGCCCCGACGACGATCGCCACGTCGGCCCGGTCGTTGACGACCAGCGGGACGCCGAACGGATCGAGTGCCGCCCGCAACGCCCGGCCGAGGGCCACGAGCTCGCGAGTCGTCGCCGACGGGTCGCGCAACTGGACGGTCCGGACGCCACCGGCGGCGGCGGCGGCCGCGGTCGCCGCGACCCCCTCCCGATCACCGCACAGGCCGGTGTCGGTCACCAGGTAGATGCCGGAACCCGTTGCCGCGGAGATCCTCCCGTCGATGTCGACCGACAAGGCCGTCATCGCAGACCGGCTCGCGCCGCGACGTCCTCGGGGCGGACGTCGGACATCCGGTCCAGCAGCGCGACAGCGAAGGAGCCGGGGCCGGTGTGGTCGGCCGCGGCCAGATCCCCGGCGACACAGACCAGTGCGGTGCCGGCGACCGCGCCGACGAACGGATCACCAGAGGCGGCGACCGCTGCGCCGATCAAGGCCCCGAGAGAGCACCCCACGCCGGTCACCCGGGTCAGCAAGGGGTGCCCCGCGTCGACCCGGGCGGTGCGGTGGCCGTCGGTGATGTAGTCGACCGGTCCGCTGACCGCGACCACGGTTCCCAACTCGGCGGCGAGCGTGCGGGCCGTCTGGGCGACCTCCTCCGGGCTGGCTGTCGAATCGACTCCGCGGCCGCCGAGACCCCCGGCCAGGGCGCCGATCTCGGACGCGTTGCCCCGGATCACGGCGGGGGAGCGGCGGGCCCACGACCGGGCCAGGTCGGTGCGCAGCGGCAGTGCGCCGATGGCCACCGGATCCATCACCCACGGCACCCCGGCCGCTACGGCCGCGCCGATGGCCACGTCCATGCCCTCGGCCTGGGCGCTGGTGACCGTGCCCAGGTTGATGAGCAGCGCGCCGGCCACCCCGGCCAGCACGCCGCTCTCGGCCGGGTCGTTGACCATCGCCGGGGCCGCACCCGCGGCCAGCAGGACATTGGCGGTGAAGTTCGCGACGACGGTGTTGGTGATGCAGTGCACCAGCGGCGACGTCGCCCGCACGGCGGCGATGGCGGACGCCACCTCGTCCGTCGTCACGGCGGCACCGTGGGGGTCGGTGGAGTTCACAGGGCGTCCCTTCGCAAGCATGACCTCGACAGGTTCCACGGGTGCTTCTCAGTCGGCGGGCCGCCCGTGAGGCGGCTCCGACGCCCCGCGCCGCCGTCCACCGTAGCCGTCGGCGTCACGTCGGGCGGACCGGCCGGTGTGCCGCCCAGTGCTGGCGGAACATGTCGACGGGCCGCGCGGCCCGGCCCAGGTGAAGGCCGCGATGTCGTCGGCCGTCGGCGAGTCCGTCAGGCGGACGTCGCTCCAGCGGACCTGGGACCACCCGCCCTGGCGGGACTCGGCGACCAACCAGCCGGTCTCGGCGTCGACGACCACCCGGTCGACCGCCCAGCCCGCCCGGGCCGGTCCCGGCATCGTGTACGTCCAGCACGGCTTCCCGAACGCCGTGATGGCCCTGACCTCCCCGATCGGATCCGCGCCGTCCAGCAGGGCCTGCCACCCGGCGGGACGGGGCGGGGAGGGCGGACCCGGGTCGTCCCGGGCCGTCGACTCCACCGCGGTGAGTTCCCGGTCGCCCGGGACTCGGAAGGAGTCGGTCGGCCAGAGGGGGAAGCGCCACTGCCGTCGGCCGCTGCGGATCGACAGGGGCCTACCGTCCGGCAACTCGTCCCGCTCGGCGCCGTCCGGATGCTCCTCCGACGGGCCGAACCGGCAAATGACGGTGCGGCGGTGCAGGGTGATCACCTCTCCGGCGCTGATCAGATCGGTGTCCTGCGTCGTCCACTCGTGGGGGTGCCGCGGCGGTCGGAACCCGGGCGGCAACTGCGCACTCTTGTCGGCCGTGTGCCCGGCCGCGACGAGCAGCGTGCCCGGCGCCACCGGTTGCACCGCCGCCAGGAGGGCACGGAGATCGTTCACCGGGAGGATGCGGCCCCGTCCCTGATGTCGTCGGTCGCGTGCCGCTTCGTGCGGGGTGAGCCCGGTCAGTTCCATCAGCAACGCGTGCTCATGGACCTCGACGGGCGGGTCGTCGGATTCGGGGTAGTCCCAGAATCGCGGCGGACCCAGTGCCTCTCGGCGGGCCGTCCGGGCGAGAACCGTTCGGCTCCGATGGTTCTCGATCCGTGAGCGCCGACCCAGGATGGTCATGCCGAGCACGCGGGCGCCGATGTAGGGGAACTCCGCGTCGGGTCCGCCGCCGTGCCGCCCGCCGAGCAACCGGCCCCGCAGGAGCAGCCTTCGCCCGACGAGAACGTCGGTGACCGACGCCGCCGGCACCCTCGCGCGACCCCGAACGGGGTCGAGCCAGACGAACTCGCCCCGCTCGTCCGGCTGCCACCAGGCGACGAGATCCCCGCTGCGCAGTTCCAATGCGGTCGATCCGTTTGTCAGCTCCGCGCGCGAACGGATCGTCCAGTGGTGGGAAAAGACCCCCTGCTCGTCCGAGTCCGGCAGTGGGGCCTCGACGTGGGGAACGAAAGTCCAGCGCCACCAGGTTGTTCCGCCCACCACGGGTAGCGGGGCGCAACACCCGAATTCCCACTGGTCGACGAGCCCAAGAATGCGGTGGGTCGGGGTGAAGACGCCGAACGGCGTCGACGGCCCCGTCATGCGGCGAGGGTGGTGTCCCATCTGCTGTTCATGCCTCGACGATAGTCCCCGCCGTCAAGCAGGACCCCCGTGGTTCTGACAGTCGAGCCAGGGCATTCATTTTCGCTCAGGACGCTGGGCCGATCGACACCTGCCCGCCGGTGTAGTCCCACGTGACGGTCCGCCCGTAGAAGAACGGCAGGCCGGTGTTGTACTGGGCGACCGGCCCCAGTTGGACGAGCTGCACGAGGTCCTTGCCCTTGGTCAGGCCGGTGGCGAAGCTCCAGAGCGGCGGGCCCGTCGGGCCCGCCACGGTGACGGTCTGGCCCGGGGCCAGATACGGCTTGCCGTCGAATGCGAGGCTGCCGAACGTCGAGATGTTCAGCCCCGGCGCGGACTCCCCGATGTCGAGATCGGTGACCCCGCAGTTCTGCGCCGCACCACCGACCGTCCAGCACAGGGACGGGCTCTTGGCGAAGCCGGGGTATCCCGGCGGAGGGGACCCGCCCGGCTCGATCGGCGTCAGCGTAGCGGTCACCGCACCGGCCGGGACGGCCGCCGGGCCCAACGTCCACGTCCCCGTCGGCGGTGAGTCGGCGCCGATCTGCAGGGCGAAGCCCGCGTTGTACGGCGCCGGCAACTGCAGGTTGGGCGCGAAGATCGACTGACCCGCGAACGTCGCACCATTGGCCGACGAGATGCCCATGATGCCCTGGGTGCCGTTGCTGAAGAAGTCCGTCGTCGAGCCGGAGGTGTCGGCCACCACGATCGCGATCGGATTCGCGGTGCTCACCCCGCCGATGGCGACGGTCGCCGATTCCACCGTCCCCTGCACGGTCCCGCCGGTGAACGTCGTGGTGAAGGGCGTCCCGTCCGAGGTGGTCTCCGGCCCGACGGCCGACGACGCGACGATCAACCCGGACGAGCCGGTGTCCAGGACGACCGGAACCGGGTCACCGCCCCCGATGCTGACCGTCACCGTGATCTTGGGCGTGCCGTCGACCGTGATGGTCGAGAAGGGGACGGACAACGGCGAGCCCGTGGCGGCCATCGCGCTCGCCGTCGACAATGCCGACCCGGCCACGGTGCTCCCCGAGGGGGAGGTCGACGCTGTCCCGGGGGTGGCGGTCGAGCCCGAACAGCCGACCAGCGCCAGGGCCAGCAACGCCGCGACGGCCATGGCAGCGCCCAGCGGGCGCTTGCTCCGCCGCCGTCCCACGATCGTCCCCACGTCAGGCCGCCGGGCCGAGGAGGAGCTCGCCGCCGGCGTAGTTCCAGGCGACGGTGCGGCCGTAGAAGAACGGCAGACCGGTGTTGAACTGCGTGTTCTCGCCGAGGGACGACAGCTTGACGGCGTCCGTCCCGACCGTCTGGCCCGTCGTGAAGGACCACAGCGGGGCACCGTTCGGCGGGGCCACCGCGATCGACTGCCCGGACGGCAGGACCGTGTGCACCGGACCGTCCGCCGCGTAGGTGGTCGCGTTCAGCGCCGGCGAGTCGTTGCCGGTGTCGAGGTCCGTCGGCCCGCAGCTCGCCGCCTTGCCGCCGATGGTCCAGCAGAGGTCCACGTCCTGGGCGAAACCCGGGAAGCCCTCGGGGGTCGCGCTGCTTCCCGGTGTCTGGGCCACCAGGGGGATCGATGTCGCGCCGGCGGGCGGCGTCACCGGGCCGAGTGACCACGTCCCGGTGGCGCCGGCCGTTGCGGCCACCTGCAGCGTCGACCCCGCGTTGTACGGGGCGGCCATCTGCAGAGTGGGGGCCAGCATCGCCTGGCCCCCGTCGTTGGTCGTCGCCACCCCGAGGATGCCCTTCATCCCGGAGGCGAACGCGGTCGGTGCGCTGGAGGAATCGACCAGTCCGACGGTGATGGGCTGCGGGGTGCTCAGTTCGCCGATGGTGACGACGGCCGACCCGAGCGAACCGCTGACCGGTCCGCTCACGTAGTGCTGGGTGAAGGGTCCGCCGGTCGCAGAGGTCTGCGGCCCGGCGACCGAGGCGTCGATGAGCAGGCCGGCCGACCCGGTGTCGAGCATGACCGGTACCGGATCACCGCCCCCCACGGAGATCTGGACCGAGACGATGTTGTGCGAGCCGTCCGCCGTCGTCGTGATCGGCACGGACACCGCCGACCCCGTCGCCGCCAGGGCGCCAACGTCCGACGAGCCGCCGGAGTAGGCCGGACGCGACGCCCCGTTGGCGCACGCCGTCAGAGCGAGCAGGGCCGCCAGCCCGACGCCGGTCACCCGACCACGCGCCCGCCGCACCCTACCGACGGTCGAATGGTCCGTTCGCATCCGCATGGCGCCCCCCAGCACCGGCGACGTCCCCGGACGGACGTCGTGACGTGCGCGACGTTATCGACGGGTCCGCCCCCCACGGTGACGAACCGCGTGGGCGTCCCCCGGAGGGGTCATCGACGACCGGTCAGGCCTGCGGCCCGATCCAGACCTGGGCGGCCGGGTAGTTCCAGGCCACCGTGCGGCCGATCAGAAAGCCGAGGCCGGTGTTGAACTGGTTCGCCCCCAGCCCGGTGCCGACCCATCCGACCGTGTCGTCGGCGTAGCTCGAACCGGAGGTGAACGACCAGACGGTCGGGCCGCCCTGGACGCCGACGGTGACCGCGGTCCCGGCGCCGATCAGCTTCCCGCTGCCGGCCAGGCCGGCGAACTGGTCGCCGGTGAGGATGGCCGACGGCGACCCGGCGTCGATATCGGTCGGTCCGCAGACCGGGCCCGTGCTGCCCACCGTCCAGCAGAGCGGCACGCCCCGTTCCAACGCCGGGTAGCCCGCCGGCGCACCGGTCGACCCACCCGACAGAGCTGCCAGGGCAACCGATGTCGCTCCCGACGGCGGTGTCACCGGCCCCAGCGTCCAGGTGCCGGTCTGACCGACCGGTGCGGCCTGCAGAGTGGATCCGGCATTCAGCGGCGCCGGCAGCTGCAACTGCGGAGCGAACAGTGCCTGACCGGAGAACGAGTCGGCGTTGGCGGTGGCGATGCCCATGATCCCGACCGTGCCCGCCGGGAACTGGAACGTCGATGCGGAGTCGTCCCGCACGCCGATGGTGATCGGGGAGGAAGTGGTGGCCCCGCCGAGCGACACCGTGGCTGTACTGATGGCGCTCACCATGTTCCCGGACTCGTACTCGCTGGTCTGCGTCTGTGTGCCCTGGGTGACGTCCGGTCCGAGGGCGCTGGGATCCATGATGAGGCCGGACGAGCCGGTGTCCAGCCAGACCGTGGCCGGGGCGCCGCCGCCCACGCTGATCTGCGTGGTGAGGAACGGCTGGTCCTGCGGGCCGGCGACGGTCTGGACCGGTATCGACACACCGGCTCCGGTGGCGGCCAGCGATGCGGCCGTCGCCGCGCCCGTCGGACCCGCCGTCGACCCGTTCCCGGCCGGGGTCGAGTTGCCGCACCCCGCCAACACCAGGGCCGCCGCCGCCAGACCAGCACCCGTCGACCACCTGACCCGGGAAGTCCTGTCGCCTAACGTCTTTCGCCATACCTGCATACCGACGTCCCCCCGGACCCACGGTCCCGAGCGGCGTCGGGAGCTCATCTGCGAACGGTAGGACGAACAGCCCGCCGGCCGGCCCGCCGTCACCGAAGCGGGTGACGATTCACCCGGTGCGCCGGTCCCGCTTGCGCTGCCGCAGACCGGACCGCAGCAATCGCTCGAGCAGCTCCCGGGCCTCCACCGGCACCGCCCCGGCCGTGACGATCGCCTCGTACCGTTCCTGCGGGACGTCGTAGTGATCGTGGTCGAAACCGCGCGACGGGATCCCCAGGGCGGCCGCGAACTCGTGCAGCTCCTCGTACGAGGTGTCGCTGACCAGATGCGACCAGAGGCGCCCGTGCGCAGGCCAGCGGGGCGGATCGATCAGCACGGTCATCGGCCGAGGCTACGACGCCGGGCCGGTCGTCAACGGATCGATCAGCACGGTCGTCGGCCGAGGCTACGACGCCGGGCCGGTCGTCAACGGATCGATCAGCACGGTCGTCGGCCGAGGCTACGACACCGGGCCGGCCCCGGGGACAGGACGACTAGACTCCCGCTGCGTGATCGGGACTTCTGGGCGTAGCGCATGAACAGCATCGACGACACGGGTGCGGCGGACGCCCTCACCCCGGACACCGAGCCCGCGACGGTCGCCCCACCGGCCGCCGAACCCCCGGCCGACAGCCGCCCGGAACTCGAACAGCACCCCGTTCTCGTCGTGGATTTCGGCGCCCAGTACGCCCAACTGATCGCCCGCCGGGTCCGCGAGGCGAACGTCTACTCGGAGATCGTCCCGTCGACGCTGTCCGTCGAGGAGATCACCGCCAAACAACCGTCCGCGGTGATCCTGTCCGGCGGGCCGTCCAGCGTCTACGCACCTGACGCGCCGGCCGTCGACCCCGCCCTGTTCGACACCGGGGTCCCGGTGTTCGGCATCTGTTACGGCTTCCAGGCCATGGCTCAGGCCCTGGGCGGTCGGGTCGACCGCACCGGTGTCCGCGAGTACGGCGCGACCGAGTTGTCCGTCGCCGACGGCGGCGGCCGCCTGCTGGCCGACCTGCCCGACACCCTCGGCGTCTGGATGAGCCACGGCGACTCCGTCGCGCAGGCCCCGCCCGGTTTCTCCGTCACCGCCACCAGCCCCGGCGCCCCGATCGCCGCCTTCGAGGACACCGACCGCAAGCTCGCCGGCGTCCAGTACCACCCCGAGGTCGTCCACTCCGAGCACGGCCAGGAGGTGCTCCGACGGTTCCTGCACGACGTCGCCGGCCTGCCCGGCGATTGGACGTCGGCCGAGATCCTCACCGAGCAGGTCGCCGCCATCCGCGAGCGCATCGGGGACAAGAAGGTCATCTGCGGGTTGTCCGGCGGGGTCGACTCCGCGGTCGCCGCCGCGCTGGTGCACCGCGCCGTCGGCGACCAGCTGACCTGTGTCTTCGTCGACCACGGTCTGCTGCGGGCCGGGGAGCGCGAGCAGGTCGAGCGTGACTACGTCGCCGCCACCGGCATCAAGCTGGTCACGGTCGACGCTCGGGAACGGTTCCTGGACGCGCTGGCCGGCGTCACCGACCCGGAGACCAAGCGCAAGATCATCGGTCGCGAGTTCATCCGCGTCTTCGAGCAGGCCGCGGCCGACGTCTCGCAGTCCGAGGGCGGCGTCGAGTTCCTCGTCCAGGGCACCCTCTACCCGGACGTCGTCGAGTCCGGTGGCGGCACCGGGACGGCGACCATCAAGTCGCACCACAACGTCGGCGGGCTGCCCGACGACCTCACCTTCGCGCTCGTCGAACCGCTGCGCACCCTGTTCAAGGACGAGGTGCGCGCACTCGGGGCCGAGCTGGGCCTGCCGTCCGCGATCGTCGGCCGGCAGCCGTTCCCGGGCCCGGGCCTGGGCATCCGCATCATCGGGGCCGTCGACGCCGAGCGGCTGGAGGTGCTCCGCGCCGCCGACGCCATCGTCCGCGAGGAGCTCACCGCCGCCGGACTGGACCAGGACATCTGGCAGTGCCCGGTGGTGCTGCTGGCCGACGTCCGCTCGGTCGGCGTGCAGGGGGACGGCCGCACCTACGGACACCCCATCGTGCTGCGCCCGGTGTCCAGCGAGGACGCCATGACCGCCGACTGGTCGCGGCTGCCCTACGACCTGCTGGCCCGCATCTCGAACCGGATCACCGGCGAGGTCACCGAGGTCAACCGGGTCGTCCTGGACATCACCAGCAAGCCGCCGGGCACCATCGAGTGGGAGTGACCGGCCGGCGCGTCGGCCCATGACCGGCCCGGCCGTCGTGCCCCGGGCCGGTGCCGCCTGGGTCGTGGCGCTCGCCCTGCTGTCCAGCTTCGGGCCGCTGTGCCTGGACATGTACCTGCCGGCGCTCCCGGACCTGCCCGGCGAACTCGGCTCGACGGCGACCCTGGCCCAACTGACCCTGTCGGCCTGCATCGTCGGCCTCGGCCTCGGCCAGCTGATCGCCGGGCCGTGGTCCGACCGGGTCGGGCGGCGGCTGCCGCTCATCGTGGGACTGCTGCTGTTCGTCGGGTCGTCGGCGCTGTGCGCGGTGACCACGTCGATGGAGCTGCTGGTCGCGCTCCGCGTCGTCCAGGGCGCGGCCGGCGCGGTGGGCATCGTCGTCGGCCGGGCCGTGGTCGCCGACCGGTTCGCCGGCGCGGCGGCCGCGTCCTACTTCGCGATCATCGCGGCCATCAACGGACTCTCACCCATCCTCGCGCCGGTCGTCGGCGGCCAGATCCTCGCCGTCGGCACCTGGCGGACGGTGTTCTGGGTGCTCGCCGGGTTCGGTCTGCTGCTCGCCGTGCTGACCTGGTTCGCCGTCCCCGAGTCGCTACCGCCCGGACGTCGGCTCCGGACCCGGGTGTCGGACGACCCGGTTCGGCGGGAGTCGGCGTTCCGCACGCTGCTCACCGACCGCGGCTACGTCGGCGTCGTCATCGCCGGCTCGATGGTGACCGCGGCGATGTTCGGCTACATCTCGGCGTCGCCGTTCCTGCTGCGCACCGGGTTCGGCCTGTCGCCCCAGGCGTTCAGCGTCTGCTTCGCCGCCAACGCCGTGGGCATCATCATCACCACCCAGCTCGGCCGGCGGCTGCTCGTCCGGACCTCGGCGGCCCGGGTGCTGACCCTCGGCGTCGCCCAGGCCATCGTCGGCGCGGTCGCCCTGCTGGCGGTGACGCTGGTGGGCGCGGGGCTCGTCGCGGTGCTGATCGCGCTGTTCGTCATGGTGTCGGCCGTCGGCTTCGCGCTGCCGTTCTCGTCGGCCATCGCGATGGACCGGCACCGCCGCATCGCCGGGACCGCGTCGGCCCTGGTGGGTCTGGCCCAGTACGCCTTCGGGGCCCTCACCGCGCCGCTCGTCGGCCTGGGCGACCGCACCACCGGTGTCGCGCTCGGGGCCACCGCCGTGGTGGCCACCGCGCTGGCCGCCGGAGGACTACTGGTGGCCCGGCCGGCCCTGGCCGAGCCGGCCTGAGCGGGTTCCCGCCAACACCGCTGGCCGCGGGCGTTGTCCACATCTGGTCCGGTTGTCCACGGCGGAGCCCCGGTCCGGACAGGGAGTTCGGGCCCGGATGAGGCTGCCGGCATGGCTTCTCCGACCGCGGTCATTCGGGCGGCGAGCGACGCCGGTCAGGGGGTCGTCGCTCGTCGACGGTTGCTGGCGTTGGGGGTCGACGCCTCTGCGATCGCCCGACGCCTGCGGTCCGGTGAACTGGTGGCCGTCGTCCCCGGGATCTGTCGACCAGCCAGCCGACCGCTCACGGCCGAGCTGCGCCTTCGGGCTGTCATGCTCCGGCTCGGTCCGGATGCCGTGCTCGCTGGGCGGTATGCAGCCTGGTGGCATCAGCTGGTGTCGGAGCCGCCCGCCTCGACTCCGATGGTCATCCTGATGCCGTCGCGGGGATGGTGTCCCCGGTGGCGAGGGATCGTGGTCAGGCGCTGCCAGCTCTCACCGGTCGACCGGGAGCGCCGTCGCGGGGTGCTGGTGACCACCCGCCCCCTGACCGTCCTGGAGTGCGCAGACCAGCCGGATGCCGACGCCATCCGTGACGTCGCCCTGCAACGGGGGACGACGACCACCAGCCTGCCTGGGGGCGGTGGAGCGGATGTCCGCCCGACCGGGAGCGCCCGCGGCCCGTGCCTTGATCACACTGGTCCTCGACGGCGGGGTGTCCGTTCCCGAGCGGGAGCTGCTGCGGGGCCTGCGTCGGAGTGGAGCGCAGGGCTGGTCGGCCGGTGTCCACGTCGAGGCGTGCGGTCGGCGTTACTGGCTGGATCTGGCTCACGTCCGGACGCGACTGGCGGTCGAGGTCGACGGATGGACCGTGCACTCCCGTTCGGTCGCCTTTCATGAGGACCGGCAACGGCAGAACGACCTCGTCCGGGGTGGCTGGACGGTGCTCCGCTACACCCCGGCCCAGCTGCATGGCCGCGTCTGCGCCGTCGTCGCCGAGATCCGGTCGGTGGAGGCCGAACTGCAGGGCCGACTCAGGTCAGGGGCGGCGGGAAAGTGTCGCTGAGCGACTATTTTCCGCCGACGGCGGGAGGAGCCCCAGCCGACGGGGATCACCGGGCCGTCGGTTCCGCGTCTCCCGGGCGGATCTGCCTACACTCCGAAGCATGACCGCTGCGCCGGACGACAAGCCCGAACCCCAGCCGCACCCGGACCACGAGACCCGGGGGCCGGTGGAGGAGATCGAGTACCTGGAGGCCGAGGCCCAGGTCAATCCGAACTTCCGGCTCTGGATCACCATCGGTGTGGTCGTCCTCGGGCTCGCGCTGCTGGCCGTCATCATCGTCACCAGCCTCTGAGTCACCCACCGTCCCCACGGACGAAGGCCCGCTCCCGGCACAGGGGGCGGGCCTTCGTCCGTCATGGGGTCAGCGTCGCCGGCGTCGGCCAGGGAGCGCGCTGAACAGCAGGAGCACGCCGATCAGGGCCACGGCCGCGGCGGCGGTCCAGATCGCGGCGGTGGTGAAGAGCCACCACGGGTCACCGGTGAATCCGATCGAGGCGACGGCCAGGAAGACCAGCGCCATCACCAGGCCGACGGGTTTGATGTCGCGGCGGGACGCGGCGACCTGCTGCTGGTCAGCCACGACGCACCTGCGCCTGACCCGCGCCGACGTGCACCGTCAGGTCGATGGTTCCCTGGTCCGGCGAACCCGTCTCGACCCGGCTCACCTGCTGCAGCAGACCCGACCTGCGGTCGCCGAGGCAGTCGACCTCGCCGGCGTTGCTGGTGCAGGTCACTTCCACGGAGGCATCGGCGGGGAGCGTGACGGCGGCCTGGCCGGCGTGCACCTCGACCTCGGTGGTCACGGTCTGGCCGGCCGGGACGGTCAGACCGCGGAGGTCCAGGTTGCCCGAACCCCCGTTGATCTCGTACTGACCCTGGACGGCGGAGACCGTCGTCGGCCGCCACTGCTGGTCGCCGTAACCGCCGGTGCCCTGCAGCCCGCTGACGGTCAGGGCCAGGGTGACCAGGGACAGGAAGACGCCGGTGCCGATGAGGTTCTGGGCCCGGCCGCGCAGCGACCCGATCAGCAGCCCGACCGCGACGACGGCAAGGGCGGCGCCGGAGACCGCGGCCCACGGGATCGACCAACCGCCGAGCAGGATGCCGCCGGCGAACACCGCGCCGACCAGGAAGGCCAGACCGGTGGTGACCCGGCCGAGCACCCCCGGATCACGGGTGACCGGGACCGGCGACGACGTGGACGGGGCGGTCGGCGGTTCGGGCAGGTCCCAGGCGAACGGGGCCACCCCGAGCGGGTCCCACGCGGGCGGGGCGGCGGGGGGCGACTCATCGAGCGGATGCCACGCGGGCGGGGCGGCTGGGGTCGGCTGAGCGACCGGGTGCTTGGTCAGGTCGACCCGGGGGGCCGCGGCGGACGGCGTGTCGTCCCAGAACGGCGGGCGGTCGAACGGCGAGGCCGGACCCGACTGTTGCTGTTGCTGCTGTGCACCGGCGCCCGGGGTCCAGGCGTTCCCGGCCGTCCACGTCGGGGGGGTGTGCGCCCACCCGTCGCCCCAGGCCCGCCCGCCGCAGGACCCGCTGGACCGGCGTCGGCGCAGCACCAGGACGGCGATGACCCCGACCACGACGAGCGGCACCAGGCTGCCGAACGAGAGGGTGGTGCCGATCGACACGGCCAATCCGATGATCATCGCGATTGCCCCGATCGGCGGCACGGCGGAACGGCCCCGCCCCAGCAGCGCCTCGCCCGGCGAGACCTCGTCCTCGTCGCCGGGCGACAGCAGCCACCCGGCGAGATAGAGCGGGACGCCGACCCCGAAGAACCCGAGGACGACGAACCCGACGCGGAACAGCACCGGGTCGACGCCGAGCGCCCGCCCCAGCCCGCCGGCCACCCCCGCGATCTTGCGGTCGGTCGACGACCGGCGCGGACGGTTCGGCCACCAGCCCGTCCCCGGGCCGGAACCAGCGGGATCACCCACCGAGCCGGCCGGTGACCAGCCGCTCGGGCCCTGCTGCGTGGAAGTCATGCCGATCAGCCTCGTTCCCGGCGCCGGCGGACACCATCGGGGATGCCCCTGGTTCGCGGTCCGCCCGCCGGACCAGGGTTCACCCCGATACGCACGGTCGCGGTTCCGTGTGACGCTGGAGGGGTGAGTGTGCCCGCAGGTCCCGACCCCTCGTCCCCGGCCGGGCGGCCGGGCGTCGAGGCGTCCGACGATCGACCGACCGCTCCCATCCCCACCGTCCGCGCCGCCCGGCCGACCACCGGCTCCGGGGACGACCCATCCATCGCCGATCCCGGGCGGGGGCAGGGGAGCGCCGCCGCGCCGATCGTCGAGCGGACCCCCGACGGCGTCCCCAAGCTCACCCGCCGCCGGGACGGTGCGCTGCTCGGCGGGGTGGCCGGCGGGCTCGCCGACCATCTGCGGGTCCCGGCCACCTGGGTCCGGGCCACGTTCGTCTTCCTCGCTCTCATCTCGGGCGCCGGCATCCTCGCGTACGCGCTGCTGTGGATCTTCGTGCCGCAGACCCCCCGGCTCCCCGCGGGTGAGAAGGCCGAACCCACCCGCACCGGCCGGTCCGAGCGACGGCAGGCCCTGGGCATCGCCGCGGTCGGCGCGGCGCTGTTCCTGGCCGCCGTCGGCCTGGGCCTCGAACACGTCCTCGGCTGGGTGCTCGGCCCCCTGGGGCTGGCCGCGGTGGGCGCGGCGTTCATCTGGCGGGAAGCCGACGACGCCCGTCGTCGGCGCTGGCGGCGCAGCGCGGCCGGGCTCGTCGCTCCCGGCGGGTCGTCGTGGTGGCGGATCCTCGGCGGCTGCGTCCTGGTCATCGGCGGGCTCGCGGTGTTCGCCCTGGGACAGCTCGACTTCCTGGCCGTCCGGTCCGCGCTGATCGCCGTCCTGCTGACGCTGGTCGGCGTCGCCATCATCACCGTCCCCTGGTGGCTGCGGCTGGTCCGCGACCTGGGGGACGAGCGCCGGGAACGCGTGCGCGAACGGGAACGGGCCGAGATCGCCGCCCACCTGCACGATTCGGTGCTGCAGACGTTGGCCTTGATCCAGCGGCAGGCCGGTGACGCCCGGGAGGTGCAGCGGCTGGCCCGCAGCCAGGAACGGCAGCTGCGGACATGGTTGTACGGGCCGGCCGGATACGCCTCGCCCAGCGGCGCCGGCCCGGCCGGGCCCACCGGCACCCTGGCCGGGGCGTTGGCCGAGGCGGCCGGTGCGGTGGAGGACACCTATGCGATGAGCGTGACCCCGGTGGTCGTCGGCGACGCCCCGATGGACGAGCACCTGGCCGCGTTGGTGGCCGCGGCCCGGGAGGCGATGGTCAACGCGGCCAAACACGCCGGGGTGCAGGAGATCAGCGTGTACGCCGAGGTCGAGGACGACACCGCCAGCATCTTCGTCCGGGACCGGGGCGCCGGGTTCGACCCGACCGCCGTCGACCCGGACCGACGCGGCTTGGCCGAGTCCATCCACGGGCGGATGAACCGGCACGGTGGCAGCGCCTCCGTGCGGTCGAACCCGGGGGAGGGCACCGAGGTCGAGCTGACCATGCGGATCCGCTCGGCCGTCGAGACCGAGGACGATCCGGCCGCGGCGTCCGGGCCCGACGGTACGGTCGGGGCCGCGGGACGGCCCGGTCCGTCCCCCCGACGAGAGGACGCCCACCGATGACCACGCCCCCGTCCGCGAACCCGGTCCGGGTGTTCCTGGTCGACGACCACGCGCTGTTCCGGGCCGGGGTGAAGGCGGAACTGGCCGATCTGGCCGACGACCGGATCGCCGTGGTCGGCGAGGCCGGTTCGGTCGGGGAGGCGGTCGTCCGGATCGCCTCCGACCAGCCCGATGTCGTGCTGCTGGACGTGCACATGCCCGACGGCGGCGGGCGGGCGGTCCTGGAGCAGACCCACGCCCGCTATCCGGGTGTCGTGTTCCTGGCGCTGTCGGTGTCCGACGCCGCCGAGGACGTCATCGCCGTCATCCGGGCCGGGGCCCGCGGCTACGTCACCAAGACGATCTCGGGCCGGGAGCTGGCCGACGCGGTCGTCCGGGTGGCCGCCGGGGACGCCGTCTTCTCGCCCCGGCTGGCCGGGTTCGTCCTCGACGCGTTCTCCGACCGGCACGTCCCGGCCGGGGTGTCGGACCCGGAGCTGGACCTGCTGTCGCCCCGCGAACGCGAGGTGCTCAAGCTGCTGGCCCGCGGGTACGCCTACAAGGAGATCGCCGCCCAGCTGTTCATCTCGATCAAGACCGTCGAGACCCACGTCTCGAGCGTGCTGCGCAAGACGCAGAAGTCCAACCGTTACGAGCTGTCCCGCTGGGCGTCGGACCGCCGACTGGTCTGACGGCCGGGGCGCTCGCGCAGCGCCCCGGCCGCGAGCCGTCGGTCAGAACGTGATGAGCGGCTTGATGACGCCGTCCTGCTTGGTGCGCATCAGCTCGAACGCCTTCTCCACGTCGTCGAAGCCGAAGGTGTGCGTCGTCATCAGGGTCGGGTCGAACCGGCCGGTGCCGATGAGGGCGAAGATCCGCTGCATGCGGTCGTTGCCGCCCGGGCAGAGCCCGGTGTGGATCGACTTGTCGGCCATGCCGAGCCCGAAGGCGTCCAGCGGGACCGGCAGCGGGTTCGGGTTCTCGCCGTGGTAGCCGATGTTGGAGACCCGGCCGCCGGCCTTGGTGACCCGCAGGCACGCCTCCCACGTCTGCGGGAAGCCGAACGCCTCGATGGCCGCGTCCACGCCCTCCCCGTCGGTCGCCGCCCGGATCTGCTCCACCGCATCGCCCTGCGTGAAGTCGATGATGTCGGTGGCGCCGAAGGCCCGGGCCAGGTCCTGACGCGCGGGGATGGCCTCGACGGCGAAGATGCGGGCCGCGCCGAGGAGGGTCGCCCCGATGGTCGCGGATAGCCCGACGGCGCCCTGCGCGAAGATCGCCACCGAGTCGCCCAGCCGCAGGTAGCAGTGTTCGGCACCCATGAATCCGGTGGACAGCATGTCGCAGGCATAGACGGCCTGGGCGTCGGTGATGGCGTCGGGGATGGGGGCGAGGTTGCCCCGGGCCTTGGGGACCACGAAGTACTCGGCCATGTTGCCGTCCCGCTGGGCCGTGTACTGGTAGCCGCCGAGCGGTCCGCCGCACTGGCTGGTGTAGCCGGTCTGGCAGTAGCGGCACTCCCAACACGGGGTGATCGCGTTGACCGCGACGCGCTGGCCCTCGGTGAATCCGGTGACGTTGCTCCCGATGGCCTCGACCACGCCGACGGCCTCGTGTCCGAGGGTGCGGCCGGCCTCGACCGGCAGCGCGCCGGCGACGGTGTGGACGTCGGAGGTGCAGATCAGGGCCGCGGTGGTCTTGACGATGACGTCGTCGGGACCGGGGGTGGGGATCGGCTTGTCGATGACCTCGGTGCGGCCGACTCCGGGGGTGGTGAATGCCTTCATGGTGCCCATGGCTGGTGACGTCCTTGTCTTCCTGGGGAGAGTGGTGGATGGAGGGATCAGGCCGGGATGGCCAACAGGTCCTGCAGGTGCTGGTCGATCTGGGGCATGTAGGTCGGGGCGACACCGAACAGTCCGAGGTGGCCGAGGACGTCGTTGACGACACGCAGTTCGGCGCCCGGGACGAGGGCGGCCTCGGCGGCGGTGTCGCGGACGGGGAAGAACATGTCCTCGTCGATGGGCATGACGAACGTCTTCGCGGTGATCCGGCCCAGGGCGGCGGCCAAGTCGCCCCCGGTGTGCCGGGCGACGTCACCGCGCTGCCACTTCCACGCCTGGGTCAGCAGGTCATTGGGGTCCATCGCGGTGAAGTAGGGCTCGAGGAACCCGGCCAGGAATGCTTCCTTGGAGTCGAAATCCAGTGCGCGCCAGACCTCCTGCTTCCAGAATTCGGTGGAGAACCCCATCACCGCCCAGAGGTGGGCGTGCCGGGTCAGCCCGGCCAGCACCTCGGCATTGGAGCTGTACTCGCCGCCGGCGAAGCCCGGGTCGGCGGTGATCGTGTCCACCAGGGTCTGCGCGAAGAGGAAGTCGTGCGGGGTGTTCTGGGCGGTCCCGGCGATGGGGGCCGCGCGGCGCACCTTGTCGGGGAACCGGACCGCCCACTCGTAGGTCTGCTGGGCACCCATCGAGCCGCCGACGACCAGGGCGAGCCGCTCGATGCCGAAGTGCTCGCGCAGCAGCCGCTCCTGGGCGACGACGTCGTCCCCGATGCGCACACGCGGGAACTTCGACATCGCGATGCCGGAGTTCGGTCCGTCGGCGTTGTGCGGCGACGTGGACAGCCCGGATCCGATCTGGTCGACGACGACGATGAAGTACTCGTCCGGGTTGAGGGCGTGGTCCGGGCCGATGTAGACGTCCCGCCAGACCTGGTGCGTGCCGGAGAACCAGGTGGGGATGAGGATCGCGTTGTCCTTCGCCTCGTTCAGGGTGCCGAAGGTGGCGACGGAGAGCCGGCAGTCGGGGATCGAGCCGCCCTCCTCCAGATCCAGCCGGCCGATCGGCACGACGTCGTAGTCACCGTGGAACTCGGAGGTGTAGTAGGGGTTGGCGATCATGTCTGCTCCTCGACTCTGAGGGGGTGGTCGGCGACGATGGGGGCGGGGTGGCCGGTCGGTCGTCGGGGTGACGGCCACCACTGTCGAGGGTGTCCACGACGGGCACGTGTCCGCTTTTGGGACACCTCGGCGGCGCGGGTCGGGCCGAGCATGGGGCGGGAACGAGGAGGTTCTTGATCCATGAGGAACCGGGGTGACTACCGGCTGGCCCTGGCCACCGCGCGCGCGGAACTCATCGAGGGCGACGCGCTGGCCCGCCCCGAGGTCCCGGATCTCGTGCAGGCGTCCTGGCGGCGGAGCCTGACCAGCGGCGTCTCACCGACGGCGCTGCACAGCCGGTACACCCCGGACCTGGATCTCTCCTCCCGTCTGGTCCGCTGCGCCCAGCCGGTGGTCAGCCGCCTGATCGACCAGCTGGCCGACGTCCCGTCCTGCGTGGTGCTGACCGACAGCAAGGCGCGGATCATGCTCCGACAGGACAGCACCCCCTGGATCTCCCGGGTACTGGACCGGGTCTCCTTCGCCCAGGGCTTCGACTATGCCGAGGGGGCGGTCGGGACCAACGGTGTCGGCACCGTCCTGGAGTTCGGTGCGTCGGTGGCCATCGTCGGGCCCGAGCACTTCGTCGAGTCGTTGCAGGCCTTCGCCTGCACCGGGGCACCGGTCCGCGACCCGTTCACCGGGCGGATCGAGGGCGTCCTGGACGTGACGTGCCTGCAGGAGCAGTACACGCCGATCATGCATTCACTGGCCCGCTCGGCGGCCGCCGAGATCGAGCGACGCCTGGTGCGGGACCGCAACGAATCCCAGCAGGCCCTGTTCGACGTGTACGCCCGGGTCGAGGCGCGCACCCGCGAGGCCGTGGTCGCCGTGGGACCCCGGGTGACGATGGCCAACACCGCGTTGACCGCCCTGCTCGACTCGGCCGACCAGGCCGCCCTGGCCGATCACATGCGGTTCCTCATCGACCAGCGTCCCGTCCGGGTCGACGACCGTGTCGACCTGCCGTCCGGCCTGCAGATCCGGCTCCGCGGGTCGGCCGCCGAATTCGGCGGCGACGTCGCCGGGATGGTCGGCGTGGTGACCCGCTGCCGGGATCTGGTGGTGGACGAGGACGTGATCACCGGCCGGCCGGCCGGGGGGTGGCGTCCGGGTGGGGGCGCCGTGGTCGACCCCCGCGCCGGGACCGGGTCGCACACCCCGGCGATGAACGCGGCGATCACCAGGGTCCGGACGGCCCTGCGGTCCGGCCGCTCGGTGCTCGTCGTCGGCGAACCCGGCACCGGTCGACACACCCTGCTGCGGAACGAGTTCCGGGGGCTCGGACCCCGGCACCGGGTGGTCGCCGTCGCGGCGGATCAGCTGGTCGGTACGGGCCTGCCGACCGAGGTCACCGGTCTGGACCGGGCCGGTGACGCCGAGACACTGCTGGTGGTGCGGGATGTCGACCGGCTCGGCGCGGCCGCCGGTGCCGCGCTGCTCGACCGGCTCGCGCGCCGGGCGGGACGGGTCCACCTGGCCGGTACCTCCGGTCCCGGCGGCCCAGGCCGGGAGCAGCCGCTGCTCGCGGCCTTCGACGACTCCGTCTGGGTGCCGCCGCTTCGCAACCGGACCGCCGACTTCCCCGCGCTGGCCCGATCCATCGTCGAGGACCTGTCCCCGGGGGGCCGTATCCGCCTGACCGACGAGGTCGTCGCCACCCTGGTCCGGCACCGCTGGCCCGGGAACGTCACCGAACTGCGTGCGGCCCTGGACCACGCGGTGCGCCGACGACCGGTGGGGACCCTCGAGATCGCCGACCTGCCGGCGTCCTGCCAGAGCGCCCCCAAGAACGCGCTGCGGGAGGTCGACCGGGTGGAGCGGGACGCCATCGTGGCGGCCCTGCGGGAGACGGGCGGCAACCGCAAGGCCGCTGCCGAGGTCCTCGGCCTGGCCCGGTCCACCCTCTACCGCAAGATCGCCGAGTACGGCGTCACCGACTGACCCGGCCGTCGGCCGGGTGGTGGGGTCCGACAACGTGTCCGGTAGTGGGACATGGGCGACACGCCGGACACCTGCATCGTGAACCTCCTTGTGATCCACCGCACAGAGAGGTGCCAGCGATGACAACCCTGACGGACACCGGAGTCTCGGCGTCGACCGACCCCACCGTCACCGTGCTCGACGCGCTCGTGATGGGAGCCGGCGTCGCCGGCCTCTACCAGCTCCACCAACTCCGGGAACTCGGCCTGACGGTCCGCGCCTACGACATGGCCACCGACGTCGGCGGGACCTGGTACTGGAATCGTTACCCCGGTGCGCGTTTCGACTCCGAGGCGTACATCTACCAGTACCTGTTCTCCGAGGAGCTCTACAAGGGCTGGAGCTGGTCGGAGAAGTTCCCCGGCCAGCCCGAGATCGAGCGGTGGCTGCACTACGTCACCGACCAGCTGGACCTGCGCAAGGACATCCAGTTCGGCACCCGCATCGTCAGCGCCGACTGGGATGCCGACCGGGAACGCTGGACGGTGCGCACCGACACCGGCGAGCAGATCGACACCCGCTATTTCATCTCCTGCACGGGCATGCTGTCCGCCCCGTTGGACAAGGTCTTCCCGGGCCAGGAGACGTTCCGCGGCCAGATCTTCCACACCTCCCGCTGGCCCCGCGAGGGCGTCGATCTGGCCGGCAAGCGGGTCGCCGTCGTCGGGGTCGGGGCGACCGGCATCCAGGTGATCCAGACCATCGCCGACCAGGTCGAGCACCTCACCGTCTTCGCGCGGACCCCGCAGTACGTACTGCCGATGAAGAGCCCGCTCTACGGCGAGGCCGAACACGACTGGTACAAGAGCCGTTTCGCCGAGCTGAAGGCGACCATCCCGCACACGTTCACCGGGTTCGAGTACGACTTCGAGCACGCCTGGGCCGACTGCACCCCGCAGCAGCGCGAGGAGATCCTGGAGGAGATCTACCAGGACGGGTCGCTCAAGCTCTGGCTCGCCGGCTTCGGCGAACAGTTCTTCGACGCCGAGGTCAGCGAGACCATCTCCGAGTTCGTCCGCGAGAAGATGCGCGCCCGCCTGAAGGACCAGCGGCTCATCGACATCCTGGTGCCCACCGACTACGGGTTCGGCACCCACCGCGTGCCCCTGGAGCGCGGCTACCTGGAGATCTACCACCGCGACAACGTCGACCTGGTCGGCGTCCGCGACAACCCCATCGCCCGGATCGTGCCCGAGGGCGTCGAACTCGCGGACGGCACCGTCCATGAGGTCGACATCGTCATCCTCGCCGTGGGTTTCGACGCCGGCACCGGATCGCTGACGCGGATCGACATCACCGGACGGGACGGCCGCAAGCTGGCCGAGGACTGGTCCCGCGACATCCGCACCACCATGGGGATGATGGTGGAGGGCTACCCGAACCTGTTCACCACCGGTGCGCCGCTGGCCCCGTCGGCCGCCCTCTGCAACATGACCACCTGTCTGCAGCAGCAGACCGAATGGATCACCCGGCTGATCCGGACGGTCGGGCTGGCCGGCGGCGCGGTGGTCGAAGCGACCGTCGCCGGCGAACAGGCCTGGATCGACCACCACGAAGAGATCGCCGGGGCGACCCTGGTCCAGAAGACCTCGTCCTGGTACATGGGGTCGAACGTGCCCGGCAAGCCACGCCGACTGCTGTCCTACATCGGCGGCGTCGGCCAGTACCGGCGGCTGTGCACGGAGGAGGCCGACGCGGGATACCCGTCGTTCGCCGTCCGGCAGGCCGCGGCCAGGGACGCCGTGGGCGTGTGAGCCGGGTGGGGCACGCTCCGTCGGGGGTGTGCCCCACCCGCCGGTGTCACCGGCCGGCCCCTACAGTCCGAGTCGCAGCGGGTTCACCCGCCGGGCGGCCATCACGTACCAGCTGGTCGCGCCGACGTGCTGCACCCGGAAATACCCGAAGTTGAAACCGGTGTCGATGAGGCTCGTCGCCGCGACCACGCCGCCGCCGGCCGGCAGGTCGGCGCCGCCGACGTGCTGCGGGGTGCCGGGCGCGGTGCCGAAACCGAGCCGGTCCTGCGCCGTCCGCACCTGGGCGAGCAGGGCGTCGGCGGCCCGCCGATCGGCGCCGCCGCCCCGGTCGGCCAGTGACGTGGCCTGCTGGGCGGTGCCCTCCAACCAGACGCCGGACTGCTCGACCGGACGCCCGTTGTACTGGGCGGTCGACGTCCTGCTGGTGTCGCTGAACGTCACCCCGGACACCGAGACCCCCTCCAGGACCTCGGAATTCGGCCCGGTCCCGTTGTCGGTGACCGCTAGCTCCCGGCCGGCCCAGTCCAGCGCCCGCGCGTAGCGCCGGTCCCGCAGGGCCAGCCAGCTCCAGGTCTGCGGGTCGAGCGGCCGTGGGCTCTGGTTGATCGTCGTACCGTCGTTGGAGCCGGTCCAGAAGAAACCGTCGGTCGCGTTCCACATCTTGTCGACGAAGCCGCGGGCCCGCCGCTGGGCAGCCGTCCAGGCGGCGTCGCCGGTGAGGGTGCGCAGCATGCCGAACAGGGCGACGCAGTCGATGTTGTGCTCGGTGGACACGTTCGGCTTGGACACGTTGCCGCCGTCGACGCCGATCGAGAACCCGCCGAGCGCACCGGGATTCAGGGTGGTCCGGGTGATCCAGCGGCCGATCCGCAGCGCTGTCGCGAGATAGGCCGGAGCCTTCGTGCGCCGGTACAGCTGGGCGAGAGCGATGCCGGCCCAGGCCATGTCGCCGACCGCGGTGCCGAGGAAGCCGAACTGCCAGCCGACGTTCGCCTTGCCGTCGGCTCGCACGAACCCGGCCGGCGAGCGGTTGCCGTCGTAGAACGTGTAGGGGCCGACGTTGTAGGCCTGCCGGAGCCGACCGTCGGAGTAGTCCGGGTCGTTGGCCGCCGCGAACACCAGGCCGTCACCGAGGGTGCGGGCCAGCGACAGGCCGGACGGGCCGGCGGCCAGCGCGGCGCAGATGGCCAGGGCGTTGTCGTAGACGAACGCGGAGGAGAACAGCCCCAATTCGTCGGCGTAGCTCTGGGCCAGCCGCGGACCGGGGTTCGACGCCGGGTACGCGTCCGTCATGGTCTGCAGGAAGCCCAGGCCCCGCCGGACGGCATCGCGGTCGCAGGCGGCCGAGCGGGCCTGCGCGCCGGCCTCGGACTGCAGGTCGGCGGCGGCGCTCCCGGCGTCCGGAGTGGCGTCCGGACCGGAGGAGGCGGCGCCGGCCATGCCGGGCCAGAGGACGCCCGCCGCGGTCAGGGCGGCGCCGGCGGACAGGCCACCCAGCACGGCCCGGCGGGTCAGCCGGTGCGGCTCCGCCACGGGCGCGGGACGGGACAGGGGATCGGGCAGATCGGCCACGGGTGGACTCCGTTGTCGTCGAGGCGGTCGGCACCCGTCGGTGGACGGGTGATGGGAACGCTCCCACACGGCGGGCGTCCGCGCAGCCGCCAGCCGCGTGAGCTGCGGTCACCGATGGTGACGGCCTCGGGGGACGGCCGACTTGTCATACCCGCATGTCCGGACGAGCCGGGAAGGTGCGGGTATGACAAGTCGGCGTCGATCAGGGCGCGGATCAGGCGGCCGTCAGCACCAGCGGGCCGTCGGCGGTGACGGCCACGGTGTGCTCGACGTGGGCGCCTCGGCTGCCGTCGGCGGTGCGCAGCGTCCAACCGTCGGGATCGACCCGGTAGGCGTCGGACCCGCCGCCCAGGAACCAGGGTTCGATGGCGATGACCAGCCCCACCGGGAGGCGCAGGCCCCGCGCGGGGCGGCCCTCGTTCGGCACGGACGGCAGCTCGTGCATCTCGTGGCCGACCCCGTGGCCGCCGTAGTCGGTGTTGATGCCGTACCCGCCGGCCCGGCCCACCATGCCGATGGCGGCGGAGATGTCGCCCAGGCGGCCGCCGGGGACGGCGGCCGCGATCCCGGCCCGCAGCGCGGCAGCCGTGGTGTCGGCCAGGGCGGCGTCGGCCGGGGACGGCGCGCCGACCGCGACCGTGACCGCGGCGTCGGCCGCCCAGCCGTCCAGCAGGGCGCCGCAGTCGACCGACAGCAGATCGCCCGGGCGCAGGCGTTCGCGGCTGGGGATGCCGTGCAGCACGGCGTCGTTGACCGACGTGCAGATCACCCCGGGGAAGGGGCTGTCGGCGAACGACGGCCGGTACCCCAGGAACGGGGAACGGGCGCCGTGCCGACGCAACACGTCGCGGGCGATCCCGTCCAGATCCCGGGTCCGCACCCCCGGTTTTGCCGCCGCCGACACGGTGGCCAGGATGTCGGCGACCACCAGGCCGGCCGCCCGCATCGCCTGGATCTCGCCGGGTGTCTTGAGATGGATCATGACCACGCCTCCTCGGATAACAATCCCAGGATAACTATCCAGGGATTACTATCACAGGCATGGTGCGACCGATGCTGACCGAAGCCGAACGGGCTCGCGGGATCCGGCTGGGCGAGACCCTGCGGGACGCTCGGGGTGACCGGCCGGCCACCGAGGTGGCCGCCGCGTCCGGAGTACCGGTCGACACCCTGCGCAAGATCGAGTCCGGTCGGATCCCGACCCCGGCCTTCTTCACCGTGGTCGCGCTGGCCCGGGCGCTGGACCTGCCGATCGAGCGGCTGCTCGATCTCGACGTGCCGACCGCGGCCGAGCAGGACGGGGCCGACGAGCAGCGCCGGACCGCCTGACCCGCGATCGAGCGCCGGTTACTTGCGGCCGAGCCGTCCGCGGCCCATCGACAGCAGCAGCATGCCGAGGTCGGCGCCGGCCGGGCCGAGGTCGCGGAAGCGCTCCAGGATGGCCATCTCTCGGCTGTAGACGATGCGCGGCCCGCCCAGCGTGCGGCGGGCGGCGCCGATGGCGTGGGAGACGGCGTTGCGCCGCTTGATCAGGCGCAGGATCTCGGCGTCCAGGCTGTCGATCTCGGTCCGCAGGACGTCGATGCCGGCCTGGTCGGCGGGCACCGGAACGTCCTCGAGCTGCGGCTCGGTGGGGGAGCTGGCGACCGGGCTGCCAGTGGCGTCGCGGTCGGCGGGGGTGTCGGCGGTAGGCACGGGAGCGGTCTCTCCGGTGGCGGTCGAGCTGAGGGTGGTGGTCACAACGTTGTCCTTGTTCTGCCCTGACCCGCCGAGCCCAGGCATACAAAACGCCCCGGGTCGGTGGACCTCGGGGCGTCGTCGGGGCGGGCTGTCAGCCGCTGACGGGCACCGAAATCCGGTACCCGTAGAAAAACTCTGGTCGTGCGCCGTGCGGCACCCGAGCAGAAAGTTGGCTGATCACCCTGGCAGTAGACCACAGAACCCGCGAACTGCCCACCCTTTAGCCCGGTCGGGGGCCATAGGTACGTGGCGGACGGGACGGTGGGCCGGCCGCGCCCGGCCGCGCCGGGCCGGGCTGTCGGTGCCCGCGGGTAGCGTGAACGCCGACATGGAAAGCCTGTTCGACCTTCCCCCCGCCGCTCCCGCCGCCGGCCTGGAGCCGCGCCCGGCCGCCGGTTCCGCCCTCGGCCGGGCCGCGGCCAACCTCGCCGAGATCGCGGCCCAACGGGCCCAGCGCACCCGCCAGCGGACCGACTCGCTTCTGGAGGGCCTGAACCCCCAGCAGAAGGCGGCCGTGGAGCACCGCGGCGGTCCGCTGCTGGTCGTGGCCGGCGCGGGCTCCGGCAAGACCCGGGTGCTGACCCGGCGGATCGCCCACCTGCTGGCCGACGGGGGCGCGCAGCCGGGGGAGATCCTGGCCATCACCTTCACCAACAAGGCCGCCCGGGAGATGAAGGAACGGGTCATCGACCTGGTCGGCCGGCGGGCCTACTCGATGTGGGTGTCGACGTTCCACTCCATGTGCGTGCGGATCCTGCGCGCCGAAGCGTCGACCCTCGGGATGAAGACGACGTTCACCATCTATGACGCCGCGGACTCGCAGCGGCTCGTGCAGCTGGTGGCGGGCGGGCTCAACCTCGACACCAAGCGCTTCCCGGCCAAGCAGCTGGCCAACGCCATCTCCAACCTGAAGAACGAGCTCGTCGGCCCGGACGAGGCGGCCGACAAGGCCGACGGCGAGCAGGAGCGCATCGTCGCCGACGTGTACCGCGAGTACACCGCCCGTCTCAAGGCGGCGGCCGCCTTCGACTTCGACGACCTGATCATGCAGACGGTGCACCTGCTGCAGACGTACCCGGCCGTCGCCGAGCACTACCGGCGGCGGTTTCGGCACGTCATGGTCGACGAGTACCAGGACACCAACCACGCCCAGTACATGCTGGTGAAGGCGCTGGTCGGCGGCACCGTCGACGAACGGGAGGTCCGCACCGCGGACGGTGAGCTGGTCCGCCCGGCGTCCGGCGCGCCCGTGCCGCCCGCCGAGCTCGTGGTGGTCGGTGATGCCGACCAGTCCATCTACGCCTTTCGCGGCGCCACCATCCGCAACATCGTCGAGTTCGAGCGCGACTACCCCGATGCGCGGACGATCATGTTGGAGCAGAACTACCGCTCCACCCAGACGATCCTGTCCGCGGCCAACTCCGTCATCGCCCGCAACCCCGAGCGGCGGGCCAAGAATCTGTGGACGTCCACCGGGGCCGGCGACAAGATCACCGGGTACGTCGGCGACAACGAGCACGACGAGGCCCAGTTCGTCGCCAAGGAGATCGACGCCCTGGTCGACAACGGCGACGCCACCTTCGGTGACGTGGCCGTGTTCTACCGGACCAACTCCGGGTCGCGGGCCCTGGAGGACGTTTTCGTCCGCACGGGCCTGCCCTACCGGATCGTCGGTGGAGTGCGCTTCTACGAGCGCAAGGAGGTCAAGGACGCGCTGGCCTACCTGCGGGCCATCGCCAACCCGGACGACGAGATCAACCTGCGCCGCATCCTGAACACCCCGCGCCGGGGAATCGGCGACCGGGCCGAGGCCACCGTCGCGGTGTTCGCCGAACGGGAACGCATCGGTTTCGGTGAGGCCCTCACCCGCATCAAAGACATCCCCGGGTTGGTCACCCGGTCGGCCAACTCGCTGCAGTCCTTCGCCGACCTGCTGACCGGGCTGCGCGCCGAGGTCGGCTTCGGCATGGAACCGGCCGACCTGCTCACCGCGGTGCTCGATCGCACCGGGTACCGCGCGGAGCTGGAGAACTCCGACGATCCGCAGGACGGGTCCCGCCTGGAGAACCTCGAACAGCTGGTCACGGTGCTCCGGGAGAACACCGAGAACCTGCTGGCCGGGACATCTCTGGGGGCGCCGGCGGTTCCGCCGGGCACGCGGGAACCGGCGTCCGGTGACGACGTCGATCCCGTGGTGGCCGACGCCGGGCGGGAGGGGTCCGACGGCGTGATCGACGAGACCGCGGAGCCGGCGGCCGACGAGGACGTCCCGCCGGACGCCGGTGAGCTGCTGATCGCCGTGCTGGAACAGCTGTCGCTGGTCGCCGATGCCGACTCACTACCCGAGTCCGGTGAGGGGGTCGTCACGATGATGACCCTGCACACGGCCAAGGGACTGGAATTCCCGGTCGTCTTCCTCACCGCCTGGGAGGACGGCGTCTTCCCCCACATGCGTTCGCTGGCCGACGATTTCGAGCTGACCGAGGAACGCCGGCTGGCCTACGTCGGCATCACCCGCGCGCAGCGCCGGCTCTACATCACCCGGGCCATGATGCGGTCGGCGTGGGGACAGCCGGCGGCCAACCCGGCGTCCCGCTTCCTCAGCGACATCCCCGGTGAACTCGTCGACTGGCGCCGCTCCGAGGACGACGCCCGCGCCGGCGGCTTCATCGGCGACAGCTCGTTCGAGAGCGACATGGGCTACCCGCGCGGGCGCGGTTCCTTCGGCTCCCGCCGCTTCGAGTCCCCCTACGGCTCGCGGACCTTCGGCGAGTCGGCCGAGGAGGGCTGGACCGGCCGATCGGCGCCGGTCAGCGCCCGCCGGTTCGGCGCGGACTCCCCGTCCCGGGCCCGCGGGGCCGGGCTCGGATCCAAGCCGGCGCTGTCGCTGGCGCCCGGTGACCGCGTCTCGCACGACAAGTACGGGCTGGGAACGGTTCTCGTCGTCGACGGGGTCGGCCCGCGGACGACGGCGACCATCGACTTCGGAACGGCGGGCAAGGTGCGCCTCATGCTCATCGGCGGCGTGCCGATGACCAAACTCTGAGCCGGGCCCGGCCCCGGAGGGCGCGGCGAACAGGAGGGTCGGGATGGCCGATCGTGCGGTACCGGCGCTGCCGTCGCGTGATCTCGCGGCCACCCGGGCGTTCTACGGCGGGTGGGGTTTCACGTGCACCTACGACGCCGACGGCTGGCTGATCCTGCAACGGGGACCGTTGCACCTGGAGTTCTTCGCCCACCCGGACCTCGACCCGGCCACCAGCCATTTCCAGTGCTGCCTGCGGGTCGCCGATCTCGACGGGTTGTGGAACGCGATCCGGACCGCCGGGGTGCCGGTGGCCGATCGCGGATTCCCCCGACTCCATCCGCCGCGGATCGAGAGCTGGGGCGGCCGGGTCGGCTTCCTGATTGACCCGGACGGCACGCAGATCAACCTCATCGAACGGCCCGACTCCTAGAATCCGCCCGAAGCGTCGGCCACCGACCCGGTGACGGATCAGTCCCGTAGGTGACGCAGGTAGGCGCCCGGTCCGTCCAGGAAGCGCCGCCAGTGCTGCACCAGCTCCAGGTCCTCCCAGGCCACCCGTCGCAGGCCCCAGTCGCCCACCTCGTAAATGTCGGCCCCCGGGGTGGCGGCGACGATGGGGGAGTGGGTCGAGACGATGGCCTGCGTGCGTTCGCTGACCGCGATCTCGGCCAGCAGCCCGACCAGGGCCAGGCTGCTGGAGAACGACAGCGCCGCCTCCGGTTCGTCCAGGACGTAGAACCCGGGCGAGTCGAAGCGGTGCGCCAGGACCGCGAGAAAGGACTCGCCGTGTGACATCTCGTGGAACGCCGGCTCCATCGACTTCCCTGGGTTGGCTTCCAGGTACGAGTAGAAGCCGTGCATGGTCTCGGCCCGCAGGAAGAAGCCCCAGCGGGCGGCGCCGGGATTGCGCACCAGGGACAGCGACTCGTGCAGCGGTGACTCGGACGCCCGGCTGGTCAACCGCGCACCGATCGAGCCGCCCTCCGGGGACAACCCGTAGGCCATCGCGATGGCCTCGACGACCGTCGACTTGCCGGCGCCGTTCTCGCCCACCAGCACCGTCAACGGCCCCAGGTCTAGCCCCTCGTCCACCAGTTGCCGGGCCGCCGGCAGGGTGCCCGGCCAGACGTGCGGATCCAGCGGCCTCCCGCGTTCACCGGACACCCGCCGCACGGGCCGTCGGATCCCGGGCTGTGTGGTCACTGTCGGCCCTCCAGATCGTCACCGGCGGGCCCTCGGCCGACCCCGCCGGGTCAGCCTGACACGGCCCACCGACCGGTCGGCGCTGGCCGCGGCTCGGTTCCACCTGACCGGTGCGCGCCGGGCCGGGCTACGGTGCTGGCCGTGCCGACGCTCACCGCCGACGACCCGTTGCCCGCGCTGCCGTCCCGGGTGCTGGTCAGTGGCAGCAGCGGGTCCGGCAAGACGACCCTCTGTACGGCGATCGCCCGCGTCCTCGACCTGCCGTACACCGAGCTCGACAGCCTGCACCACGGGCCGGGCTGGATCCCCCGCGCCGACTTCGTCGCCGATGTGCGGGCCATCGCCGCCGCGCCGCGATGGGTGTCGGAATGGCAGTACCAGGCCGTCCGCCCGCTGCTGCTGGCCCGTTGCGACCTGGCGGTCCACCTCGATCTGCCCCGAGCGCTGGTGATGAGCCGGGTGGTCCGCCGGACGGTCCGGCGGTCCGTCGGCCGGGTCGAACTGTGGAACGGCAACCGGGAACCGGCGCTGCGCACGTTCTTCACCGATCCGGACCACATCGTCCGCTGGGCGTGGCGGACCCACGGCCGCAGCGCCGAACGGCTGACCCAGATCCGCACGGCCCGCCCGGACCTGCCGGTGGTCGTCCTTCGCTCGCGGGCCGAGGTGAATCGGTGGCTCGATGTCCTGGCGGACGTGCGGTGAATCCGTCCGGTGGCGGTCGCGTCGAATTTCCGTAATATCGGATTCACGGAGGTCCGAGGCGGAGGTGGCCAATGGCGGAGCGGCAGCGCAGCAGACGGTGGAGCCCCCGGGTGGGGGCACTCGTACTCGGCGGGGT
This sequence comes from Nakamurella flava, assembly GCF_005298075.1. Lineage (NCBI taxonomy): Bacteria > Bacillati > Actinomycetota > Actinomycetes > Nakamurellales > Nakamurellaceae > Nakamurella > Nakamurella flava. The sequence continues at coordinate 651,706 of NZ_SZZH01000003.1, forward strand.
CCTGCTGACGGCCTGTTCCGGGGGATCCGTGACCGCGCCCGACGCCACGGTCTCCAGTGCGGCGGCGGAGTCGGTGGAGAGTTCGACCTTGTCCTGCCCGGCCCCGGGCGTGGTCGACACCGCGACGGCCGCCGGGTGGACCGGATATCTGGCCGCGCATCCCGACCAGGTCGCCGTGACGATCGACGACGGTCGTGGGAACGGGCTGCGCCACCGGGGCGGGGACGCCCAGCCGGCCGCCTCGGCCGCCAAGATCGTCCATCTCGCCGCCTACGCTAGGGCCGTCGACGCCGGGACCATCGACCCCGAGCAGCTGATCACGGTGGGCGAGTGGGAACGGTGGTATCTGCCCGGCCTGGACGGCGGCGCCCACCCGGCCGCGCTGGCCGAGCTCGGCGTCGCCCTGGACGGCCGCGGTCTCGCGGCCGCCGACCCGAGCACTCCGGTCACCCTCGACGACCTGGCCCACGCGATGATCCGGTTCAGTGACAACGCCGCCGCCGACCTGCTCCGCGACCGCCTGGGCGATGCCACGTTGCAGTCGGTCGTCGAGTCGGTCGGCGGTGAGCTGCCGTCCGGCAGCGCACCGGTCGTGGAGCTGCCGTCGTTCCTCGGCGCCCAGATCGCCCTGCTGGACTCCTCCGGCACATCGGCCGACGGCGCCGCCGACCTGGCGGCCGCCCAGCGCTACGCGACCGACGAGGCCGAACGGCGACGGGTGCAGGCGCTTCCCGTGCCGCCCATCGGGACTCAGCTGACCTGGGCCGACGGGACGCCTACCGCCTCGGTCGACACCCTGTCCGCCGTCGCGGCCGATCTGGTTGCCGCGGCCGACGACCCGGGCCGGACCGGGGCCCGGCTGGCCCGGACCCACCTGGAGTGGCCGCCCGTCCCGGACGGGGCGGTGGGGTTGGGTGCCAAGGGTGGATCACTGCCCGGCGTCCTCACCGAGGTGTTCGTCCTGCGGCGGGACGACGGCACAGTCGGCCGCGCCGCGCTGATGGTGCGGGGGATGGACGCGCAGGACTGGTCGACGGCGGTGGGGTCCTTCGCCCACCAGGAACTGTTGCTCGACGCCCTGCAGAACCCCGACACGCTGGCCGCGTTGCGCTGCGGGTCGTCCGCCCGGTGACCGTCGGGCGGTGCGGGATAGTGCAGCCATGGCGGACAGCGACGGGCAGCGGGCGGCGGAAACCTCGCCGGACCCGGTCGATCCCGGCCCCCGGACGGCGGAGCGGCTGGCCGCACTGGAGGTGCGGGTCACGGCCCTGGAGGCGGCCCGACCGTCGGGGCCGACGACTGCCCTGGAGGGGGCCGACCCGACCGCCGGGGACCCGCCGGCCGGGGGTGCGGTCTCCTATCGCGGTGACGTCACCCTGCACGGGCGCGTCGCCTGGTCGATCGAGCTGGCGACCGAGGCGATCCTGCAGCTGCCCGAGACCAGCGGCACCGCTGTCCTGGCCGGGCTCGGCCACCCGGCCCGGGCCGCCATGGTGCGGCGGCTGCTGCGCGGGCCGGCGGGGGTGACCGATCTGCAGCAGGCCGTCGGCAGTTCGTCGACCGGGCAGCTCTACCACCACCTGCGCACCCTGACCGGTTGCGGGCTGGTGGAAGCCGACGGGCGGGGCAGCTACCGGGTGCCGGCGACCGCCGTCGTCCCCGCGCTGACCCTGCTGCTGGCCGCGGCCGACGTCGCTGGTCATCTGGGTACCGCGGCGCCGCCGTTCCAGGGTTGACCCCCTCCTGACTTCCGCTCCGCTATTCAGGGTAGCCTTGCCTAACCCCCTGATGCCTGGAGTGTGCCCGTGTCGCTTCTGTTGTCTCATCGGCCGTCCCGGCGGCCCGCCCTGCTCGTCCCCGCCGCCGCCCTGGCCCTGGTCGCTGGACTGACCGCCTGCTCGTCGTCCACCGGCTCGGCCGGGTCCACCACCACGGCGTCCACCGTCAGCACTTCCCCGTCGGCTACCTCTGCGGCCGTCTCCGGGAGTGCATCGGCCGCCGTCACCGCCGGCTACCCCGTCACTATCGACCACATCTTCGGGTCGACCACCATCGCCACCCAGCCCCAGCGTGTGGTCACCGTCGGCTTCAACGAGCAGGACTTCGCCCTCGCGCTCGGGGTCGTCCCGGTCGGCACCCGGGAGTTCATCGGCAACGACTTCGCCCGGCGACCGTGGGCGCAGGAGGCCCTCGGCGGAGCGACCATCCCCACCGTGGGCGAACAGCAACTCAACCTGGAGCAGATCGCGGCGGCCGATCCCGACCTGATCCTCGGCCCCTATGCGTTCCTCGACCAGAACATCTACGACCAGCTGTCGGCGATCGCCCCCACCGTCGGCGACCTGGCCCCGGCGGGAGCGGTCAGCTGGCAGCAGGAACTGGCCGCTGTCGGCACCGCCCTGGACAAGTCCGCGCAGGCCCAGGAGCTCGCCGCTTCCGTCGAACAGCGGTTCACCGACGCGAAGACGGCCCATCCCGAGTTCGCCGGGAAGACCCTCGCCCTGGTGCTGCTCCTGGACAGCGGCTACTACGTCCTCGAGCCGACGGATCCGCGGATGCGGTTCTTCACCGACCTCGGCTTCAGTGCGCCCTCCGTCACCGGGCAGATCGCCGCCGAGAACACGGCCGACCTGAACGCCGACGTGGTCGCCGTCCTCGGCGCCGCCCAGGCCGAGTTCACCGCCGACCCGCTGGTGCAGAACCTGCCCGCCGTGACGGAGAACCGGGTCGTCTACTTCGGCCCGTTCACGGGTGACTTCGCCGGAGCCCTCGGTTTCTCGAGCCCGCTGAGCCTGCCGTACGCACTGGATGTGGCCGTGCCCCGACTGGCCGCCGCGGCCGACGGCGACCCCGCCACCGTCCCCGACGCCGTCTGATCACCGAGCCTGGAGCGTCGTGCTCGCCACGCGGGCACGACGCTCCACGATCGGCTCAGCCCGCGGGGTGGGGCGGCCCGTCCGGCGAACGCCGGGTCTGCCAGAGGTACATCAGGCCGATGACCGGCAGGATCACCGGGACGTACCCGTAGCCACTGCCGAAGCGCGACCAGACCGTGTCACGGGGGAAGGCGGCGCCGTCGAAGATCGACAGCAGCCCGACGACCAGCACCCCGGCCATCTCGGTGCCGACCGCGGCCCAGGCCAACGGACGGGACCAGCTCCGGTCGGTGACCAGACCGACGGTCGCGGCGACGTAGACGACCCCGGAGAACAGGGACAACGCGTACGCCAGCGGGGCCGCGTCGAACTGGGTGGTGATCTGCACGATCCCGCGGGCCGTCGCCGCCAGCGCGAACACCGCGTAGAGGGCGATCAGCACCCGGCGAGGGCCCGTCGGCGGGCCCTCCAGCTCGGTCCGGTCGACCGCATCCGGCGCCGGGTCGCGGAGCGGCTCAGACATGGCCCTGCCAGAGCTGCAGCAAACGCAACGTCATCACGGCGACCACCACCGCAGTGAAGCACAGGGCGATCGACCCCCACCGGGTCCGCTCCAGCCGGGCGAGATAGAACCCCAGCGCGAGCGGGGCCAGGATGCCCACCGAGTACGCGATGAACGTCACCGGCTCGGTGACGCTGGCCCCACCGGCCAGCCGGACGAGGGCGATCACCGTCTGCACCAGCAAGCCGGCCTCCACGACGATGGCGCCCCACATCTGCGCCTCGGTCGTCGGGCGGCGACGGTAGGCCTGCCACCCCGTCCACGCGGCGAGAACCAGACCGGCGGTCAGCACGCCGTACCCGAGCCAGGAGATCACGGCACCACGCTAAACGGGCGGCGCGGCCCGGCCGGACGATCCGCGTCGGGGGAGCCGGATCGACCACCGGCCCGCGAGCACCGAACGGGCGGAACTCCCGACGGCCGGGTGGGGCGTTGCTACCGTCGGCGGCGTGTCAGTACCCCCCACCCCCACCTCCCGAGCCGCCGGCCCGCCGCCACGTCGGACGCCGCGGCCGACCGGACCGGAGCGCCCGACCGCGGCGACGCCTTCCGACCTACTGCCCGGGGTGTTGCTGTTCGTCGCGGGTCTGCTCGTCGGGGTCGCCGCCCTCGTCGGGGTGGTCGCCGCCGCCGACGGCGGACCCCGGGGTGGGGTGCCGGTGGCCGCGTTCGTCGCCGCCCTCCCGGGCCTGGCCGCCCTCGTCCTCGGGGCCCGCCGGCCGACCGCCGGGCTGGCCCTCGCGGCCGCCGCCGGCTGGTGGGGCCTGGCCCGGCTGCTGAACGACCTGTCGCTGCTCGGCGATCCGGGGGCCGTCGTGCGTCCCGAGTTGTTCGCCGAGACCTCCGCCCGTTCGCAGCCGTTCGGCTCGGCGTCCGGGGTGGGGGTGCTGCTGGTGGCCGACGTGCTCGCGATCGCCGCCGCGGTGCTGGCCACCCGGGCCGTCGCCCCCCGACTCCTGCCGGATCGGCCGACCGCGTCATCGCTGTTCGGCGACCCGGGCGCGGCCGAGGACGCCCCCGAAACCGGGCCCGCGACTTCCGGGCGAACCCGCTGGTCCCTGCCGGTGGTGCTGGTCGGGTTGCTCGGGGTGGTACTCGTCGCCGTCGGGGCGCTCGATCCGGGATATGTGGGCGGGTTCCTGGACCTCCGGGCGCTCCCACCCGGGACCACCCTGCTCGGGGTGCTCGGACTCGGCCTCGCCGTCATCGTCGCCGCGGGCCTCGTCCTGGTCGCCGGGGCCACCCGCCGTTCGCTGGCCGTCCCGCTGCTGGTGGGGTCGGCCCTGGCGGCCGCCGTGCCCTTCCTGGTGGCCCTGGTCGTGGTCATCGCCTGGAGCGATGACCGGCCTCCGGGCCTGGCCGGGTCCATCTGGTGGGGCCTGGCCGGCGCGGTGCTGCTCGGCGTGGCCGGCCTGCTGGCCCCGCGGGACGAAGACGCCGACAGCGGCCACGCGGCCGAACGGCCGATGGCCGCCACCGGACCGTCCGACGACGGGTCGCGGTTCACGCTGCTGAGTGGGGTGCTGGCCCTCGTCGGCGGCGCGGCATGCCTCGGGGCGGCAGTCGCCCCGTTCCTACTCCTCGACGGGGCGGAACCCGTCGGCGCGACCGCCGAGGTGGTCGCCCCGCTCGCCGCCCCCTTCGTGGTCGCCTCGGTGCCGCTGCTCCTCGCCGGGGTCCTTACGCTGGCCGCGCCGACCCGCCGGGCCGGGCTGGTCGCGGCCGGGGTCGTCTGGGCCGGGCCGCTGCTGGCGTCGACCCAGGCCCTGGCCGTCCGCGAGGCCGTGCTGTTCAGCGCCGCCCGCCCGGTCGACAACGGGCGGGCCATGGCCGTGCCGACCTGGACCGACGGCACCGGGTTCTGGCTGGCCTGGTCGGCGGTGCTGGCCGCCCTCGCCGCGGCCGTCCTCGGGGCCGTCGCCGCTCGCCGGTTGGCCGACGCCGTGACCCAGATCCACGACGACGTCTCGGTGGCCGAGAGTCGTCCGGTCCGGACCGGGGCGGCCATCGGCCTCGCCGTCCTCACACTCGTCGCCCTGAGCCTGCCGGTCTGGAGCACCCTGGGCACCGGGGCGTCGAGCACGCTGCTGTCCGGCTACGACGTCCAGACCTGGGGACACTGGGCCGTGGCCATCGCGGTCCTCATCGCGGTCGCCGCCGCGGCCCGCACCCTGCGGACCGACGTCGCCATCGCCGCACCCCTGGCGGCCGCGGCCGCGGCCGTTCAGCCCCTGCTGGTGCCCGCGGCGATCCGCGGCCAGGTCGGGTTCACCTGGGGCGCCGGGCTCTGGCTGATCGGCGCGCTCGTCGTGGCGCTCATCGCGTCCGCACCGGTCTTCGGCGCCCAGGCCAAGCGCATCCGCCCGCGAACGGACCGCGCCCGGCTGCCCGCCTGACCGACCGACTCGTACCCAGGTGCGGCGAACAGGACATCTGCGCCGGTCCGGGGCGGGAAACCCCGGATGAATGTGGCCAGAGCCACGGTCCCGGTGGGGGAGGACCGGGTCTGCACGTCGGACGAGGTGACTAGGGTCCATGAGGTCACCGGTCCGTGGGCGCCCGAGGTGGTCAGCCGAGCGACGCCGGAGCGGTGATCCGCCCGATTGTTCGAATGGCCGGCGCTGCGGTGCCGTCCGATCCGAGGAGCCGACCGCCATCCCGGCGGCGGCCCCGCCAGGGAGACCACGTGGATCTGTACGAGTACCAAGCCAAGGACATGTTCCGTGAGCACGGCGTCCCCGCTCCGGCGGGTCGTGTCGTCCGTTCCGTGGACGATGCCGCGGCCGCCGCCGAAGAATTCGGGCTGCCGGTCATGGTCAAGTCCCAGGTGAAGATCGGCGGCCGCGGCAAGGCCGGCGGCGTCAAGTTCTCGCCGACCATCGACAAGGTCCGGGAGAACGCCGGCAACATCCTCGGCCTGGACATCAAGGGCCACATCACCCGGCAGATCCTCATCGCCCCGGCGTCCGACATCGCCGAGGAGTACTACGTCTCGTTCCTGCTGGACCGGGCGAACCGCACGTTCCTGGCCATGGCCACCCACGAGGGCGGCATGGAGATCGAGCAGCTGGCCGAGGAGCGCCCCGACGCGCTCGCCAAGATCCCGGTCGACGCCCTGACCGGGGTCGACCTGCGCAAGGCCGAGGAGATCGCCGACGCCGGCAAGTTCCCGGCCGAGGTCCGCGACCAGGTCATCCAGATCCTCATCAAGCTGTGGGAGACCTTCGAGGCCGAGGACGCCACCCTCGTCGAGGTCAACCCGCTCGTCCGCACCCCCGAGGGTGAAGTCATCGCCCTCGACGGCAAGGTCTCGCTCGACGAGAACGCCGCCTTCCGCCACCCGGACCACGCCGCGCTGGCCGACGCCGAGGCCGAGAACCCGCTCGAGGTCCGGGCCAAGGAGAAGGGTCTGAACTACGTCAAGCTGGACGGCCAGGTCGGCATCATCGGCAACGGCGCGGGCCTGGTCATGTCCACCCTGGACGTCGTCGCCTACGCCGGTGAGCAGCACGGCGGGGTCACCCCGGCCAACTTCCTGGACATCGGCGGCGGCGCCAGCGCCGAGGTGATGGCCAACGGGCTGGACATCATCCTGTCCGACCCGGACGTCCGCTCCGTGTTCGTCAACGTCTTCGGCGGCATCACCGCCTGTGACGCCGTTGCCAACGGCATCGTCAAGGCCCTCGAGATCCTCGGCGACGCGGCCACCAAGCCGCTCGTCGTCCGCCTCGACGGCAACAACGTCGAGGAGGGCCGTCGCATCCTCAACGAGGCCGCCCACCCGCTCGTCACCCAGTCCGACACGATGGACGCCGGCGCCGACAAGGCCGCCGAGCTCGCGCACGCAGGAGTCTGAAACCGATGGCCATCTTCCTGACCGAATCGTCCAAGGTCATCGTCCAGGGCATGACCGGCTCCGAGGGCATGAAGCACACCCGCCGCATGCTTGCCTCGGGCACCCAGATCGTCGGCGGCGTCAACGCCCGTAAGGCCGGCACCACCGTCGAGATCGACGGCACCACCCTGCCGGTGTTCGGCACCGTCGCCGAGGCGATGAAGGAGACCGGCGCGGACGTCAGCGTGCTGTTCGTCCCGCCGGCGTTCACCAAGGACGCCATCATCGAGGCGATCGACGCCGAGATCCCGCTGGCCGTCGTCATCACCGAGGGCGTGCCGGTGCACGACTCGGCCAAGGCCTGGGCGCACGCCGTCGCCACCGGCAACAAGACCCGGATCATCGGGCCGAACTGCCCCGGCATCATCTCGCCCGGCAAGTCCAACGCCGGCATCATCCCGGCCGACATCACCGGCCCCGGCAAGATCGGCCTGGTGTCGAAGTCGGGCACGCTGACCTACCAGATGATGTACGAGCTGCGCGATCTCGGGTTCTCGACGGCCATCGGCATCGGCGGTGACCCGATCATCGGCACCACCCACATCGACGCCATCGCCGCGTTCGAGGCCGACCCGGAGACCGAGGCCATCGTGATGATCGGCGAGATCGGCGGCGACGCCGAGGAGCGGGCCGCGGCCTACATCGCCGAGCACGTCACCAAGCCGGTCGTCGGCTACGTCGCCGGGTTCACCGCCCCCGAGGGCAAGACCATGGGTCACGCCGGCGCCATCGTCTCCGGTTCGGCCGGCACCGCGCAGGCCAAGAAGGACGCGCTCGAGGCCGTCGGCGTCAAGGTCGGCAAGACGCCGTCGGAGACCGCGCGTCTGCTGCGCGAGGTCATCGCTTAGCTCATCGGCGAGACCCTTCGTCGAGCCCGGGTGGACCCTTCCGGTCCGCCCGGGCTCGACGCGTTCTGCGGCCGTGGTTGCGGCGGACGAGCGTCGCTGAGCGTTCTTTTCCCGCCGGAGCGCCGACCCCGACGGGCCGCGATCGACGGTGACGACGTCCCGGGGAAGGGTCGAGGGCGCGGGTAGCGTCGATCGGGTCCGTTCGGGCCGCCCCAGGACGGTCCGCCGCAGACCGACCGGGCGCGAGCGGCCTGGCGAGGGGGAGCACCGAGGATGAACCAGCCTGCACCCGAGCAGTCGACCGGAGCCGAGCGGTCCGGTGACCACCTGCCGGCGGCGGGCGACGCCGGCTGGGACGACGACGGCCGGGACACCGGGCCGGTGCCGGTTGTCCCGCGGTCCGGGGATCCGGCCGTTCGACCCGGAGGGGGTCCGCCACCCGTCGGGCCCGCCCCCACGACCGCGCCGCCGTTCGGTCCGCCTCCGGCGCCCCCGCCGTTCGGTCCGGCCGGCTTCGTCCCGCCCGGGGCGGTCGCCTACGGCGTCAGCACCGACGGGCCAGGGGTGCCGGACTCGCGGGCCGACGGGACCGGTGGCACCGGTGTTCCCCGGGCGCTGACCGCCGTCGTGGCCCTGCTGGGGATCGTCAACCTGATGGCCGGGTTCCTGCCCGAGGTCTCGCTCCCCGAGGCCACCCGCAACGCGGCCGCCAGTGTGTCCGTCTACGCCGTCGGTCCGGGTTGGGTGCCGTTGCTGCTGCTCATCGGGGGGCTCCTCGCTGCCGGGGCCCTGATGCCGGGGGGAGCGGACCTCCGGTTCGCCGCCGCGGCCGTGTCGGTGGCCGGTGCGATCGGCGCGGTCATCGGCCTGGGCATTCCGAACGGCTTCGAACAACTCCTGGGCAACGGACGCGGCAACGGCGCCGGCGCGCTCCTGCTCTTCATCGTCGGCACCATCCAGGCCGTCGTCGCCATCGCCGCGCACGTCATGGGCAGCGGTCCTCAGCAGCCTTCGGACCGGACCGCCGCCGGCCGGTGGTCGTCGGCGGCGCAGCGCCCTGCGGACAGCGGCTCGCACCCGTTCCCGGGCGGGCCGGTCACCTCCGGGTCGTCACCCTGGGCGCCGGGGGCGGCGCCGCCCCCCGCCCCGCCCGCCGGGAGCGGCCCCGTCCAGTTCCCCGGCGGCCCCCGGCGCTGACGGCCGTGGCCGCCGCCGGTCGGCGTGCTTCCCCGACGGCCCCGCGGTCCTGGGGTGAAATGGTCGGATGAGCCGACAGCTGGTCGAGGAGCGGCCGACCGCCGTCGACCCACCCGACCGCAAGCGCCCCATGGAGTGGGCCGACCTGTGGAACGCGTTCCCGGCCGGTACCTGGGTGGCCGCCGCAGCGGCGGTCCGCGGGGCGGTGGTCGCCGTCACGGGGATCGTCGCCACGATCAGCCTGGCCGTCGTGATCTGGGCGATCACCCCCCAGTCCGGAGACGACGCCACGGCCGCCCTGCACGCCGGGTTCGCGGCGCTCGCCGCGGCCAACCTGCTCCCCATCAGCATCGGCGGCGTCGCGTTCCGGTTGTCGCCGCTGCTGCTGACCCTGCTACTGGGTGTGCTGCTCGCCTCGACCGCCCGGCGCGGCCGGTTCCGACCGACCGGTCGGGCTCAGGAGGCGATGGTCACCCTGGTCGGCGGCGGGGTCTACGGCCTGCTCGTCCTGGTCCTCACCCGCGGTTTCGGTGACGAGGGCGTCGTCGCCCCCGGCGTGGGCCCGTTCGTCGTCGGCGTACTGGGTTTCGCCGTGGGCACCCTGGGGCGGGACTCGGCCTGCCGGGCCTGGTGGCGGGCCATCGTTCCGCAGTGGGTGACGGTCGCCGTCCGCGCCACAACGGTGGGGTCCGTCGCGCTGTTCGGCGGCGCGGCCGCCCTGTTCGCCGTCTCCCTGGGCCTGCACTTCTCGTCCGCCCTCACGGTCGGGTCGGCCATCGCCCCCGACGGTCTGGACGGCGCCGGTCTCGCGCTGCTCAGCGTCGTCTACCTCCCGAACGCCGTGCTGGCCACCCTGGGGTACAGCCTGGGGGCCGGCGTGCACGTCGGGCCCGGTTCGTACCTGCCGTGGGGGGCCACCCCCGCCGAACTGCCCGGCCTGCCGTTGCTGGCTGCCCTGCCCACCGCGCCGGGCCCGTCTGCAGCCCTGGCCGCGCTGGCCGTCCCGGTGATCGCCGCCGGTCTGCTCGGCTGGACCGTGGTCCGCGGGGGTCTGCCGACCCGGCAGGACCGCGTGCTGGCCGCGGTGACCGCCGCCGTGATGAGCGCGGTCGTCGTGGGGCTGGCCGTGTTCGCCGCCGGTGGCGGGGTCGGCGCCGGACGCTGGGCGGACATCGGCTCGTCGGCCCCGGTCGCGGCCGCTGTGGTCGCGGTCGGCTTCGCGTTGGTCGGCGGGGCCGTCGCCGCCCTCACGGCCGTGCGCACGGTGCCGTGGCGGCTGGGCCGGGTGTCCAGCCGGCCGGCCCAGCGCCGTCCCCGGACCACCCGGCGTCCTGCTTCGGCCGCCTCGCGATCGGCCGCCGCGGGGGCCGGGCCGGCTGTCGCCGGGACCGAGATCGCAGACGACGACCAGGAGGCCGTGCCGGACGACGAAGTCGCGAGCGCCGACGAGGCGACGGTCGACGGTGACCCGACCGACGACACCATGGACGAGAACACCACGGACGACGACGAGTCGGCCGACGTCGCGGGCGACGCCGCCGGGATCGATGACGCTGACGCGTCCGCCGAGGCCGACACGGACGATGCGCACACGGACGAGATCGACACGGACGACACGGACGACGCGGACGACCGGCCGACGACCCCGCCGGCGAGCGACGCCACACCCCCGGCCGACCGGGGCTGATCGGCCCGCGCGCGGTCGTCCTGACATGCCTGCCCGACTGGCCTGATCGGCCCGCGCGCGGTCGTCCTGAGATCCCTGCCCGACTGGCCTGATCGGCCCGCGCGCGGTCGTCCTGACATGGCCGACTAGCCTTGGACCCGCCGTGGGATCGGGACCCACGGCCGGATCGCCCGGCCGGGCCGTCGACGCGGGCGCGTCGAGGTATGGCCCGGCCGCAGCAGCCGAGGAGCGCAGTGTCAGCAGTGCACCCGTCCGCCGGGACGGCGGTGTCCACCCCCGCATCCACGTCCGGACCGACAGCACACCCGCGTCGCGTGGTGGTCCTGGCCTCCGGGTCCGGCACCCTGCTGCAGGCGCTGCTCGACGACCCGGCTCCGCGCCCCTACGAGGTGGTCGCCGTCGGATCCGACCTGGCGGCCTGCCGGGCCCTGGAACGGGCCGTCGAGCACGGGGTGCCGACGTTCACCGAACGGGTGCGCGACCACTCCGACCGCGCGTCCTGGGACGCCGCCCTGGCCCGCCGGTGCGCGGAGTTCGGGGCCGACCTGGTGGTGCTGGCCGGGTTCATGAAACTGGTCGGGCCCCGGTTCCTCGACGCCTTCGACCACCGGGTGCTCAACGCCCACCCGTCGTTGCTGCCGTCGTTCCCGGGGATGCACGCCCCGGCCGACGCCCTCGAACACGGCGTCAAGCTGACGGGTTGCACGGCGTTCCTGGTCGACACCGGGGTGGACGCCGGCCCGATCGTCGCCCAGCGGGCGGTCCCGGTACTGGACGACGACACGGTCGAGACCCTGCACGAACGCATCAAGGTGACGGAACGAACCCTGCTGGTGGACGTGGTGCGGTCGTTGACCGCGGCGCCCTACCGCGTGGACGGACGAAAGGTACGGCTCGGATGAGCGAGAGCACCACCCCCGCCCCGGCGGACGAGGCGGCCAGCGGTCGTCGGCCCATCCGGCGGGCCCTGCTGTCGGTGTCCGACAAGACGGGCCTGATCGAGCTGGCCACCGCACTGCACGAGGCCGGCGTCGCTCTGGTGTCCACCGGCGGGTCCGCACGGGCGATCGCCGACGCCGGTATCCCGGTGACCCCGGTGGAGGACGTCACCGGGTTCGCCGAGTGCCTGGACGGCCGGGTCAAGACGCTGCACCCGGCGGTGCACGGCGGCCTGTTGGCCGACACCCGGCGCCCCGAGCACCTGCAGCAGATCGCCGACCTCGGGATCGAGCCGTTCGAGCTGGTCGTCATCAACCTGTACCCGTTCCGCGAGACCATCGCCTCCGGCGCCGGTTTCGACGAGAGCGTCGAGCAGATCGACATCGGCGGGCCGGCGATGGTGCGGGCGTCGGCCAAGAACCACCCGTCCGTCGCGATCGTCGTCGACCCGGCCCGGTACGACGAGGTGCTCGCCGCGGTCGGGGCCGGGGGCTTCACGCTGGCCCAGCGGACGGCGCTGGCCGCCGCCGCGTACGCGCACACCGCCGCCTACGACGTCGCCGTGGCGTCCTGGCTGTACGGCCAGGTCGGGCGGTCCGATCCGGAGTCGGATGGTTGGCCGGAGTTCACCGGCGCCACCTGGACCAAGGCCGGTGCGCTCCGCTACGGCGAGAACCCGCACCAGCGGGCCGCGCTGTACCGGCACTGGCGGCCGGGCCTGGCCGGGGCGACCCAGCTGCACGGCAAGGAGATGAGCTACAACAACTACGTCGACGTGGACGCGGCCTGGCGGGCGGCCAACGACTTCGCCGATCCGGCGGTCGCGATCATCAAGCACGCCAACCCGTGCGGCATCGCCACGGTCGTCGGCGGGGACGCCGACCCGGCCGCCGCGGTCGCCACCGCCCACCGCAAGGCCCACGAGTGTGACCCGGTCTCCGCGTTCGGCGGGGTCATCGCCGTCAACCGTCCGGTCTCGCTGGCGATGGCCGAGCAGGTCGCGGAGATCTTCACCGAGGTCCTGCTGGCTCCCGGGTTCGACGATGCGGCCGTGGCCGTCCTGACCCGCAAGAAGAACATCCGCCTGCTGGTCATGCCGGAGGGTTCGGTCCCGGATCCGCTGGAGTTCCGGGCGATCTCGGGCGGCCTGCTGGTGCAGGAGCGCGACGCGATCGACGCCGACGGGGACTCGCCCTCGACGTGGCAGCTGGCCGCGGGTGCGGCCGCCGACGAGGCCACCCTGGCCGATCTGGAGTTCGCCTGGCGGGCCTGCCGGGCGGTCAAGTCCAACGCGATCCTGCTGGCCACCGACGGTGCGAGCGTGGGGATCGGCATGGGCCAGGTCAACCGGGTCGACTCGGCGCGGCTCGCCGTCGAGCGGGCGGGGGAGCGGGCGGCCGGGGCGGTCGCCGCGTCCGATGCGTTCTTCCCGTTCGCCGACGGCCTGGAGATCCTGCTCCAGGCCGGGGTGCGGGCCGTCGTGCAGCCGGGTGGTTCCGTGCGGGACGCCGAGGTCGTGGCGGCGGCCGAGGCCGCGGGGGTGTCCCTGTACCTGACCGGGACCCGGCACTTCTACCACTGACGGAGCGGCCGATGGTGCTGGACGAGGGGGTCGCGGAGTACCGGGACGAGGACTTCCGCGACGTGGACCTGCGGGACCGGGACCTGACCGATCTGCGGTTCGTCGGCTGTGACTTCAGCGACGCCACCCTGGCCGGCAGCCGCCTGCGGCGGGTCGTCTTCGAGCGGTGCACGTTCGTCGGGACCGAGTTCTACGGCAGCGAGCTGCGCGGGTGCACGCTGCTGTCGTGCCGGGTCGACCGGTCGGCTTGGCACGGCGCGACGATCACCGACAGCCGGCTGGTCGGCACCGCGTTCACCGACTGCCGGCTGATCCCGCTGACCGTCCGCGACACCGACCTGACGTTGGTGTCGCTCGGCGGCGCCCGGCTGGCCGGGACGGACCTGTCCGGCCTGCGGTTGCGGGAGGCGAACCTGACCGGCGCCGACCTGCGGGGGTGCGACCTGGCCGGGGCCGATCTGACCGGGGCGCGGCTGGCCGGTACCGAGCTGGCCGGCGCGGACCTGCGGGGGGCCCGGCTGGACGTGGACGCCTGGATCGGGGCGCGGCTGCGGGGGGCGCGCATCGACGTCGACCAGGCGCTGCGGTTCGCGGCGGCGCACGGTCTGGTGCTGACGGATGGCGACGACCCGGAGGGCGCGGCCTGATCGGGCCGGGCGCGGACGCACGGACCGGCGGGTCGGCAGTGGCATCATGGCCTGTCGTGACCAGGACGACCGCCGCTGACTCCGCGCCCACCACCGCACCGGCCGGGGCGACGGTGCTGGACGGCAAGGCCACGCTGGCCGCCATCAAGTCCGAGCTGCGCGAGCGGGTGGCCGCGCTGGCCGAGCGGGGCGTGGTGCCCGGCCTCGGCACCATCCTGGTGGGCGACGATCCGGCCAGTCACTGGTACGTCGCGGCCAAGCACCGCGACTGCGCGCAGCTGGGCATCGCCAGCATCCAGCGTGAACTTCCGGCGGGCAGCACCCAGGCGGACGTCGAGGCCGTGGTCGACGAGCTGAACGCCGACCCGGCCTGCACCGCGTTCCTCATCCAGCAGCCCACCGGCCTGGACGAGTACGCCCTGCTGTCCCGCGTCGACCCGGTCAAGGACGTCGACGGCCTGCACCCGCAGAACCTGGGGGCCCTGGTCCTCGGGCATCCCGCACCGCTGCCGTGCACGCCGCTCGGCATCATCGAACTGCTCCGCCGCTACGACGTGCCGCTGAACGGCGCCCACGCCGTCGTCATCGGCCGGGGTCTGACGGTCGGTCGCCCGATGGGTCTGCTGCTGACCCGGCGCACCGAGAATTCGACGGTGACGCTGTGCCACACCGGCACCCGTGACCTGGCCGGCCTGGTCCGGCAGGCCGACATCGTGGTGGCCGCCGCGGGGTCGCCGGGGATCGTCACCGCCGACATGGTCAAGCCCGGCGCGGCGGTGCTGGACGTGGGGGTGAGCCGGGTGGACGGCCGGATCGTCGGCGACGTCGACCCGGGGGTGGCCCGGGTGGCCGGGTTCCTGGCGCCGAACCCCGGTGGCGTGGGTCCGATGACCCGGGCCATGCTGCTGGCCAACGTCGTGGCCGCCGCCGAACGGGCCTGACCGCCGCCATGACGGTCGACCGGCGGGTATTGCGGGCCATTCCCATCGCCGTGGTGCTGGCGGTGGTGGTGGTCGCCTTGGTGCTGATCTCGCTGGCCCACTGGCGGCGCGGCGCCTTCACCCTGGGCCTGGCGATGGGCGTGGCCGGCACCCTGCGCTGGGTGCTGTCCGAACGGTCGGCCGGGGTGCTCGCCGTGCGCGGGCGGCGGTTCGACGTGCTCTTCTACTACGGCTGCGGGCTCGGTCTGGTGCTGCTCACCGTGGCCTCGCTGCCGGTTCCGGAGTAACGCGTCGCTCCCAGCGGCAGTGGGCGGCGCCGCCGGCTAGGACCCGGCGCGTCCGTCCCGACCGGCTGCGGTATCGGGGTCGGCCAGGCGATCCGGACCCGGCGCGGAGCCTGGATCGGCCAGTCGATCCGGACCCGGCGCGGAGTTCGGGTCGGCCAAGCGGTCAAAGACGCGCAGCAGGGTCTGCGCTTCCTGCTCACCGAGGTGCGCGGTGAACTCCCGGGCGATGCCGGCGTCGTGGAGTGCGCGGGCCGCCTGGACGGCGCTGTGCCCCTCCTCGGTGAGGCTGACCAGCACGCCGCGGCCGTCGCGGGGGTCGGGTTCGCGGTGCACGAGGCCCTGCTCGCTGAGTCGGGTCACCTTGCGGGAGAGTCCGGGCTGGGACAGCACGACCCGATCGACGAGGTCCTTCAGTCGCAGTCGGCCACCGCTGTCGGCCACCTGCAGCAGGACCTCGTAGGTGCTCAGCGGCACCTTGCCGGCCTCGTCGAGATCGCGGGCCAACCGGCCCACGATGCGGGCGTGGGCGCGGACCATCCGGGGCCAGACGTCCGCGCGGACGCTGTCGGTGGCGGAGGTCACCGCGCCGTCGGCGTCGGGTGCGGGCGTGCTGCTGTCGGTCATGGGCGTTCCCTGGCTCTCGATGCCGTCCACCAGCAGGGCCACCTTTCGGTCACCCCGCCGCGCCCCGACGCTGCAGCCTGACGGTACGGTCTGACGGAGGTTCCCGCAGTCGCAACACCCCGGCCGAACATGCCGGTGGAGCGGAATGCGGGACGTCCCGGTGGCAGGCCCGGACCGGGGCGAGACACGTGAGAAGGGATCGCCCACCAGCATGGCGAAGATCAAGGTCGAGGGAACGGTCGTCGAGCTCGACGGCGACGAGATGACCCGCATCATCTGGCAGTTCATCAAGGACAAGCTGATCCTGCCGTACCTGGACGTCAACCTCGAGTACTACGACCTGGGCATCGAGAGCCGGGACGACACCAACGACCAGATCACCATCGACGCCGCGCACGCGATCCAGAAGCACGGGGTCGGCGTGAAGTGCGCCACCATCACCCCCGACGAGGCCCGCGTCGAGGAGTTCGGCCTGAAGAAGATGTGGCGGTCGCCCAACGGCACCATCCGCAACATCCTCGGCGGCGTGATCTTCCGCGAGCCGATCATCATCTCGAACATCCCGCGGCTGGTACCCGGCTGGACCAAGCCGATCATCGTCGGCCGGCACGCCTACGGCGACCAGTACCGGGCCACCGACTTCCGCTTCCCGGGCGAGGGTCAGCTGACCATCACCTTCACCCCGGCCGACGGTTCCAAGCCGATCGAGCACGTCGTGTTCGACGCCCCCAGCTCCGGGGTGGCGATGGCCATGTACAACCTGGACGACTCGATCCGCGATTTCGCGCGGGCGTCGTTCAACTACGGCCTGTCCCGCAAGTACCCGGTGTACCTGTCGACCAAGAACACGATCCTCAAGGCCTACGACGGCCGGTTCAAGGACCTGTTCCAGGAGGTCTTCGACGCCGAATTCATCGACCAGTTCAAGGCCGCGGGCATCATCTACGAGCACCGGCTCATCGACGACATGGTCGCCTCCGCGCTGAAGTGGGAGGGCGGCTACGTCTGGGCCTGCAAGAACTACGACGGTGACGTGCAGTCCGACACCGTGGCCCAGGGCTTCGGCTCGCTCGGCCTGATGACCTCCGTTCTGATGACCCCGGACGGCAAGACCGTCGAGGCCGAGGCCGCCCACGGCACGGTCACCCGGCACTACCGCCAGCACCAGGCGGGCAAGCCGACGTCGACCAACCCGATCGCGTCGATCTACGCCTGGACCGGTGGTCTCAAGCACCGCGGCAAGCTGGACTCCACCCCCGAGGTCACCGGCTTCGCCGAGACGCTCGAGGACGTGATCATCAAGACCGTCGAGAGCGGGAAGATGACCAAGGACCTCGCGGCGCTGGTCGGTCGGGATCAGGCCTGGCTCACCACCGAGGAATTCCTGTCCGCGCTGGACGAGAATCTCTCGACCCGCCTGAAGTAGTCCCGGCGTGCCCATCACGATCGCCACGGCGAACGTCAACGGCATCCGGGCGGCGGTACGTCGGGGTTTCGCGGGCTGGTTGGCCGCGCGGAACCCCGACGTGCTGTGCCTGCAGGAGGTCCGGGCCGGCGAGTCCGACATCCCGGCCGGTACCTGTGACGGCTACCACCTCGCCTACCACGAGGGGTCGCAGAAGGGTCGGGCCGGTGTCGCCGTCCTGACCCGGACCGCCCCGGAGGCCGTCCGGGTCGGGTTCGGCTCGGCGGAGTTCGACACCCAGGGCCGGTACATCGAGGTCGATCTACCCGGTCCGACACCGGGTGACCCGGCCGGCCGGCTGACGGTGGCGTCGCTGTACCTGCCCAAGGGGGCGGCGAGCGGCGAGATCCTCGACAGCAAGCTGCGTTTCTGCAAGCAGCTCGCCGAGCACGTGCGATCCCGGTCGGCGGAGGCGGAAGCCACCGGCGGTGCCTACCTGGTGGCCGGTGACTTCAACATCGCCCCCACCCAGGACGACCTGAAGGCGTGGAAGACCAATCTCCGCTCGCCCGGGTTCCTGCCGGTCGAGCGGGAGTGGTTCGCGGACCTGCTGGCCCCGCCCGGTGGCGAGGGTGCCGATTCCGGGACCGCCCCCGCGGTGGTGGATGTGCTGCGTCGCCTGCATCCCGACCGGCCCGGCCCGTACACGTGGTGGTCGTGGCGGGGGCGGCAGTTCGACAACGATGCCGGCTGGCGCATCGACCTGCACCTGGCGTCACCGTCGCTGGCCGCCACGGCCATGGTCGGGGGAGTGGACCGCGAGGCGTCCTACGAGGCCCGGGTGTCCGATCACAGCCCGGTCTGGGTGGATTACGGCTGGGCATCGAGCTGACAGGATCGGCGGGTGACCGTCCAGGGGTTGACAGGTGCACCTGTCCGCGGGTTACGGTCCGATGATCACGCCCCGGCC
Source organism: Nakamurella flava (assembly GCF_005298075.1). NCBI lineage: Bacteria > Bacillati > Actinomycetota > Actinomycetes > Nakamurellales > Nakamurellaceae > Nakamurella > Nakamurella flava. Next base: position 670,166 of record NZ_SZZH01000003.1, read on the forward strand.
GGTATCCGGCTGGGAACGACGAGTGAGGCGGTGGACATGGACGGGCTGACCCGCCGCCGTTCCGTCCCCGCCACCCGGGCCCCGTCCGCCCGTCTGCATCTGCGCCGCCACGTGGACCTGGTCCGCGTCGCCAGCGCGCTCTGTTCGCTCTGAACGACCCGCTCCCCGCTTCGGTCTCTTCCCCCGCCGGCCCGCCCGGCGGAGTGGGTGTCCGAAGCTCGGTCGAGTGCGTCGTCCCGGTCGTCCCGTCCACCGCGGCCGATCGGATCCCCGCTCTCCCGGCCCGCCGGGGGTGAGTCCGGGCGATCCGTCGGCCTCCCGGAAGGCCAGCAGATGCGCGTGAGCGCCCCCACCTCCTCTCCCATTCCCGGTCCGTCGCCCGCGCCCCCGGTGCTGGTCGACCTGCACCAGCACCTCTGGCCGGAACCGCTGGTCGAGGCGCTGCGCCGCCGGCTCAGCGCCCCGCGGCTGGACGGCTGGACGTTGCATCTGGACGGGGAGCCGCCGTACGCGGTGAACCCGGCCGACCACGACCCGGTCGCCCGGCGAGCGGCCACGGACACCGTCCTCGGGACGGACGGATTGGCGCTGATCAGCCTGTCCAGCCCGCTGGGGCTCGAAGCGCTGCCGGTCGACGAGGCCGCGCCGCTCCTCGACCTCTGGCACGACGGCGCGGCCGCGCTGGCCCCGCAGTTCGGGGCCTGGGCGTCGGTGAGCAGCCGGGAGCCGGACCTGGGCGACCTGGCCGGCCGCCTGGCGCCGGGTTCCGGCGGCGGGTTCGTGGGACTGCAGGTGCCGGCCTCCGACCTGCTGACCCCGTCCGCCGTGGAACGGCTCGCGCCGGTGCTCGCGGTCGCCGAGGCCGCCGACCGACCCGTGTTCGTCCACCCCGGCCCGGTGCCGGCCCCGGCGAACGGTTCGGCGGCCGACCGGGCCGGACTGCCGTCCTGGTGGGTCGCCACCGTCGACTACCCGGCCCAGCTGCAGGCCGCCTGGTGGGCCTGGCTGGTGGCCGGCCGGTCGCTGCTGCCCCGGCTGCGGATCTGTTTCGGGGCCGCCGCCGGCTTGGCGCCGTTGCAGCACGAACGGCACACGGCTCGCGGTGGCCGCCCCCCGGTGGTCGACCCGCTGACCTTCGTCGAGGTCTCGTCCTACGGCGAACAGGGCCTGGACGGCCTGCTCCGGTCCCTGGGCATCGACCCCCTCGTGTTCGGCACCGACACCCCCTACGTCCCCGCGTCCGGACCCGCCGCGATCCCTGCGTTGCGCAAGCTCGGCCCCGCCGCCGAGCGCGCGGTCCGCTCCGTCAACCCGTTGCGTCTGCTGACCGGACGCCCGCTCGAAGGACACACCGCATGAAGACCATCGAACTGTCCGAGCTCCCCCTGACCGACGACCGGGGGGTGGACACTGTCCCCACGCCGTCGGACACCGCCGCCGACATCGCCGGTCGTTGGCCGGCCGAGGCGGTCCCCGCCCGGGCTGCCGTGGCGCTGGAGGATGCCGCGCTGCCGGGCGAGAACGGCGAGCCGGCATTGGATCTCGACACGCTGCCCGGCCGGGAACTGGACCACGCCGAGCTGCGGGCGCTGGCCGCCCGGTTGGCCGGTCGCGCCGAACTGCTGGCTCCGCACATTGCGTTCGACGACGAGCACCGGCACTTCGTGTCGCTGCACCGGGATCCGAACGTCGACGTCTGGCTGATCTGCTGGACCCCGGAGAACGACACCGGCTGGCACGACCACGACACGTCCTCGGGCGCGGTCGCGGTGGTCAGCGGTGAGCTCACCGAGCACAACCTGGCCGTCGGCGCCGACGCCGACAACGGGGTGGCCACCAGCGTTCCCGGCGGCCGGGTGTTCAGCTTCGGCCCCGACCACATCCACCGGCTGACCGGCAAGGCCGCCGGCAGCGTGTCGGTGCACGCCTACTCGCCGCCGCTGTGGCGGATGGGTCAGTACACGCTCGGGGCCGGGGGAGTGCTGCGCCGCAGGTCGGTGTCCTACGCCGAGGAGCTGCGTCCGGCCGACGACGGCGGCGCCCCCGCCTGACCGTGCCGCGCCGGAGCGGGATCGGGCGCCCCGCCCGATCCGCTCAGTGCGCCGCCGACGTCCCCGGCAGGAGGTGCTCGTCGGCCCACAGCAGGCGCAGCCAGAGGTCGTCGAACGCGGGGATCGCGTCGATCACCGGCGACAGGTCGTCGAGCCGGACACCGGGGACCGTGAGCCCGAGGACGATGCCGGCCAGAGCCACGTCGACGTCCCCGGCAGCGACCCACAGCGCGCCGGTCAGCCGCCGTGGGTGGACGAGCAGACCGTCGCCGGTCCAGTCCGCCGCCCCGCCGACCGTGCGGAGCGCCTCGACGGCGGCCAGCGCGGCGGGTGCGGTGCGGGCCGGGCCGATCAGCGTGCTGGGGCCCTCGGCCAGCGCGGCCAGCACCAGGGCCAGCGGGACCAGGCGGGGCATCCCGGTGAGGTCGAAGCGGCCGCCGCGCAGGTCGCCGGAGGTCGAGCGGCTGGTCGCGGTCAGGCCCTCGGCGGTCCGCACCACGTAGACGCCCAGCCCGGCCAGCAGGTGGCGGATGCGGTCGTCCGCCGCGCCGTCGGTGCCGTGACCGGTGGGCCGCGGCCAGCCCTGCACGACGACGGTGCCGGTGGTCACCGAAGCGGCCGCCAGGAACGCCGCCGCGTGGTACGGGTCGAAGGGCCGGTCGGGGACGGTCGGGCGGACCCGTCCCCGGACGGGGATCTCCGCGGTCGGCACATTCCAGACCCGGAATCCCGTCGGTCCCACGGTCGATGACGTCATGGTCGTCACTGTCCTTCCTCGGTGAGCGGGGGCCGGCCGGTGGGGGCCAGCCGGTAGCGCTCCTTGACCACCTGCAGGTGCACCCAGCTCTCCACGGTGACCACCGCGGGTAGTCGCCGGATGCGGTCGATGAGCTCGACACCCTGGCTCATGGTGTCGGCGTGCACGGTGGCCAGGAGATCGAAACGGCCCGCGGTGGTGGCCAGGAAGCGGGTGCCCGGGTCGGCGGCGACCGCGTCGACGACCGGCTGGATCGGTCCGCGGACCTGAACGCCGACGCCGATGGCCGGGCCGGCCTGGTCGACGGCGGCGGTCGCCACCACGCCGACCTTGATGATCCGGCTGTCGAACAACCGACGGGTGCGGATCCGCACGGTGCCCGTCGACAGGCCGGAGCGCCGGCTGAGTTCGCTGAGCGACATCCGGCCGTCGTCCAGCAGCAGTTCCAGCAGCACCCGGTCGATCTCGTCGACGTCCCGCTCGGAACCCGGTGCGGGGCGCAGCACGTCGACCTCCAGGGACGAGCAGAGCAGCGTCGTCATGGCCAGGATGCCGTCGGTCGAGCGGACCCGTTCGAGGGCGTCGGCCAGTTCGCTCGGCCCCGGGGTTCGCACCTCGGCGATCAGATCGGCCGCCCCGCTGACCAGGGAAACGAACGGGGTGTCGTCGAAAGCGGCCAGCGCGGCGGCGACCTCGGCCACCGGCCGATCCACCCGGATCGAGAGATGAGCGACGGCATGCAGTCCCATCACCGACGGGTGGATCACGCTGACCGTCTGGACGGCGCCGCTGGCGAACAGGGTGTGCAGCCGCGCGGCCACCGCGGATCGCGAGATGCCCAGCGTCTGCGCCAGGGTCTGCTGCCGGGCCCGTCCGTCCGCCCGCAACGCGGCGAGCAAAGCGGTGTCGATCGCGTCCACGCCTGCCTCCCCTCACCGCCCGCCGCGGCGTGGCGATACACGATCTTTACAACCACCAGTCAGCGGTCCGACGGTGGCAGAAACGACAGGCCGGACGCAGAATGACCTGCTTTCGGTCAGCATCTGCCCATATCGGCGGTCAAATCAAGCACGAAACACGCTTGTTACCTACTGATCTGTTGTGCCGGGCGGTTGGCTCCGCCTAGCGTCTGGCCGCGAAGCCATCGCCCCCTCGGCTCCGTCGTCGCCTCCCGGAGGACCAGTCATGACGCGTTCCCGTTCCGCCCTCGCCCTGCTGGGCGCCATCACCACCTCGGCCGCGCTGGCCCTGTCGGCCTGTGGTTCCGGCGGCGGCTCGTCAGCCGCGACCACCAGCTCGCCCGCCGCGAGCGGGTCGGCCGCGTCCGGCGCGTCCGTGGCCGCCCCGGCCGGACTGCTCAAGGACGGGGAGGTCAGCTTCTGCACCGACCCCGAGTACCCGCCGATGGAGTACTACGAGAACGGAACCAGCGGCGAGATCATCGGTTTCGACTCCGACAGCGCCCGCGCCCTGGCCGCGCTGTGGGGGGCGACGCCGACCTTCCAGGTCACGGCGTTCGACGGGCTGATGCCGGCCCTGCAGTCCAAGCGGTGCGACATCCTCTGGTCGGCGCTCTACATGAGCGAGGCCCGTCTGCAGGTCGCCGACGCCACGGCCTTCTTCAACACGGGTCCCGCGCTGCTGGCACCCACCGGGTCGTCCATCACCACGCAGGACGACCTCTCCGGCAAGACCGTCGCCGTGCAGGGCGGCGGGTCGAACGAGCAGACGCTGAAGGATCTTTCGGCGACGTTCGAGGCCGCGGGCAAGCCGGGGATCACCGTGCAGCCGTACCCGAAGACCGCGGAGACCGTCGCTGCAGTGACCAACGGCAAGGCCGACGCGCTCATCGAGACCGACGTCGCGGCCGCCGACATGAAGGCCAAGTCCAACGGCCAGCTGATCATCGTGCCCGGCGTCTTCCCGGCCGACACCAAGTTCGGCGTCTTCACCGTCAAGGGGTCCGAGCTGAGCCCGGCCGTGGCCGAGGGTATCGCCACGCTCACGAAGAACGGCACCCTGGCCACCATCGCGACGAAGTACGGGCTCGACCCCGCGTCGATCCCGGCCGCCTGAGCCCCCGGGGGATCCGACCATGCAATTCGACGGTGCCATCTTCTGGAACGCGCTGACGTCCCCGGAGTACCTGCACGGCGCGCTGCTGTCCCTCGGTCTGGCCGCGGCCGCCCAGATGCTGGCCATCGCACTGGGTTTCGTCGTCGCGCTCGGTCGGATCTCCCGCCGGCGGGTGCCCCGGGCGGCGTCCGCGCTCTACGTGTGGTTCTTCCGGGCCATCCCCACCCTGCTGGTGCTGCTGCTGATCTGGAACGCCGGGCCGCAGCTGTTCCCGGCCCTGCGCGAGGACTGGTTCTCGCCCTTCCTGGCCGCCTTCATCGGTCTGGCCGTCGTCGAGGCCGCCTACATGGCCGAGATCATCCGCTCGGCGCTGCTGAGCATCGACGACGGTCAGGCCCTGGCGGCCCGGGCGCTGGGCCTGAGCCCGCTGCGGGTGCTGGCCAAGGTGCTGGTGCCGCAGGCCATCAAGGTCGCGCTGCCGCCGACCGGTAACGAGTTCATCGCGATGATCAAGTACACCAGCCTCGCCTCGGTGATCTCGCTGCGCGAGCTGCTGACCACGGCGCAGGCGGGGGTCTCGGTCACGTTCCGGTACGCCGAGTACTACGTCGCCGCGTTGGTCTACTACCTGGTGATCGTGAGCATCGTGATGGCTCTGCAGTGGTGGGTGGAACGGCGTTACCGGTGGGTGTCGGCCACCCGCCCCAAGCGTCAGTCGTCGGTGTGGTCCCGCAAACCCGGATCGGCCGCGGCCGCCCCGGAGAAGGCGACGGTGCAGGCATGACCGACACGGCCACCGCCCCACTGCTGCGGGTCGCGAACCTGCACAAGACCTACGGCGCGACCGAGGTGCTCAAGGGGGTCGACTTCACGGTCCGCCGCGGCGAGGTGAAGGCGCTGCTGGGCCCGTCGGGTTCGGGCAAGTCGACGATCCTGCGGCTGATGGCGCTGCTCGAAGCGCCGGACCAGGGCGAGATCGTCCTGGACGGTCGACGTCTCGGCGTCAACGCCACCCGGGGCCGGGTCGTCCACCTCCGGGAACGCGAACTCGCCCGGCAGCGCACCGACATCGGGATGGTGTTCCAGCGGTTCAACCTCTTCAACCACCTGGACGCCCTGCACAACGTGATGCTGGGCCTGACCCAGGTGCGGAGGGTGCCGCGGGCCCAGGCCCGGGAACGGGCGACCGAGATGCTGGCCCGGGTGGGACTGGCCGACCGGACCGGTCACTTCCCTAGCGAGCTGTCCGGTGGGCAGCAGCAGCGGGTGGCCATCGCCCGGGCGCTGGTGATGGATCCGAAGGTCATGCTGTTCGACGAGCCGACCTCGGCGCTGGATCCCGAGCTCGTCGGCGAGGTGCTCGGGGTGATGGAGCAGTTGGCGGCGGACGGCATGACCATGGTCGTCGTCACCCACGAGGTGCGCTTCGCCCGCCGGGTGGCCGACGAGGTGGCCCTGTTCGACGGCGGCCAGATCGTCGAGCAGGCCGGCCCCGACGACTTCTTCGACCGCCCCCGCCACGAGCGGACCCGGCGCTTCCTGCAGCACGTGCACTGAACATCCTCTCTCCACCAAGCCAGGAGCTGCCGCGTATGCCGTCCGCACCGCTCGCCGTCTACACCGACGTCGACGACCTCGACCCGACCCCCGGCGTGCACCTGTTGCGGGCCGCCGGGTTCCGCGTCGAGGTGCTCGAGACCCGCGACGAGGAGGAGATTCTCGCCGCGGCGCAGGACGCGCAGGCGCTGCTCGTCGGCTATGCGCCCATCCCCGCCTCGCTCATCGAGCGGCTGCCCCGGTTGCGGGTGATCGCCCTGCTGTCCCGCGGCTGGGACACCGTCGACGTCGAGGCGGCGACCCAAAGGGGCGTCTGGGTGGCCAACCTGGACGACCTGTCGTCCGACGAGGTCGCCGACCACACCTGGGTGCTGGCCGGAGCCCTGTTGCGGGACCTGCCGTTCCATCAGGCCGCGGTGCGCCGTGGCGACTGGCTGGCCCGTCGGATGCCGCCGCCCCGGCGGCTGTCCACGGTGACCGTGGGCCTGCTCGGCCTCGGCCGGATCGGCGCGAAGGTGGCGGCCCGGGCGGCCGGGCAGGTGGCCGAGGTCATCGGCCACGACCCGTGGCTGCCGGACGGGGTGGCGGTCCCGCACGTGCGCCGCGCTCCGCTGGACGAGGTGCTGGCGGCCGCGGACGTGGTCAGCCTGCATCTGCCGCTCACCGACGACACCCACCACCTGGTCGACCCCGGGTTCCTGGCCCGGATGCGTCCCGGATCCCGGCTGGTCAACACCGCCCGCGGGGGACTGGTCGACGTGGGTGCGCTGACGGCCGCGCTCGACTCCGGGCAGCTGTCCGGGGCCGCGCTCGACGTCCTGGACGTCGAGCCCCCGGCGGCCGGTCATCCGCTGCTGCAGCGCGACGACGTGCTGGTCACCCCGCACGTCGCCTACCTGTCCGACGTCACGCGCCGGACCTACGTCACCGAGCAGGCGACCAACGTCCTGGAATGGGCGCGGACCGGCCGACCGGTCTCCCCGGTCAACGACGTGACCCCCGCCACCACCGGAGGAACCCGATGAGCACCCGGACGTTCGGCGAGGCCATCATGGACCTCGTCGCCGACACCCTCGACACCGACACCGTTTTCGGCATCCCCGGGGTGCACACCATCGAGCTCTACCGGGGAGTGCACCGGCGCGGCCTGCGTTCCGTGGTGCCCCGGCACGAGCAGGGCGCGGGCTTCATGGCCGACGGCTACACCCGGGTCACCGGCAAGCCGGGCGTCTGTCTGCTCGTCACCGGCCCGGGCCTGATCAATGCGCTCACCCCGGTGGCGCAGGCCTGGCACGACTCCCAGCCCATGCTCGTGCTCGCGGCCGCCACCGCCAGCACCGACCTCGGCCGCGGCCGGGGACCGCTGCACGACGTCAACGACCAGGCGGCCATCGCCGCCCCGGTCACCTCCATCAGCGAGGTCGTCACCGACCCCGACCGGTTCGCCGAACTGCTCGGGCAGGCCGTGGCCGGGTGGGCGGCCGGGCGGCCGCGACCCGTCCACCTGGCCGTCCCCACCGACCTGCTGGCCCGGCCGACCGGGCCCATCACCCCCGCGCCGGTCACCGCCCGCCCACCGCGGCCTAAGGCCGCCGAGCTGGCCGCGGCGGCGACCCTGCTGGCCGGCGCCCGTCGGTCGGTGCTGGTGGTCGGGGGCGGCGCGGTCGACGCCGCCGCCCAGATCCGCAGCCTGGCCGAACGTCTCGACGCCCCGGTGATCACCACCGGCAACGCCAAGGGCCTGCTGCCCGAGGACCATCCGTTGTCGGTGGGCACGCTGCTGCCGTTCCCCGCCCCGCTGCGCCTGCTCGCCGACGCCGACGTCGTCCTGGCCGTCGGCACCGAGTTCAGCGAGGTCGACCGCATCTACACCGGCGCGCCGCTGGGCATCACCGGAGCGGTGGTGCGGGTCGACATCGACCCGGCCCAGCTGCACGAGCCGGTGCCCGCGCGCGTCGGTCTGGTCGGGAACGCCGCCGAGGTACTGGACGACCTGCAGCGGGCGCTCACCGGGAGCGGTGTCGCACCCGGACGGGCGGACGAGGACGGCGCCGTCCGGGCCGGCCGGGCCCGCCAGGTCGAGTTCACCGGCCAGACGGACGGCCACCGGCCGTGGCTGGCGGCCATGGCCGACGTCCGGACCCCGGACACGGTCGTCGCCCTGGACTCGACCCAGCTGGCCTACAGCGCCATCCACGTGCTCGGCGCCCAGCGCCCCCGGACCTGGCTCGCACCCTACGGTCTCGGCACCCTCGGGCCGGCGCTCCCGATGGCCGTCGGGGCTCGGGTCGGACGGCCGGACGTCCCGGTGATGGCCGTCGCCGGCGACGGCGGGTTGCTGTTCACCATCGCCGAACTGGCCACCGCCGTCGACGAGGGCGGCCCCCTGACCCTTGTCGTGTGGGACAACGCCGGTTACGGCGAGATCCGCGACTCGTTCGACCGGGCCGGGGCACCCCGGGTCGGCACCGAGACCACCGCGCACGACATCGTCGCCATCGCCCGTGGTTTCGGGGCCTTCGCCACCCGGGCCGACGATCCCGACGCCTTCCGGCGCGACCTGAAGGCCGCCGCCGACCGCCCCGGTGTGTCGGTGGTCGTCGCCACCGATCCGACCGGCTGCACCCGTCCAGGAGGACGATCGTGACCCTGCAGTCCCACCGCACCAGCGACCTCGCGCCGCCGGCGCCGCTGCTCGAGATGCCCCGGGTGCAGCACACCCCCGACGAACCGGTCGGTCCCGTCGACTCCTCCCGGGTCCCCCGATTCGCCGGCTGGGGGACCTTCGCCCGGCTCCCGCGGATGGACGAGGTCCCCACGGCGGACGTGGCCGTGCTGGGCATCCCGTTCGACTCCGGGGTCTCCTACCGGCCGGGGGCCCGGTTCGGTCCGGCGGCCATCCGGGAGGCCAGCCGCCTGCTCCGGCCCTACCATCCGGCGCTGGACACGTCGCCGTTCCGGGTGGCCCAGGTGGTCGACGGCGGTGACCTGCCCGTCAACCCGTTCGACATCGGCGCGGCCCTGGACACCGTGGACGAACACCTGAGCGGGCTCTACGCGGCCGGGGTCAGCCCGCTGGTCATCGGCGGCGACCACACCATCGCCCTGCCCGCGCTGCGGGCCGCCCACCGCGCCCACGGTCCGGTCGCGGTGCTGCACTTCGACGCGCACCTGGACACCTGGGACACCTATTTCGGGGCGGACTACACCCACGGCACCCCGTTCCGGCGGGCGTCCGAGGAGGGTCTGCTCGACCTCGACGCGCTCAGCCACGTGGGTACCCGGGGCCCGCTCTACGCGGCCGAGGATCTGACCGAGGACCGCCGGCTGGGCTTCGGCATCGTCACCTCCGCCGAGGTCGGCCGGCGCGGCGTCGACGAGGTGGTGGCGGCGCTGCGGGAGCGCATCGGTGACCGCCCGCTGTACGTCTCGATCGACATCGACGTCCTGGACCCGGCCCACGCGCCGGGCACCGGAACCCCGGAGGCCGGGGGCCTGACCAGTCGCGAGCTGCTCGAGATCCTGCGTGGACTGGACGGTCTCGACCTGGTCGGCGCCGACGTGGTGGAGGTGGCCCCGGCCTACGACCACGCCGACATCACCGCGGTCGCCGCCTGCCACGTCGCCTACGACCTGGTCACGCTGCTGGCCCGCCGCCGGGCCGTCCGGTCTCGGGTCGCCGAGCCCTCAGCCTGACGACGGCCCGTCGACCAGGTCGTCCTGGTAGCGCTCCTTGACCACCCGCAGGTGGGTCCAGGTGACGAGCCGACCGGCGCCCGGCAGGGCTCGCAGGGCGTCCAGTCGCTCGGCCAGTACCGGGAGCGACTCGGCCTGCACGGTGGCCAGCAGCGACCAGCGACCGAGGGTGGTGGCCAGGTAGGTGACCCCGGGCAGTGCGCCGACCAGGTCGGCCAGCTCGTCGGGGGCGCCGTGCGCCAGGAAGGCCACGCCGGCCTGCACCAGGCCCGCGGTCGCCGGCCGGGGCCGCACCCCGATCCGCACCACCCCGGCATCCAGCAGGCGCAGGACGCGGGCGCGCGCCGCGCCGACCGACAGGCCGACCAGTCCGGACAGCACCGAGTAGGACGACCGCCCGTCCCGTTGCAGCGCTCCGAGCAGCCGCCGGTCGACCTCGTCGATCTCGATCGACGAGCCGGGGGAGGTCGTCCGGGCCGGCGTCGGCGCGGCGGCGTCGGCGAGAATGGCCAGGTAGACGGTGGTCTCGACGTCGGCCACCGCGGGGTGGGCCGCGATGCGGGCGACGGTGTCGGCCAGCACGGCCCGGCTGCGGGCCCGCACCTCGGCGACCACCGGCACATCGCCGGCGGTGATCGACACGAAGGGCACGCCGGGGTGGTCGGCGACCGCGGAGGCCGCCGCGGCCGCGGTACCGGACGGGGCCACCCGCAGGTGCGCGTACTCGGTCAATCCGAAGACCGCCGGGTGCACGATCCCGACCACGTCGACCACCTCGGTCAGCAGCCGATGGGTCCGCTGGCGGACCACGGCCCGACTCAGTCCGGTCTCGCGGGCCAGGGCCTCGACCCCGGTCCGACCGTCCCGGGACAGCGCCGTCAGGAGGGCGTCGTCGATCGGGTCCGCCGTCGGCCTCACCCCGGTGGGCGCCGGCTGAAGTGTTTCCGTCATGTCACACCTTGCAGTAGAAGCGACGCCAGGCTGGCAGATGGGCTGACTAGTCCCTTACGCTAGCGCCAGAAAGTTCGCCTATCGTTATTTCGACAATAGATCTGTTCGCACTGTCGACCCATGGCCCGTCCCGGGACGGGCTCTTCCACCGCTCGGGGACCTCATGACACCAGTACCCGCCGTCGACCGGACCGACGGGCCGCTGACCCTGTCGACCTTCCAGTCGCTGTGGGCGATGGAGGATCTGCCGCACCGTGGTGACCAGCCGTGGTCGCTGGGGGAGCAGGTCGACCGGATCGCCGGGGCCGGCTTCGACGGTCTCGCCGTGGATCTCGGGGCCCGCCAGGCGCCCCGTGCCGACGCGATCGGCCCGTTGGCCCGGGACGCCGGGTTGCGGACCGCGGTCTTCGCCTTCCTCGACGGCGCGCCGACCGGGTCGACCTCCCTGGCGAACGCGCTGACCTACGCCGCGAGCATCGGCGCCCGGGATCTGGTGGTCTGCGGACAGGCCTTCGACCCCGACCCGGCCCGGCTGGCCGCCGTCGTGCACGACTGGTTCACCCGGGCCGCCGACGCCGGGGTGCGGCTGCAGCTGGAGACGCACCGCAACACCATGACGAACGACATCCGTGCCACGGCGAGGCTGCTGGACGCCCTCGACCCGGCGGTGACCGTCGCGGTCGACCTGTCCCACCACGTCTGCGGCTGCGAGCTGCCGGACGGGCACCACCCGGAGACCGAGGCCCTCGTCGACCGCATCCTGGATCGCGCCGGATCGCTGCAGGGGCGGATCGCCACCCGCGGTCAGGTGCAGGTGCCCCTCGACTACCCGGTGCACGCCGCCGCCGTGGACCGCTTCCGGGACTGGTGGACCCGCGGTTTCGCCGCCATCCGCCGGCGCCGGGCGGCGGGCGAGGACCTACCGGGCGACGTCATCTTCTGCTGCGAACTCGGCACCACCCCGTACGCCATCACCGGACCCGACGGCCACCAGCTGTCCGACCGGTGGGCCGAAGCACTGACCCTCCGCGACTGGGCCCTGCAGGCCTTCGCCGCGTCCGCCGCCCATCCGGCCGCCGACCCGCTGTCCGCCACCGCCGGCCGCCCCGCTCCCGTGGAGATCGCATCATGACCCTGCGCACCGGCCCGTCCGCCGTGCAACCGTCCTTCACCCCGCCGGCCGAGACGGTCACCGGGGCCGGCAATGTGGTCGTCGCCGGCCCGCTCGACGGCCGTCCGATCGGACGGTCCCTCATCCCGGCCCGTGCCTACACCGGCCAGGCCGAGTTCGACCACGAGCAACGCGCCGTCTTCGCCTCCGGGTGGGTGTGGGCGGGCTATGCCCACTGGGTGGCCCAACCCGGGGACGTCCGCCCGCTGACCGTCGGCGGCAGCCCGTTGCTGCTGGTCCGCGGGGACGACCACGTGCTGCGGGTCTTCCACAACGCCTGCCGGCACCGCGGCATGGCGTTGACCGAGGAACCGATCCAGGTCACCCAGCGCATCCAGTGCGCCTACCACTGCTGGTCGTACCACCTCGACGGCTCGCTCGCCGTGGCGCCCTACTTCAAGCGCGAGCGGCGCACCCACCCGGACCAGGACGTCCGTGACCAGCTCGGACTGCTTCCGGTGGCCAGCGCGGTCTGGGCCGGCATGGTGTTCGTCAACCTGGCCGCCGACCCGGCCGACGGCGACCCGGAGAGCGGCCTGCGGGAACTGCTGGCCCCGCTCCAGCAGCGCTGGGGCCACATCGATTTCGAGCGACTGCACCTGGCCCAGGAGCGCGACTTCGACATCGACGCCAACTGGAAGCTGGTCGTCGAGAACTTCCTGGACTTCTACCATCTGCCGTTCATCCATCCGCAGGTCGGCAGCGTCGCCGCCTCGCTGGACGTCGACGACGTCATCGTGGAACGGGACATCGTCGGCGGCTGCTACCCGCGGGGCGCCGCCGGCAAGGCCGCCAAGACCGAACAGCAGCTGCCGTGGCTCGGCGACGTGCCGGCGGCCAAGCTGGAGAGCCAGGACATCTTCTGCGTCTTCCCGAACGCGCTGCTGTTCCTGGAGGCCGACTGGTTCCAGGTCATCGGTTTCGACCCGATCGCCCCGGACCGCACCGTCGAGCACATGGCGGTCTTCGTCGACCGCGCTGCCGCCGGCGAGGACTACGGGCCGGCGCGCAAGCGGCTCTGCGAGGTCCTGTACGAGGTCAACGAGCAGGACCTGCCGATCCTGCACAAGTTGCAGACCGGCCGTCGCTCCCCGGCCGCCGACCGCACCTACCTGGTCCCGCAGTGGGATCAGGTCACCGCGTACTTCCAGGAGCGGGTCGCCGACAAGGCCGGCTACCGGTGACCGCTGCCGTGACCGACCGTCTTCCCACCACCGGCAGCACCTCCGCCGGCCCGGCCGGCGACCCGACCCGGCTGCGGGTCCGCGCCCTGCGCTGGGAGGCCGACGACGTGCTGGCCGTGACCCTGGACCACCCGGGCGGGTCGCCGCTGCCGCCGTGGCGACCCGGGGCGCACGTCGACCTGCATCTGGACGACCGGTCGGATGCCGACGCCGTGGTGCGGTCGTACTCGCTGTGCGGCCGTCCCGGCCTCGCCGAGTGGACCGTGGCCGTCCGCCTGGACCCCGCCAGCCGGGGTGGTTCCCGGCACGTCCACGAGCGGCTGCGGGTGGGACAGTCGATCACCGTCACCGGGCCCCGCCAGCTGTTCGGTCTCGACCCGGCGCCCGCGTACCTGTTCGTCGCCGGCGGGATCGGCATCACCCCGCTGCTGCCGATGATCGAGGAGGTCGTCGCCGCCGGTCGCCCCTGGCGCCTGCTGTACGCCGGCCGGTCACTGGCGGCCATGCCGTTCCGGGATCGGCTCGCCGGTCACCCCGACCGGGTGCAGGTGTTCCCGGCCCAGGAGGGTGCCCGGCTGGATCTGACCGCCGCCGTCCCGGCCGCACTGGCCGGTCTGGCCGGGGAGGCGCTGGTCTACTGCTGTGGGCCCGAGCGGATGCTGACCGACGTCGCCGCGCTGGTGCCGCCGGACCGGTTGCGCTGCGAGCGCTTCCGCCCGCGCCCGGTCGTGCCCGACGCCGACACCCCGGACGCCACCGGCGACTTCGAGGTGGAGCTGGGCGAGGGCGGCCCGGTCCTGCCGGTCCCGGCCGCCACGCCCTTGCTCGACGTCCTGCTGGCCGCCGGCCGGGACGTGCCGTGGTCCTGCCGCGAGGGCACCTGCGGCAGCTGCGAGACCGGTGTGCTGGCCGGGGTGCCCGAGCACCGGGACAGTGTGCTGACTCCGGCCGAGCAGGCGGCCGGTGACGTGCTCTTCCCCTGCGTCTCCCGAGCCCTCACCCCCCGGTTGACGTTGGACCTGTGACCGAGGCGTCCGGCTGACGGTGGCAAGATCGCCGTCATGTCTGCTGCGCCCGCCGCTCGTCCGCGCGTCCTGTCCGGAATCCAGCCCACCGCCGACTCGTTCCACGTCGGGAACTACCTGGGCGCGATCCGGCAGTGGGTGCAGTTGCAGGACACGCACGAGACCTTCTACTCGGTGGTCGATCTGCACGCCATCACCGTCGAGCAGGACCCGGCGCAGCTGCGCCGGCGGACCCGGGTGGCCGCCGCCCAGCTGCTGGCCCTGGGCATCGACCCCGAGCGGTCGACCCTGTTCGTGCAGTCGATGGTCCCCGCCCACACCCAGCTCGCGTGGGTGATGGAGTGCCTGACCGGCTTCGGCGAGGCCGGCCGGATGACCCAGTTCAAGGACAAGTCCGTCAAGGGCGGCGCGGACCGGTCCAGTGTGGGTCTGTTCACCTACCCGATCCTGCAGGCGGCCGACATCCTGGCCTACCAGGCCGACGCCGTCCCGGTCGGCGAGGACCAGCGGCAGCACCTGGAGCTGACCCGGAACCTGGCCCAGCGCTTCAACAGTCGCTACGGCCCCACGCTGCGCGTCCCCGAGCCGTACATCCTCAAGTCCACCGCCAAGATCTACGACCTCACCGAACCCACCGCCAAGATGAGCAAGTCGTCGCCCGGCGGCGCGCTCGACCTGCTGGCCCCGGTGCCGGCCATGGTCAAGAAGATCAAGTCGGCGGTCACCGACACCGGCCGGGAGATCCGGTTCGACGAGGCCGAGAAGCCGGGTGTGTCGAACCTGCTGACCCTGCTGTCGGTGTTCACCGGCAGCGACATCCCCACCCTGGAGGCCGGTTTCGAGGGTCGGGGGTACGGCGACCTGAAGAAGGAACTGGCCGAGGCGTTCGCCGCCTTCGCCACCCCGCTGCAGGCCACTGTGGCCGGCTACCTGGCCGACCCGGTCGAACTCGACCGCATCCTGCTGGCCGGTGCCGTCCGCGCCCGCGAGGTCGCCGACGAGACGGTCCGCCAGGTGTACGACAAGGTCGGTTTGTCGGTCTGACAATCGTGGTACAGGCGAACACGTAGCAGTCCGTCCGCGCGGGACGCCGTCCATCGGGTCCCCGATCCTCCGGAGGCACCAGTGGCCACTCCGACCTCGGCGCCCGTCCGGTCGAGCGACGACCAGACCGATCCCGACAAGGGGCCGGTTCCCGAGGATCCGTCGGCGGTCGGCAAGGCGGCGATGACCGGCAAGCGCATCGCCTCCCGCCCGGGGATCAAGCACATCATCGCGGCGATCGGCCGCTACAACGAGCGGCTGGGCAGCCAGTTCGCGGGAGCGATGACGTACTTCTCGTTCCTGTCGCTGGTGCCGATCCTGATGGTCGCGTTCTCCGTCGGCGGGATCGTCCTGCGCAACAATCCGGATCTGCTGCGGAAGGTCGAGCAGCAGATCACCGAAGTACTACCGGCCAGTGACTTCACCACTCAGATCGTCGGCCTCATCGACAGCGTGGTGGCCAACCCGCTCGGCGTCGGCATCATCGGTCTGCTGATCGCGCTGTACTCCGGGATCGGCTGGATGGCCAACCTGCGCAACGCCCTGCAGGCCCTGCTGCGCAAGGACTTCGACGACCAGAGCCACGTCGAGGGTTTCGTGCCGACCCTGCTCAAGGACCTGGGTGCGCTGGCCGGGCTGGCCGTGGCCATCGTGGTGTCGGTCGGTATCAGCGGTATCGCCACCCAGGGCCGGGACATCATCCGCGACCTCTTCGGGCTCGGCGACGCCGCCTGGCTGGCCCCGGTGACCACCGGGACCACCATCCTGATCGCGATGGTCGCCGACGTGGTCATCTTCTACTGGGTCTACACCATCATCCCGCGCCGCACCCTGCGGGTGGCCCGCCGCTACCGCATCCGCGGGGCGATCATCGCCGCGGTCGGCTTCGAGCTGATGAAGTTCATCGTCATCACGGCCTTCCCGACGATCGCCAGCGGTTCCAAAGCTGCTGCCATCTTCGGGCCGGTCATCGTGCTGCTGTTCTTCTTCAACCTGGTCGCCCAGCTGGTGCTGTTCACCGCGGCGTGGATCGCCACCGCGCCGGAGGCCGAGAACCAGGACGACGGCCCCGGCGACATCGAGGGTCTCGAGTACTTCGGTCGCGGGACCGATCTCAACGACGACCTGCCGCCGGGGGTGCCGGTGGCCAAGCCGGTGTCCGCGTCGACCGCGGCCACCCTGGTCGGTCTGGGGGCGGGGGCGGCGGCGGTGGTGGGCTGGAAGGCCCGGCTGTTCGGCCGTCGCTGAGCGCGTCGGCGTCCAGGCCGGCGGTCAGGACGTGGTGTCGGGCTTGTCGGTGCGCCCGGTCGGACCATCGTCGTCCGGGCCGGTCTGCTCCGCGACGGAACCGGGAGCGGTCGGCGGGGTGTCGGCCGAGTCGCCCGGGTCGGCGGACGGCGGGGTCTCGGCCGGAACGATGACCGTCGGCTGAGTACCAGTCTCCGTCGTCACCGGCGTGGATGCCGCGCCGCCCTCGGCCAGGTGCGCGTCGGCGGCGTCCGGGGTGGCGTCACCGGCGAAGGTGGCCCGCTGGTTGAGGTGCCGGCGGCGCAGCAGCAGGAGCACCCCGACCACCACCACGAGCACGGCGATCAGCAGCAGCACGAGGACCGAGGTCGACAGTCCGGTCGTGGTCGGCTGTTGGGCGGCGGCCGGGGACGGGGTCGGTTCGGCCGCGGAACTGGCGGCGGACGACTCGGTCGCCCCCGAGGCGGACGCGGGGATGGTCGGGGTGGGGGTCACCCCGCCGGTAGCCTCGGCCAGCGAGGTCACCAGCTCGCCCACGCCCGGGGTACCGGCCGGCAGGGCGAAGCCCCAGTCCAGCAGCGACGCCGCCTGCATCCACTGCCGGCGGGGCTGCTGGGTGCCGTTCATCATGGTGACGACCAGGCGCCTGCCGTTCTGGGCGGCCATCCCGACGAACGTGTTCCCGGCGTCGTCGGTGAACCCGGTCTTGCCGCCGAGACCGCCCGGGTACTGGGCGAGGATCTGGTTATCGTTGGCCGCGATGTAGCCCTCGCCGCCGTCGGCGCCCGGCACCCGGATGTCCGGCCGGGAGATGAGCTCCGGGAACGGCGGGGTGTTCATGTCGGCCCGGGCGAACAGGGCGAGGTCGTACGCGGACGTCGACTGACCGGGGCCGTCCAGCCCGGAAGGCGTGGCCGCCCGGGTGTCGAGCGCACCGAGAGCCCTGGCCGTGGCGTTCATGTCGGCGATGGTCTTGTCGTAGCCGCCGTTGGTGCGGGCCAGAGCGTTGGCCGCGTCGTTGCCGGAGATCATCACGAGGTAGGAGATGAGGTCCCGGACGGTGTACTTGCCGCCCGCCTCGATCCCCACCCGGGTGCCGTCCTGGGCGGTGTCGGCCTGGGTCCCCTCGACGACCTGGTCCAGGTTCGCCAGGTTCTTCAGCATCACCTGGGCGGTCAGCAGTTTGAGGGTGCTGGCCGGCCGGTAGCGCCCGTGCGGGTCCTTGGCGGCCAGGACCTCACCGGTGTCCAGGTCGGCGATCAGCCAGGCCCCGGCCGAGATGTCCGACGGCAGGGGCGGGGCGTCCGGTGGGAGCGCGAAACCGCAGCTGCCGAGCTGACCGCCGCCGACCGGCTGGGCCGGCACCGGGAGCGGCTCCGGGGCGGTCTGGCCGGGCGGTGAGTCCTCGGAGGTGTCGACGGCCGGCGGCGGCTTCTGCTGCTGCGGGCAGCCGTCGGTGGACGGCGTCTGCACGGTGACCGACGGTGGCGAGAACGGGTCGGTGTTCGGAGCGGCCCCGGCGATCGGCGCACCGAGCAGAGCCGGACCCACTGCCAGGCTCACCGCCGTGCCGATCACCGCGACGACGCGCACTCCGTGCGCGGCCACCCGCCGACGACGCCTGCTCGCTACCACCACTGGTTCCCCCCCGCTCGTCCGTCGCTCACCGTAGCGGAGCGCACCCGGTCAGGCGTTGAACCGGCGGTGCGCGGTGGTGGCCGGGCACCGCCGGGGACCGACGGGACTCAGCCCGCCAGGTGGGCCCACCGGGGCTCCAGTTCGGCCCACGATCCCTCCGCGGCGACCCGACCACCGAGCAGCACCACCACCCGGTCGGCCTGCACCAGGGCGGCCCGCTTGGACGTCGAGCCGACCACCGTCACCCCGCGTTCGCGCAACGCCCGCCACAACGCCAGCTCGGTGGTCACGTCCAGTGCGGACGACACGTCGTCGGCGATGAGCAGTTCGGTGCGTGGCGCCAGCGCGCGGGCCAGCGCCAGGCGTTGCAACTGCCCGCCCGACAGGCGGGTGCCCTTGTGCCCGATGACCAGGTGCAACCCGCCACCCGCCGCGGCCAGGTCGTGATCGAGCTGGGCGGTGGAGACGGCGTCGGTGGTGTTGACGGTGTGGCCGAGGGCGATGTTGTCGGCCACCGTGCCGGACAGCACCCGGGGCAGCTGGGCGACGTACCCGACCTGGTTCGGGCGCAGGAACGCTTCCGGCTCGTCGACCGGGCGGCCGTTCCAGCGCAGTGAGCCGGTGTGGTGCACGATCCCGGCCAGGGCGCGCAGCAGTGACGACTTGCCCGACCCGACCGGACCGGTCACCAGCACCAGCTCGCCGCGCTCCACCGTGAGGTCGACGTCCGCGGCACCGACGGTCCCGTTCTCGTGGACCGCGGAGAAGCCGGACAGTTCCAGCCGCCGCAACGGCTCCCGCGGGGTCACCTCCGGGGCCGGCGCCGTCCCGGCGGACAGGTCGACGCCGGGCACCGCCGCCGAGTACGCGGCCGTGCCGGCCATCGCCGCGGTCCGCCGGGTCCACACCCGGGCCGACGGGAAGTGCGACACCAGGGAGGCCGCCGTCCACGCGAACCAGCGGGCCGCGCCGAGCACCGACACCGCGACCAGGGTCGCCGCCGCGGACAACCCGCCGCCCAGGTACAGCGCCCAGGCCCCGATGGGCAGCAGGCCGCTGGCCACCGACGGTGTCGACCGGGCCCACACCTGGATGGCGATCTCCCGGCGCTGGTGGTCGCTGCGCACGGCGTCGAGCTCGGCCAGGTGGTGCAGCACGGGACCGGTCGCCCCGGCCAGCTTCACCGTGCGGGCGGCCGACAACGACGACACCAGGGCGGTGGCGAACGCGGCCCGCGCGGCCACCGTCCGGGCGGCCGCCCGTTCCAGCCGGGGGCCGAACAGGGTCGCCGCCAGCCCCGACACCAGCAGGGTGCCGAGGAAGAACGCCGCCGGGACGAACGAGCCGGACGTGAGGGTCATCGCCACGATGAGGACGACGCTGATGCCGATGTCGACCAGGTTGTCGGCCAGCATGACGACCCGCTCGGTGTCGCCGCCCTGGGCGACCACCTCGGCCGGGGTGTGCTTGCTGACCCGCCGCGGGCCGATCTGGCCGTGCACGAGCCGCAGGCTGATCCGCAGCATCTGCCGGACCCACCACTCCGGGAACCAGGCGCCCGTGTAGTACAGCGCCGGGATGGTCACGATCAGCGCGGCGGCGATGCCGAGCGCCGGCAGCCACGGGTCGCCGACCCCGTCGACGACCGCCGTCCACAGCACCGGGAGCACCGCGCCGTCCAGCCCGAAGAGGGTCATCACGGCGAACAGGCCGACCGCGGCCAGCCCGAACCTCGGATCGTTGACGGCCAGCCGCGCGATCTCCCGCATGGTGCGGGCCGGGGGAGTCGGCGGCAACGGCGGTGGGTCGGCCATCGCCGGCGCGGTGCCGACGACGCTGTCGGTCGGGTCCGGACGGGCCGGAGCCGGGGCCGCAGGGGCAGTGGTGTCCTCCTCGGTGGACCACCGGTCGTCAGCATGGTCGGAGGGGCCGGGCGGAACCGTGAGAAGTGCGCCGGACCCGGATCCGGTGGACCGGACCCCGCTGGCCACCAGCTCGGCGAAGCGCCGCGACTCCTGCAGCGGGCCGGCCTCCAGCACCGCCCCGTCCGCCATCACGACGACCTCGTCGCACCGCCGCACACTGCTGAGCCGGTGGGCGACGATGATGCCGATCCGCCCCGCCAGCAACCGGTCGGTGGCCCGCTGCACCCACCCCTCGGTCACCGGATCGAGCCGGGCGGTGGCCTCGTCGAGGATCACGATGTGCGGGTCGCGGACCAGGATGCGGGCGAAGGCGACGAGCTGCTCCTGCCCGGCGGACAGGGTGTAGCCGCCCTCGCCCAACCTCGTGTGCACGCCCTCGGGCAGCCCGGCCACCCAACCGGTCAGCCCCAGCTCGGCGATGGCCGCGTCGACCCCCGGTAGCAGCTCCGAGTCGAACAGGGCGATGTTCTCGGCCAGTGTGCCGGCCAGGATCTCGGTGCGTTGCGGGACGATCGCGATGAACCGCCGCAGTTCCTCGACGGCGATGTCGTCGATGTCGGTGCCGGCCAGCCGCACCCTGCCGCGCGGCACTTCGACCGCCCGGGTCAGCACCTTGGCCAGCGTCGACTTACCCGACCCGGTGCGGCCGATGAGCGCGTACGACCGGCCCGGGCGGAAGGTCAGGGTGACGCCGTTCAGCGCCGGCGGGCGGGTCGTGTCGGACTCGGCGTACCGGAACGTCAGGTCGGTGAGGGTGACGTCGCCGTCCCGGGGTGACACCCCGGCCGTCGGCTCCTGCGCCACGTCCCGCAGCAGTTGCACCCGGGCCCAGGCGCCGAGGGCGTTCTGCACCTCGGGGACCATGCGGGTGACCTGCTCGAGGGTGCCGCCGAAGCCCAGTGCGAGGAGCCAGATCGCGGTCAGCCGGGCGCCGTCGACGGCCCCGGTGGTCAGCGCCCACGCCCCGACCAGGACGACCAGCACGATGAGCGTGCGGGTGATCGCGCCGGCGCCCAGGGTGACTCGGGCCGAACGGCGCCAGACGATGCGGCCACGGCGCAGCACCTCGGCGGCCCGGACAGCGAACAAGCGCCGGACGTAGGGCGCGGCGAGGCTGGTGCGGACGTCGTCCTGACCGTGGACGGACTCCTCCATCACGGCGGCCAGATCCGACCAGGCCTCCTCCTCGGCGATCCGGGCCGGGCCGATCCGGCGGACCGGGTCCTTCATGGTGACGCCCAGCAGGACGCAGACCGCGACCATGCCCAGACCCGCCGGCCACCACACGAGGAACGCGGTGAGCACGCTGAAGACGGCGACGGCCAGGGACTGGGCGATGCGGACGCCACTGCCGCGCAGCTCCGATCCGACCTGGTAGACGTCGCTGTCGATGCGGTCGAGCAGCTCGCCGACCGGGGTGGTCTCCAGCGCCGGCAGCCCCTGCCCGAAGGCGACCCGGTTCAGTCCGCGCCGGACCCGGGCGGCCCAGTCGGCGGTCAACCGGGCCGCGAGCAGCCCGATCGCCACCTCGGTCAGGACGGCCGCGACCAGTGCCGCGGCCAGCACGGCGAACAGCGGCGCCGAACGGTCGACCAGCACCGGGCCGGCCAGGGCGAGCGCGGCGGCCTGACCGGCGGCCCCGACGAGCACCAGCAGGCCGATGAGACCGGTCCGGCGGGCCGAGGTGGCCCACAGGTCGTGGAGCAGACGCATGCGACTTCCTTCGGGCGCGAACAGCCGCCGGCATACTGCCGGGCGGCGTCCCCATCCTCGACGGCACGGGTGGGCCCGTCGAATCAATTACCCGTCCGGGTGGTCAGTCCGTCCCCGGGTGACCGGATACGCCCGAAGTGTCGACCAGGTCGAGCAGCGCCAGCCGGTCCACCGCGGCGAAGCCCAGCTCGGCGTAGATGTGGTTGCTGGTGGCGTTGGCCTCGTCGGCCAGCAGCATCACCGTGGCCCCATCGGTGCGCAGGTCGTCGGCCAGGGCCGCGGTGACCGCGCTGCCGTAGCCGTGACGCCGCTCGGCCGGAGGCGTGTAGACGGGGCCGATGCGGGCGACGGCCCCGCTCCGCGCCCAGCCGGCCACCGACCGGGGACGACCGTCCACCGTCCAGAGCAGGAACCCGGTGCGCGCCCGGCGCTGCTCGACCCCGGCCGCGGCTTCCGCGCGACCGGCGCCCGGGCCGGCCGTGCCCATCTCGTCGGCCGATGCCGCCATCCAGTCGACGAGTACCGGCAGGTCGGCGTTCGTCTCGCGGCGCGCCGACCCGGGCACGGCGGGCCGGCGGAGTTCGTCCAGCACGCGGACGATCTCCACCCGCACCGTCCGCGGACGGATCCCTGGGATCGCGGCGGCGTACGCGGCTGCCACGTCCGGCGGTCCGTGCACGCGCCGCCGGGCGGACGAGTCGATGGCGGCGGCGAGGGCGGCCGCGGCCGCGGGGGGCATGGGGGAGAGCAGCACCTGACGGGCACCGGTCTGCCCGGCGGCACCGACCACGGCGCCGGTGGCGTCCCGGACGGTCCACCAGCGGGCGTCGCCGGTCCCCGCCGCTTGCGTCGCGCGGGTCCCGGCCACCGTGGCCAGCACGTTCGCCGGGTACGGGTGGGCCGCCAGGAGCGGGGCGGCGGAGCGCAGGAACTCGGCCGCGTCGCTCGTCTCCGACACGCGGTGCGCGGGGTCGGGGCGGGGGCTCACCGGGACATTCTCGACCCACGGACGCCGACGGGCCGGTCGGCGGAGGTCGTGTCCTCCACCGGCCGGCCCGTCGGGAGCAGGATCAGGCCTGCTGCGGGGCACCGTTCTGCTGCGCCGCGACCTTGGCCCGCACGTCGTCCATGTCCAGGTCCTCGACCGCGGTGATGAGCTGCTCCAGCGAGGACGCGGGCAGCGCGCCCGGCTGGGAGAACACCATGATGCCGTCGCGGAAGGCCATCAGCGTGGGAATCGAGCGGATGTTCGCGGCGGCGGCCAGGGCCTGCTCGGCCTCGGTGTCGATCTTGCCGAAGGTGATGTCGGGGTGCTTGTCGGACGCGGCCTCGAACACCGGGGCGAACTGCCGGCACGGCCCGCACCACGCGGCCCAGAAGTCGACCAGGACGATGCCCTCGCCGGTCACGGTGGATTCGAAGCTCTGCTGGGTCAGGTCGACCGTCGCCATGGAAAAGTCCCCTCGGGTTCACGTCTCATCACGTCTCTGTCTTCCGGGCACAACGGTGCCCGGCCGACGGACATTCCCGTGGCGTTCCTGCCCGGTCGGACCCGGAGGTGTGGCGTCCCCGGTCGATCGGGGCGACCGCCGTTCATTCGGTCGGCGGGACACCGGACGGCCGCCCGGGAGGACCATCGGGGTGCTCGGCCGGCGGTCGTGCTTCGGCGTCGGCAATCACCGCGGGACGGCATCACCGGGCGAGGCGCGGTGTCCTGTGGGACGGGTCGACGCGTGCCGGGGGGCGACGAGAAGACCTGACCGGGCCGATGCGACGAGGAGGGACGGCATGACGACGACGCTGCCGATCGCGGCCGAGGATCAGCCGGCGAACCGGTGCATCGTCGCGGTCGTCGACGACTGCCGCCTTCTCTGTGACGCACTCACCCTGCTGTTGAACCAGTGCCCGTGGGTCGAGACGGCGATCGGTATCAGCAGCGCCGAGGGAATGGGCCGGATCGCCGACCTCCGTCCGCACGTCGTCATGTTTGCGCCGTCGAACGACGGCGCAGCGGGGGAGTGGACGCGACGGCTGGCCGCGGCCGGCTGGGCGGGCCCGACGGTGGCGTTCTCCGTGGAGGAGACCGAGACGTCCGTGCTGGCCTGTGTCGAGCTGGGGGTCGACGGCATGCTGCAACGGTCCGGCGACCTGGAGGAGCTGCGAGCCGTGGTGCAACGGGTGCTCGCCGGCCAGACGGCGTGTTCCCCCGGGCTCGGTGGGGTCCTGCTCCGGCGCCTGGGTGGCGGTGCCACGACTCGTGGTCGCGCTGAGCCGGACCCCTTGCGACACATCACTCCTCGGGAGCGGGAAGTGCTCGAGCTGCTGGAACGGGGCTGGTCCAATCAGCAGATCGCCCGTGAGCTGTGCATCGAGGTGCGCACGGTCAAGAACCACGTCCATCACCTGTTGGACAAGATGCAGGTGAGCCGGCGGGGCGAGGCGGCCGCACGCCTGCGCGCGCTCCGCGACCGTCGGACGCTCAGTCTCGTCATCTCCTGAACCGCGGCTTCGGCGCCGCCCGTCGATCGGCGGGGGACCGGGATGCCGGCGGCCGGTCCAGGTGGTCCTTTGGATCCATCCCGATACCGCGACCGTCGATGGATCGTTGATGGATCCACGGGTCGATCCGCCGTCGTCGTCATTTCCCTAACCTTTTTCCTCATTCACCACGGCATCTTTTCCGGCTCGGCCGGACGGAGGCGGCCGGAAAAGGAAGGGGGAGGCGTGCGGAAGATCGTTCTCGCCGTTGTCGGCAAACAGCAACGGCCCCAGCGCATTCGGCCGCCCCCGGTCCACGCCAGGCCGGAGAGGAATGGTCGGGGAGGAATGGTCGGGGCGTACGGAGATCAACGCGGCAGTACGAAAAGCAGGAAACCAACGGGTGGGAGTGGACATCATGACCGAAGTGGATGTGCGGTCGTCGGCGACGCCGGCGACCTGGAACGGCGAGGGCACGGGCGGACTCGACGAGGACGGCGGTGCGACATCGGGTTCGGCCTACGGCGCTGCCGGGCCGACGACTGCGGTCTCGGCGCCGGTGCCGGCGCCGGCCGAGTCCGGGGTGGTGACGAGCGCGGAGGTCGCCGGTGACGAGGTCCGCGGGGAAAGCGACACCGGCGAAGCGTCGGGTGACGTGGAGGTGTCGCCCGATGCCGAAACGTCGGTGGTGACCGCGACCGAGGGGCAGCTCAGCGCGGAGGCGGGCGAGGAGAGCGCCGTCTCCGACCTGCGCGGCATCGAGGGTTTCGTCGAGTCGACCACGTTGGCGTCGGAGTTCTCGGCGCAGGAGACCGGTCTGGCCGAGGCCGGCGCCCAGGAGTTGGGCGAGACCGCCGAGTTCCTCCCCATTCTCGCGGCCCTGGTGCCCACGCTGATCTCCAGCGTCGGCCCGGTGGTGGCCAAGGGCATTCAGGGCGCCCTCTCGCCCCGGGCCCGCGCGGTGGTCAGGAAGCTGGCCCCGCCGGTGACCGCCGCGACGGCCGGCCGGGTCCGGCCGGGCAGCCAGGGTGCGCTGCTCGCCCAGATCGCCCAACTGCTGCGGATGGCCCAGGCCCGCGGCGAGAGCGGTGCCGAGTCGGCGGCGGCCACCCCCGAGGCGCAGGCCGTCATCGCCGAGGCCGCGGCCGTGCTGGAGACGATCATCGGGACCGACGACCGGGTGCGCATCACCGACACCCGCAAGATCCCGTGGCGGCGGATCTGCGCGCTGCGCATCACCTTCCCGACCGGGGCGGTGTACCGGGGCACGGGCTTCTTCATCGGCCCTCGGGCCGTCGCGACGGCCGGCCACTGCGTCTACCTGCACGGCCAGGGCGGGTGGGCGCGCAAGGTCGAGGTCATCCCGGGCGCCAACGATTCCGACCGGCCCTTCGGATCGGCCGAGTCCGTCCAGCTGCGGTCGGTCGGGGGCTGGGTCAACCAGCGCAAGCCGGCCAGCGACTACGGCTGCGTCGTGGTGGCTCCCGGGGCCTTCAACGGGCAGAACCTGGGCAGTTTCGGCGTGGGGGCGCTGACCGCCCAGGAATTGGTGGCCAAGCCGGCCGTCCTCGCCGGTTACCCCGGCGACAAGCCGTTCGCCCAGCTGTGGGGAATGGCCCGGAAGATCAAGACCGTCGCCCCGGCGACGCTGGGCTACGACATCGACACCGTCGGCGGCCAGAGTGGGGCACCGGTCTACATCAACCGCAACGGCAACCGCACCGTCGTCGGGATCCACAACTACGGGTCCGGCAGCGGCAACTCGGCCACCCGGATCACCGCGCCGGTGGCGCAACGGCTCATCGCCTGGAGCAAGCTGTAGCCGGCTCGTACCGACGGCGGTGGGAGGCGAAGCGATGAGCGGCAACGTCTGTGGTTACGTCGTCCGGGACGGTCAGGCCGTCACCGACGCCACCGTGACGGTGGTGACCGGCCCCGGTGAGCACGTCGACCTCGCGCCGCTGACCGACCGGGACGGATGGTTCGCCCTGGACGGTCTGGCGGCGGGGCGCTGGCGGCTGGCGGCGACCGGACCGGACGGCGGGGTGGGCCGGAGTGACGTGGACGTGTTCGACGACTCGCTCAGCGAGGTCACCATCGAGCTGACCGGTGAACCACCGATCCAGCTCTGGGTCGTGGAGGAGGTCGACATCACGGTCCAGTGGTGACCCGGACGGCGACCGGAACGCGCGAAGCCGGCTCCCTGCGGGGAGCCGGCTTCGTGTCGGTGCGGTGAGGGTGCGGTGTCAGATGCGACGGAACATCAAGGCGCGCTTGACTTCCTGGATCGCCTTGGTCACCTGGATGCCGCGCGGGCAGGCCTCGGTGCAGTTGAAGGTGGTGCGGCAGCGCCACACACCCTCGGCATCGGAAAGGATCTCCAGCCGCTCCTGTCCACCGTCGTCCCGGGAGTCGAAGATGAACCGGTGCGCGTTGACGATGGCCGCGGGACCGACGTACGCGTCCTCCGACCAGTACACCGGGCACGACGTGGTGCACGCCGCGCACAGGATGCACTTGGTGGTGTCGTCGAACCGCGCGCGGTCGGTGGGGGACTGGATGTACTCGCGGGTCGGCAGGTTGCCCTCGGTGATGAGGAACGGCTTCACCGCACGGTAGGCGTCGAAGAACGGCTCCATGTCGACGACCAGGTCCTTCAGCAGCGGAAGGCCCTTGATCGGCTCGACGGTGACCTCGTTCTTCTTGTCCCCGATGAGGTCCTTGACCAGGACCTTGCAGCCCAGCCGGTTGCGGCCGTTGATCCGCATGGCGTCCGAACCGCAGACGCCGTGCGCGCACGACCGCCGGAAGGTCAGCGTCCCGTCGATGTACCACTTGATGTAGTGCAGCGTGTTGAGCAGCCGGTCACCGGGCAGCGCCGGCACCCGGTAGGACTCCATGTGCGGGGCGTCGTCCAGCTCCGGGTTGAAGCGCTGGATCTTGACGGTGAGCATGATCGCGCCATCGGGGATGGGCGGCAGCTCCCCGGGCCCGCCGGAATCGGCGGGACCGGTCGCTTCGTCGACAGTGAGAGTCATCAGTACTTGCGCTCCATCGGCTGGTAACGGGTCTGCACAACCGGCTTGTAGTCCAGGCGGATGTCGGCGGTCAGCTCCTTGCCCTGCTTGTAGGCCATGGTGTGCCGCATCCAGTTGGCGTCGTCACGGTCGGGGTAGTCCTCGCGGGCGTGGCCGCCGCGGGACTCCGTCCGGGTGAGGGCGCCGACGACCAGGACCTCGGCCAGGTCGAGCAGGAAGCCCAGCTCGACGGCCTCGAGCAGGTCGGTGTTGAACCGCTGCCCCTTGTCCTGGACGGAGATCCGGGAGTACCGCTCCTTGAGCAGCCGCACGTCGTCCAGCGCCTGCTTCAGCGTGGCCTCGGTGCGGTAGACGGCCGCGTTGACGTCCATCGAGTTCTGCAGCTCGGTGCGGATGTCCGCGACCCGCTCGCGCCCGGTGGAGGTGCGGATGCCCTCGACCATGTCGATGACCGTCTGGGCCGGGTCCTCCGGCAGCATCGGGTACTCGGCGGTGAGCGCGTACTCGGCCGCGGCGATACCGGCCCGACGCCCGAAGACGTTGATGTCGAGCAGCGAGTTGGTGCCGAGCCGGTTCGAGCCGTGCACGGACACGCAGGCGCACTCGCCGGCCGCGTACAGGCCCGGGACGACGTCGGTGTTGTTGGACAGCACCTCGGTGTTGATGTTCGTCGGGATGCCACCCATGACGTAGTGGCAGGTCGGGAACACCGGCACGGGCTCGGTGGTCGGCTCGACCCCGAGGTAGGTGCGGGAGAACTCGGTGATGTCCGGGAGCTTGGTCTCCAGGACCTCCGCGCCGAGGTGGGTGACGTCGAGCAGGACGTAGTCCTTGTTCGGGCCGGCCCCGCGGCCTTCGCGGACCTCCAGCACCATCGACCGGGCCACGATGTCGCGGGGGGCGAGGTCCTTGATGGTCGGCGCGTAACGCTCCATGAAGCGCTCGCCCTCGGCGTTGCGCAGGATGCCGCCCTCGCCGCGCACCGCCTCGGAGATGAGGATGCCGAGCCCGGCCAGGCCGGTCGGGTGGAACTGGAAGAACTCCATGTCCTCCAGCGGCAGCCCCTTGCGCAGCACGATGCCCAGACCGTCGCCGGTCAGGGTGTGCGCGTTGGAGGTGGTCTTGAAGATCTTTCCGGCGCCACCGGTGGCCAGTACGACCGACTTGGCCTGGAAGACGTGGATCTCGCCGGTGGCCAGCTCGAAGGCGATGACCCCGGAGCAGACCTCGCCCTCGTCGGTCTTGCTCATCATCAGATCGAGGACGTAGAACTCGTTGAAGAACTCGATCCCGAGCTTCACGCAGTTCTGGTACAGCGTCTGCAGGATCATGTGGCCCGTGCGGTCCGCGGCGTAACAGGCCCGGCGGACGGCCGCTTCGCCGTGGTTGCGGGTGTGCCCGCCGAAGCGGCGCTGGTCGATCCGGCCCTCGGGGGTCCGGTTGAACGGCAGCCCCATCTTCTCGAGGTCCAGGACCGCGTCGATGGCCTCCTTGCACATGATCTCGGCGGCGTCCTGGTCGACCAGGTAGTCGCCACCCTTGACCGTGTCGAAGGTGTGCCATTCCCAGTTGTCGTCCTCGACGTTGGCCAGCGCGGCGCACATGCCGCCCTGGGCCGCGCCGGTGTGTGACCGGGTGGGGTAGAGCTTGGTCAGGACGGCGGTGCGGGTGCGCTGGCCGGACTCGATGGCCGCGCGCATCCCGGCGCCGCCGGCGCCGACGATGACCACGTCATAGCGGTGGTACTGCATGGTTCAGCGCTCCTGTCAGCTCATGTTGGGGTCGAAGGTGAAGATCACCAGCGTGCCCACACCGAGGATGAGGACGACCGAGGCGGCCAGCATCAGCTGGAGCCAGAAACGGGTGCTGTCCTTGCGGGCGTAGTCGTTGATGACGACCCGCAGGCCGTTGGCACCGTGCAGTTCGGCGAGCCACAGCATGACGAGGTCCCAGACCTGCCAGTACGGGCTGGCCCAGCGACCGGCGACGAAGCCCCAGTTGATGCGGTGCACCCCGCCGTCGAGGATGTTCATGATCAGCAGGTGGCCGAGGACCAGGACCACCAGCACGATGCCGGACAGTCGCATGAACAGCCACGAGTACATCTCGAAGTTCGACTTGCGGCCGGCCACCCGGCGCTTGGGCGCCCGCGGCGCCTCGATGCCCCGCGTGGCGGGCGGGTCGTACGCGGCGGTCATCAGGAGGCTCCGAACATGTCGCTGACGGTCCGCTGCAGCATGAAGTACACGCCCGGGATCATCAGGACGAACCAGACGGCGAGGATGATCCACAGCATCGGGCGCTGGTACTTGACGCCCTTGCTCCAGAAGTCGACCAGGATCAGCCGGACGCCGTTGAGGGCGTGGTAGAGCACGGCGGCGACCAGGCCGACCTCGAGCAGGTTGACGACCGGGTTCTTGTAGGTCTCGATGATCGCGTTGTAGCTCTCGGGGGAGACCCGCACGAGCGCGGTGTCGAGTACGTGCGCGAAGAGGAAGAAGAAGGTCAGGACACCCGTGATGCGGTGGGCAACCCAGGACCACATCCCGGCGTCACCCCAGTAGACCGACCCGCGGCGCGGTCGGGCGACGACCACGGCGCCGGCGGTGGGACTCGGACTGGACATGATCGTTTTCGACCTCCGGCGTCGACGGCGGGACACACAGCTGTAAGGCACGCGACCAGCGACAACGTTCCGGGTCGGCGTTCCCGGGCGTGCGCGATCTTCCGCCGATGCTAGCTCCGGGCCCGACGGCTCTGCGACTTTCCTGGGTGTGACATTCCAGTCGCATCCGAAGGCGCTTCGTCTGTCGACCGCCGGGGGATCCCGGGCCCTCGCAGGCGACTCCCCGGACCGCGCTGTCTGCCGGTTCTCGGTTGTCGAGCATCACCCGAATGATCACCTGCGGAATCGACCGATGGCCCGAAAGGGTGCATTCCGTTCGACGCATTGTGAGCCGATGCCCCGACTGCCATTCTTCCCTGGCCGTTCCATCCGGTTGTCGACGACCTGCCCGGATCGGACCGTCACTGTCGGTGCCCACGTCGCGGCCCGGCGGGTTTCGTGCGCCTCCGGGTGGGGCCACGCTGGGGGAAGAGGTCCCGTCATGTCCCGTGTCGCTGACACCGTCGACCGACCACTGAGTCCGAGGCCCAGGCGGGGCAGGGCCGGCTGGTCCGCCCTGCTCGTGCTGGCGCTGTTCGGCTCGCTGCTGCTGGGCGGCGGGATCGCCGCGGCCGCGGCCGCGACCGCTCCCACCGTTCCCACGGCCCTCACCGCCACGGTGACCGCCAAGGGCACCGTGACCCTGAAGTGGTCGCCCCCGGCGAACAACGGCGGGTCGACGATCACCGGCTACGAGGTCAGCCGAGACGGCACCGACGCGAACGGGACCTACGGATGGTCCACCGTGGTTCCGGCCTCGGCCCGTAGCCAGACGTTCACGCTGCTGTTGCCCGACCAGTGGTACGGCTTCACCGTGACCGCCCGCACCGCGGCCGGCACGAGCCCGGCCGCCACCGTCTACACCACGGTTCCGCCCCCGGGAGTGCCCTTCACCGGTCCGGCGGCCAACACCGGCTCGGCCACGATCACCTGGTCCCCGCCGTGGACGACCAACGGCGCCACCATCACCGGCTACCGGGTCGCCCGGGACGGCTACGACACGGACGGCAGCGGTGCCTGGTCGACCACCGTGCCGGCGAACATCCGGTCGTTCACCTTCACCAAGCTCGGCCCGACCTCGTACACGGCCACCGTGCAGGCCATCACCACCGCGGGGACCGGTCCGGCCAGTAAGGCTCCGGTGTACACCGGCACGCCGCAGATCTTCATGGGTCAGGTCGCCGGCTACACGGTGACCACGAACAGGGCCGCCGGGACCGCCACCATCACCTGGCGCGTCGACCCGACGGGAAACCACTGGCAGACCCCGGACGGCTTCCTGGTCGGCCGGGACGGCGTCGACCGCAGCAGCACCGGCGTCTGGTCCACCACGGTCGGCGCGACCGTTCGAAGCTTCACGTTCACCCAGCTCAAGGCGGGCAACACCTACCGGCTGTCCATCACCCCGTATCTGTTGTGGCTGACCGGCAAACCGTCCGGTCCCACCTCGCTGACCCAGACGGTGACGGTGCAGCTGTGAGCACCCCGACGCTGTCGATCGCCCGCGCTGGGGGCCATCCGCTCCGCGTCACCCTGGTTGCCGTGCTGACCCTGGTCCTGGGCATCGCCGGTGGTGGCGTCGCGGCGGCGGCGACCGCCCCGACCGGGCCGACGTCGGTCTCCGCGTCGACGACCGGAGCCGGATCCGCCGTCCTGAAGTGGTCGCCCCCGGCCTCCACCGGTGGGTCGGCCATCACCGGATACGTCGTCGGCCGTGACGGCACCGACAGCAACGGCACCGGTGCCTGGTCGACCACCGTGGCGGCCTCGGCCCGCAGCCAGAGCTTCACGCTGCTGGTCCCCGGCCGCACCTACACGCTGTCGGTCCGGGCGAAGCGGGCCGCCGGACTGGGGCCGGTCGCGACGGTCAAGGTCACGGTGGCGACGGTCCCCGGCGCGCCGGTCGTTCCCGACTACATCGTGGCGTACCCCCAGCCGGACCAGACCCACACGGCGACCGTGACCTGGCAACCGCCGGCCAGCACTGGTGGCAGTGACATCACCGGCTACCGGGTGAGCCGGGCCGGCTACGACACGGACGGCACCGGGCCCTGGTCGACGGTCGTGGGGCCAGGCGTCCGGTCCTTCACCATGACGAAGTTGGGGTGGACGAGCTACACGTTCACCGTGGAGGCGATCAATGCCGTCGGTGCCGGCCCGGCTGCGTCCACGTTGGCCCCGAACACGATCCCCGACTACGTGCACAAGCCGACGATCACCGCCGTCACTTCTGACCCGGCGGCCGGGACCGTGACCGTCACCTGGGATTTCCTCTACTACGGCAATCACGCCCATACGCCCGACCGGGTCCGCGTCGGTCGGGACGGGACCGACGCCAATGGAACCGGGACCTGGTCGTCGACCGTGCCGGTCATTTCCCGGTCCTTCACCTTCACCAGGCTCCAGCGCGGCTCGACCTACACCTTCACGATCGACGCCTGGTTGAACTATTCGCCCAACGACAAGCGCGGCGACGCGGTGACCGTCACCCTCTGACCCAGGGACCCCCGCAACCCGACCGCCCCGGCCCATCGGGCCGGGGCGGCCGGGCGCGTGCGGGTTGGTCCGGTTTGCGGTGCAGGGGGTCATCGAACGGAAGACCCGGCGTCACGGCACCCTCACTGCGTGATTCCTTCGGTCACGATGCCATCACGGCCGACGGCCGGACGTGGCCCGGTTCCCTACCGCCGGGTAACGTCCGGGCGGCGCCGGGGTGCCTCGCACCGTCGCGGTCCCGGCCGGCCTACCGCTTGTTCAGTACCGGCAGAGGAGACCCCATCGTGCGTCGAGCTCGCAGTTTCTCGCTGCTGGCCGGACTGGCAGCCACCGTTCTCGCGGTCGCCGCCTGTTCCTCGCCCAGCAGCACCTCGTCCAGCGGCACCACCACGGCCGGGGGAGGGACGACCTCCGCCGCCAGCTCGAGCGGCGCGTCCGGCTCGGCCACCACCTCCGGGGGTGGCGTCGGCTCCACCGCCGTCAAGGTGGGCCTGGCCTACGACATCGGCGGCCGGGGTGACCAGTCGTTCAACGACCTGGCCGCCAAGGCCCTCGACGAGGCGAAGGCCAACGGGATCGAGATCGTCGGCGAGCTGACCGCCGGGGCCAGCGAGCCCGATTCGGCCAAGGTCGACCGCCTCAACCAGCTCGTCGACGACGGCGCCACCGAGATCGTCGCCGTCGGGTTCGCCTACGCCGGCCCGCTCGGTGAGGTCGCCAAGGCCAACCCGGACGTCAACTTCGCGATCGTCGACGACGCCTCCCTGGCCAGCGAGCCGAACGTCGCGTCGCTGACCTTCGCCGAGGAGCAGGGCTCCTACCTGGTCGGCGTGGCCGCGGCCAAGAAGTCCACCACCGGCAAGGTCGGCTTCATCGGCGGCGTCAACACCCCGCTGATCCAGAAGTTCCAGGCCGGCTTCGAGGCGGGGGTGAAGGCCACCAACCCGAACGCCACCGTCACCAGCCGCTACATCAGCGAGCCCCCGGACTTCAGCGGCTTCAACGACCCGGGCAAGGGCGAGACCATCGCCACCGGTATGTACAACGACGGCAACGACGTCATCTTTGCCGCCGCGGGCGGCTCCGGCGCCGGTGTCTTCAAGGCCGCCAAGGCCGCCGGCAAGTGGGGCATCGGCGTCGACTCCGACCAGTACAACATCTCCGCGCTGGCCGACGTGAAGGACTCGATCCTCACCTCGATGCTCAAGAACGTCGACGTCGCGGTCGGTGACTTCATCCGCAGCGGCACCAACGGTGCCCCGCTGACGGGGGTCAAGGTCTACGACCTGAAGAACGACGGTGTCGGCTACTCGACGTCCGGCGGGTTCATCACCGACTACGTCGCCGACATCGACGCGGCCAAGCAGAAGATCATCTCCGGCGAGGTGACCGTGCCCTCCACGGTGGGCTGACGGTCCCCGTGCTGTGATGGTGCCAGCGGCCCCGGCGGAGTGTTCGCCGGGGCCGCTGGTCTGTTCCAGGATCACTGTCCGCCGACACCGTTCCGCCCCCCGATGCATCGTCCGACGGTCCCGTCGGACGACACCGCCCAAGGAGAGTCGCCCGTGACCACTCCCTCCGCCGGCCCGCAGTCCGGTGCGGCGCCGGCCGCCGTCCGGCTGACCGGCATCACCAAGCGCTTCCCCGGGGTGGTGGCCAACTCCGACATCAACATCACCGTCCGCCGGGGCTCCGTGCACGCCCTGGTCGGCGAGAACGGGGCCGGCAAGTCGACCCTGATGAAGACCCTCTACGGGATGCACCAGCCCGACGAGGGGACCATCACCGTCGACGGGCGGGACGTCACCTTCTCCTCGCCGGCCGACGCCATCGCGGTCGGCATCGGCATGGTCCACCAGCACTTCATGCTGGCCGACAACCTGACGGTCTGGGAGAACATCGTCCTGGGCTCGGAGAAGGTCGCCGGCGGCCGGCTGGATGTGAAGGGCTCGCGGAAGGTGATCGACGACCTGGCCAAGCGCTACGGCCTGGCGGTCGACTCCGGGGCGCTGGTCGAGACGCTCGGCGTCGGGGCCCGGCAGCGGGTCGAGATCCTCAAGGTGCTCTACCGGGGGGCGAAGATCCTCATCCTGGACGAGCCGACCGCGGTGCTGGTGCCCCAGGAGGTCGACGAGCTGTTCGGCAATCTGCGGGAGCTCAAGTCCGAGGGCCTGACGATCATCTTCATCTCGCACAAGCTCGACGAGGTCCGGGCCATCGCCGACGACATCACGGTCATCCGCCGCGGCACCACCGTCGGCACCGCCGACCCGAAGACCGTCACCAACCGCGAGCTGGCCGAGCTGATGGTCGGCTCCGCCCTCCCGGTGCCCGAGTTGCGCGAGTCGACCGTCACCGACCGGGTCGTCCTGCAGGTCCGCGGGTTGACGGTCGCCGGTCCGCCCGGTTCGGCCCGGGACGTGCTGACCGACGTCGACCTGACCATCCACGCCGGTGAGGTCCTCGGCATCGCCGGGGTCGAGGGCAACGGCCAGGCCGAACTGGTCGACGCCATCATGGGCATCCGCCCGCTGTCGGCCGGTTCGGTCGAACTGCAGGGCACCGACCTGGCCCAGAAGTCGACCCGGGCCCGCCGGGAGGCCGGCATGGGGTTCATCCCCGAGGACCGGCACCGGCAGGGCCTGCTGCTCGAGGCCTCGCTGTGGGAGAACCGCATCCTCGGCCACCAGACCCGGGCGCCGTCCGCCCGGGGGATGCTGCTCGACCGGGGTGGGGCGAAGCGGGACACCCGCCGCATCGTCGAGACGTTCGACGTCCGCACCCCCGGCATCGACGTCACCGCGGCGTCGCTGTCCGGCGGCAACCAGCAGAAACTCATCGTCGGCCGGGAGATGAGCGAGGACCCGGTCCTGCTCATCGCCTCCCACCCCACCCGCGGGGTCGACGTCGGCGCCCAGGCCGCCATCTGGGAGCACCTGCGCACCGCCCGCGCGGCCGGTCTGGCCGTGCTCCTGATCTCGGCCGATCTCGAGGAGCTCATCGGCATGTCCGACCGACTGACCGTCATCCTGCGGGGACGGCTCATCGACGAGTACGACCCCCGCACCGTCACCCCCGAAGAACTCGGCGGGGCCATGACCGGCGCCGCGACGGGCACCCCGGGTGGTGATCGGCGATGACCGGGTCCCGCGCGCGGCGCATCCTGCTCGGCGCGGCCGCCCCGGTCGCCGCGCTGCTGGTGTCCGTCCTGATCACCTCGATCCTGCTGGTCGTCACCGGGCACAGCCCGGCCGAGGCGTTCGGGGCGATGGCCGGGGCCTTCGAACGGCTCCGCAACGTCCTGGGCACCATCAAC
This sequence comes from Nakamurella flava, assembly GCF_005298075.1. NCBI lineage: Bacteria > Bacillati > Actinomycetota > Actinomycetes > Nakamurellales > Nakamurellaceae > Nakamurella > Nakamurella flava. The sequence continues at coordinate 706,195 of NZ_SZZH01000003.1, forward strand.
CAGACCGCGATCTACTACCTGGCCGCAGTGGCCGTGGCCATCGGGTTCAAGATGAACCTCTTCAACATCGGTGTCGACGGCCAGTACCGGTTGGCCGCGATGCTGTCGGCCGCGGTCGCCGGGGCGTCGTTCATGAGCTCGTTGCCGAGCTTCCTGCGGATCCTCATCACGCTGGCCGTGGCCATGGCCGTCGGGGCCGCCTGGGCCGGGATCGCCGCGTTCCTCAAGGTGACCCGGGGTGTCTCCGAGGTCATCAGCACCATCATGTTGAACGCCATCGCCACCTTCCTGATCGCCTGGCTGCTGACCCCGCAGCTGCTCGCGGTGCTGGAGGGCAACAACATCGCCACGCCCAAGATCACCGAGGGCGGTCAGGTCGGGGTGATCGCGTTCGAGGGGTCGACGACCCCGCTGTTCACGCTGGTCTTCCTGGCCCTGGGCGTCGGTGCCCTGTACGCGCTGGTGCTCTCCCGCACGGTGTTCGGGTTCTCGCTGCGCGCGACCGGACTGTCCGAGTCGGCCGCGGTGGCCAGCGGTATCTCCGTGAAGAAGATGATCGTCGCGGCCATGCTGCTGTCCGGCGCGGTGGCCGGCCTGGTCGGCATGCCCGAGCTGCTGAACGGGTCGGCCGGTTCGTACTCGCTGAACTTCCCGGCCGGCATCGGCTTCACCGGCATCGCCATCGCCCTGCTGGGCCGCAACCACCCGGTCGGGATGATCTTCTCGGCGCTGCTCTGGTCGGCCCTGGACAACTCGGCCAACGCGCTGCAGGGCGTCGGGGTCCCCCGGGAGCTCGTGACGATCATGCAGGGCGTCATCGTGCTGTCGGTCGTCGTCGCGTACGAGTTCGTCCGCCGGTACCGGCTCAACCTGGAGGCGCGGGACGTCGCGCGGGCCCTGGCCAACCGGCCGAAGCAGGAGGTGGCGGCATGACGACGGGATCTCTCGGTGTTCCCGCCGGTGGCGGCGGGATCGACTCGGATCTGGCGGTGCCGACGCCGACGACCAAGCGCCGGATGCGCAACCTGCCGCCGGCCGCCTGGCTCGGCATCGTCGTCCTCGGACTGCTGGTGGTCTCGGCGGTCCGGGTGTTCACCGACGCCACCAACCTCGACTCGTCCGGCGCGATCCAGGCCGCGATCACCGCGGCGGTGCCGATCGCCCTGGCCGGGCTGTCCGGTCTGTGGAGCGAGCGGGCCGGCGTGGTCAACATCGGCATCGAGGGGATGATGGTCCTCGGCACGTTCGGGGCCGGGTTCGCCGGTTACCAGTACGGGCCGTGGGCGGGCGTGTTCTTCGGGATGGTCTGCGGTCTGCTCGGCGGTCTGCTCCACGGGCTGGTGACCATCACCGTCGGTGTCGACCACATCATCTCCGGTGTCGCCATCAACATTCTGGCGCCCGGCCTGACGCTGTACCTGTCCCGCCTGCTGTTCTCCGACGCCCCGGGCGGCGGTCAGCGGCAGTCGCCGCCGGTCAGCGACGTCCAGCGCATCACCATCCCCGGGCTGTCGGACTGGCTCGGCGACATCGAGGCCAAGGGCTGGTTCTTCGTCTCCGATGTCGCCGGCATCGTCCGCGGCGTCACCACCAACCTGTCCGTCCTGACGGTGCTCACCGTGCTGTTGATCGTCGGGTCGGTGTTCGTGCTGTGGCGGACCCGGCTGGGGCTGCGGCTGCGGTCCTGCGGTGAGGCGCCCTACGCGGCCGAGTCGCTCGGCGTGAACGTCTACTTCTACAAGTACGTCGCCGTCGCCATCTCGGGGGCGTTGGCCGGGTTGGCCGGCGCGTTCCTGGTCATCGGCCTGAAGTTCCAGGACGGGCAGACCGGTGGCCGCGGCTACATCGGCCTGGCCGCGATGATCTTCGGCAACTGGCGGCCGGGCGGCATGGCCATGGGCGCCGGCCTGTTCGGCTACACCGACGGTGTGCAGCAGTACGACTCGTCCGGGACAGCGATGCGCGCGTTCCTGCTGCTGGTCGCGGCGGCCCTGGTCGTGGTGGCGGTGCTGCAGTTCCGGCAGGGCGCCCGCACGGTCGCCATCGTGGCCGGGCTCATCGCCGTCCTCTGCGTCTGGTGGTTCTCGGCCACCGACACGCTGCCGCAGCAGCTGGTCAAGGCCGCTCCCTACGCGATCACCCTGCTGGTGATGGGGCTGGCGTCGCAGAACCTGCGGATGCCCAAGGCCGACGGGTTGATCTACCGCAAGGGCGGTGGCCACTGATGTCCCCGACCTTCTCCGGCACGTTCACCGGGAGCGACGAGGACTGGCAGGACCTGCGGCAGCGGGCCGTCGCCGTGGCCGCTGACGCCTACTGCCCGTACTCGCACCTGCAGGTCGGGGCGGCCGCGGTAGCCGAGGGTGCGGATGGCGAGCTGCGCCTGGTCACCGGGTGCAACGTCGAGAACGCTTCCTACGGCCTGGGTCTGTGCGCCGAGTGCACGCTCGTCGGGCAGCTGCGGCTGTCCGGCGGCGGCCGGCTCGTCGCGCTGGCCTGCCGGTCGGGGGCGGGCGAGCTGCTGATGCCGTGTGGCCGCTGCCGTCAGGTGCTCTACGAGTTCGGCGGACCCGAGCTGCTCATCGACACCCCGGACGGCCCCCGTCCGATGACCTGGGTGCTGCCCGCCGCGTTCGGTCCCGAGCACCTCCCGTCCTGAGCCTGTCCCGGCTCCCCGGAGTTCGAAGGAGAACCCCCGCATGTCCGGCTTTGCCGCAGTCGACGTCATCCGCACGAAGCGTGACGGTGGTGAGCTGTCGACCGCCCAGGTCGAGTGGGTCATCGACGCGTACACCCGCGGCGACGTCGCCGAGGAACAGATGTCGGCGCTGTTGATGGCGATCCTGCTCAACGGGCTGTCCCCGGCCGAGCTGTCCGCGTGGACCGGCGCGATGATCGCGTCCGGGGTGCGGATGGACCTGTCCGGGGTCGGGCGGCCGACGGTCGACAAGCACTCGACCGGCGGAGTGGGGGACAAGATCTCGCTGCCGCTGGCCCCACTGGTCGCGGCGTGCGGGGCGGCGGTGCCGCAGCTGTCCGGCCGGGGCCTGGGTCACACCGGCGGGACGCTGGACAAGATGGAGTCGATCAGGGGCTGGCGGGCCACCCTGTCGCCGGACGAGATGCACCGCCAGCTCGCCGGAATCGGCGCGGTGATCTGCGCGGCGTCGGCGGACCTGGCCCCGGCCGACCGCAAGCTCTACGCGCTGCGGGATGTCACCGCGACGGTCGAGTCGATCCCGATGATCTCGGCGTCGATCATGAGCAAGAAGATCGCCGAGGGCACGTCGGCGCTGGTGCTGGACGTGAAGACCGGCACCGGGGCGTTCATGAAGTCGTTCGACGAGTCGCTGGAACTGGCTCGCACCATGGTCGGTCTGGGGGCGGCCGCGGGCGTGCGGACGTCGGCGTTGATCACCGACATGTCGACCCCCTTGGGCCGGGCGGTGGGCAACGCGGTCGAGGTCGCCGAATCGATCGAGGTGCTGGCCGGTGGAGGACCGGCGGACGTGGTCGAGCTGACCGTCGCGCTGGCCCGCGAGATGGTCGAGCTGGTCGGGCTGTCCGTCGACCCGGCCGAGGTGCTGACCTCCGGGAAGGCGATGGACACCTGGCGGGCGATGGTCGCCGCCCAGGGCGGCGACCCTGACGCGCCGCTCCCCACGCCGAAGCACGTCGAGACCGTCACGGCCGAAGCCGACGGCGTGGTGGCGGCGGTCGACGCGCTGCCGGTCGGGGTGGCCGCCTGGCGGCTCGGCGCCGGTCGCGAGCGCCGCGAACACGACGTGCAGGCCGCCGCCGGGGTGCTCTGCCTGGTCAGCCCGGGCGACACCGTGCGAGCGGGGCAGCCGCTGTTCGAGCTGCACACCGACACCCCGGAGAAGTTCGCCGTCGCCCACACCGAACTGGCCGCCGCGGTGACGTTGGCCCCGGTCGGAACCGTGGTCGAGCCGCGGCGGTTGGTGCTGGAGACGGTGCGATAGCGGTGACAGCTACCTCCATACTGCAGGTATTGCTGCCATAATGCAGGCATGGGTAAGGCCATCACCGTCAGAGACATCCCGGACCGGACGAGTGCGGCGCTGGCCTCGCGTGCCGCTCTTTCCGGGCGTTCGCTACAGGAGTACCTGAGGCAACACCTCATCGAATGGGCTGAACGACCAGACCCGGAGTCGTGGATGGCCGAGGTCAAGCTGCGGAAGCAGCTTGCGCCGTCGAAGTACTCGCGGCAGCAGATGTTGGCCGATCGAGACGCCGACCGTCGGTGACCCTGGTGGTCGTCGATGCGTCCACCGTCGTCGCGGCTCTCCTGGACAGCGGACCGGACGGGACCTGGGCTGAGAAGATCGTGACCAGCGGCGACCTCGTCGCGCCCCACCTGTTGCCGGTGGAGGTCGCATCCATCCTGCGGCGCGCCGTCGCGGCCGGGCGGCTGACCGAGGAATCGGGCACCGTCGCTCACGCCCAGTTGGCGCATATGCCCGTCGACCTGTGGCCCTATGCGCCGCTGGCCGAACGGGTCTGGGCCCTCCGTCCGAACGTCACGACCTACGACGCCTGGTACGTCGCGCTGGCGGAGACGATCGACGCGCCTCTGGCCACGCTGGATGCCAGACTGATCCGGGCGCCAGGAACGCGGTGCCGGTTCGTCTCCGCGCCTGAACTCGACTGACTTCAGGCTGGGCGCATCTCCACCGGGCTGGCGACGGTGACGGTCCGGCTGACCGTGCAGAGCCGGTCGCGGGACTGTTCGATGGCCCGGGCCAGCACGGAGCGGGCCTTGTCGCCGGCCGCACCCTCGGGGAAGACGAGGTCGAAGACGGCCTGCAGGTCGGTCATCCGGTTGCCGTGTTCGTCGCGGATCTTGTCGCCACTGACCCGCACGGTGAACTCGTCGGCGGTGGCGCGCTTACCGGTGATCATGTCGACGTCGATCGCCGAGCATCCGCCGATGGCGGCCAGCAGCAGCTCGACCGGGGTGAACGAGTCGGTCTCCCCGTCGCCGAAGTCGATCCGGCCGCCCCGTGGGTTGGTGGCCTGCCACCGGCCCGGACCGAGCCGGGTGACCTCGACACTGCGCGCGTTGGAATCCGTCATGGCCCAGATCCTGCCTGCTCGCGGTCAGGTCGCCGTCCGATACCCCTCGATGACCCGCGCCTCGGCCCGCAGTCGTTCGGCCGCGTCGGGTTGGTCGACGGCGTCGAACGTGGTCGCCGCGGCCCGTCGTTCCTCAATCTGACCGTCGACGACCAGGGCGATCTCGGCCTCCGTCAGTTCCAGCCGGGCCACCTCGGTCGACCCGACGCCGACCGACGCCCCGGCCACGTGTTCTCCGGCGAGCGACGAGGCGGGGACGTGCGCCGGGGCCGGGACGGCCTGGGCGTCGTCCAGCGCGGCCAGCAGCGAGCGGATCGCCGCGACGTCCACACCGGACCGGGCCTTCATCGCGGTCTTCAGGTCGCTGCGCAGCCGCGCCCGTAGCTCGGTCAGCACGTCGTCGGACTCGTCTTCGGGAAGCGGGGACACCCGGCGAGTGTGGTCATCGGGCCGAGTTTCCGTCAACGGGAATGAGGTGGGCGTAGTCGGGGAGGTCGATCTTGTCGGCCGGCGGGCTGATGAGCCCGCCGCTGACCGCTTTGACCGGCGCGGACCCGGCCACCCGGAGCGCGGTGCGCAGCACCCCGAGCCCGATGGCGCTACGGGGGTGCACGACCTGCGGGGTGCCCGGGGGCAGCTTCTGGGCCTGCTCCACGTACGGCCGCAGGATGCGCTCATACCCGGCGAAGCCGTCACGGTGGTGCACGTGGGCGGCCAGTTCGCCGGCCAGCACGTACCCGCCGACGATGGCCAGGCTGGTACCCATCCCGCTCACCGGGGTGGCGCACCAGGCGGCATCCCCGAGGAGCGCGACCCGTCCGGAACTCCAGGTGGGGCTGACGATCTGGCCGAGGTCCTCCAGGTAGAGGTCGTCGGCGACGTCCAGACCGGCGAGCAGCCGCTCGGTCCGCCACCCGGCACCGGCGAACCGGTCGCGCAGCATCAGCTTCTGCTCGTCGCGGGACAGTTCGTCGTGGCGGTCGTCGCTGCGGAACGACAGCGTCACCCGGGTGCGGCCGACGTTGTCCGGACGGGTCGTCACCGAGCGGCCGTCCGGCGCGTTGTACCAGTTCCACCAGTCGTCGTCCTCGGGCGCGCGCGCGACCGAGTAGTAGCCCATCGTCAGGCCCAGGGCCCGCCGTTCGGCGGTGTCGCCGAACACCCGGCGACGGGTGGTCGAGCCGACGCCCTCGGCGACCAGCAGGACGTCGAACCGCTCGGACGACCCGTCGCTGAACGTCACGTCGAGGCCGTCCGGTGCCTCTTCACACCGCAGCACGGTCAGACCGAACCGATGGTCCACGTCGCCCCGGGTCCGCTCGAACAGCAGCTCGGCCAGCTGCCCCCGCAGGATCTCCCGTTCCGCGGTCGCGCCGTCGGTGTCCGACTCGCCGGCCGGGAACTCGGCCAGCGGGGTGTCGTCGCCGTCGACGAAACGGGTGCCCACCTCGCCGGTGCTGCGGTCACCCACCTCGTCGTCCACTGTCCGGGCTGGGGTGCGACCGTCGAAGCCGCCACTGGGCATCCGCCGCAGCACCTCCCGGGCGGCGCCGCGCACGTCGATGTTCTGGCCCTGCGTGCGCAGCTCCGACGACCGCTCGATCACCGTGCACCGCCACCCGAAGCGGGCCAGCCACCAGGCGGCGACCTCGCCCGCGATGCCCGCTCCCGTGATCAGCGCCGTTCTCGTCATGGAGCGCCTGTACCCGACGCGGCGCCCGGCAACCGGGCCCCACGGGTCGGCCCGGGTAGCGTCCGAAGGGTGCCTGCCGAACTGACCGAGGACAACATCCGCCGCGCGCCGAAGGTGCTCCTGCACGACCATCTGGACGGGGGCCTGCGTCCCGCGACCCTGGTCGACCTGGCCGAGCAGATCGGCTACACCGACCTGCCGACCACGGACGTCCCCGCCCTGGCCGCCTGGTTCGCCGAGTCCGCCTACAGCGGTTCGCTGGAGCGGTACCTGGAGACGTTCACGCACACCGTGGCGGTCATGCAGACCCGGGAGACGATCATCCGGGTCGCGTCCGAGTGCGTGCAGGACCTGGCCGCCGACGGCGTCGTGTACGCCGAGGTGCGGTTCGCCCCGGAACTGCACGTCGAGCAGGGCCTGACCCTGGACCAGGTCGTGCAGGCCGTCCTCGACGGATTCCAGGCCGGCATGCGCGCGGCGGCCGCGAACGGCCACCCCATCCGGGTCGGCACCCTGCTGACCGCGATGCGGCACGCCGCCCGGTCCCGGGAGATCGCCGAGCTGGCCATCGACTTCCGCGACCGCGGGGTCGTCGGGTTCGACATCGCCGGTGCCGAGGCCGGGTTCCCGCCCACCCGGCACCTGGACGCGTTCGAGTACCTGCGCCGGGAGAACTTCCGCTTCACCATCCACGCCGGGGAGGCGTTCGGTCTGCCGTCGATCTGGGAGGCCATCCAGTGGTGCGGGGCGGACCGGCTCGGCCACGGGGTGCGCATCGTCGACGACATCACCGTCGACCGGGGGTCGGGCTCCGACGGTCGGCCGAATCTGGGCCGGCTGGCCGGTTACGTCCGGGACCGGCGGATCCCGCTGGAGATGGCGCCGACCTCGAACGTGCAGACCGGCGCCGCCGCGTCGATCGCCGACCATCCCATCGGGCTGCTCACCGAACTGGGGTTCCGGGTCACGGTCAACACCGACAACCGGCTGATGTCCGGCTGCTCGATGACCAGCGAGATGGCCGGCCTGGTCGAGGCGTTCGGCTACGGGTGGGACACGTTGCAGTGGTTCACGGTGAACGCCATGAAGTCGGCGTTCATCCCGTTCGACGAGCGGCTGGCCATCATCAACGACGTCATCAAGCCGGGATACGACCGGCTGCGCAACGGCTGAGCGGGGTGGGGGGCGCCGGTCCGGCGCCCCCGTGCCCTCACGCGCTCTCGGCCTCGGCGGCGCCGCGGTCCCATTCCAGCCCGGCGGCGAACCGGTCGCGGAGCACGGTCCAGGTGGCGATCTCGTCGTCGAACGGCGGGGAGGGCGGCTGCCGGTCCGGGTCGGGCCTGGAAGCGGCGTTCAGCAGCTGACCCAGCGGCGTGGCGGTCGACAGGGCCTCGACCGTCTCCTCGTCCCCGCGGGCGGTGGCCGCGTCGGTGAGCAGCTCGACGGCCAGGGCGAGCTGCGCCGGGTCGGTCGCCTCCGCACTGAGTTCCTCGTCCAGCGGACCGGCCTGCCGGTTCCGCGGGACGAACACCTCGGGCCCCTCCCGCAGGGCGGCCTCGTAGCCGTCCAGCAGGTAGGTGTTCTCCGGGCCGGCCAGGACGGCGGCGTCGCCGTCGGCGACGGCGCGTCGCACCTCGGGCCACACCTCGAGCCCGGCGAGGTCGTGGTCGTGGCCCTCGACGGTCAGGAAGTTCTCCAGCTCGCCCGGCGACGACCACACCAGGATCCGGCCGTGGTCGGCCAGGAACACCGGGGTCTCGTCCAGGTAGCAGCGGAGCGTCCAGCCGGTGCGACCGTCGACCGTGACCTCGAGGCAGTCGATGCCGATGTCGTCCCAGAACTCCAGGTCCTCGTCGCGGTCCTCGTCGGGCTCGTCCTGCGGGGCGACCGTGCGCGCGGCGGCGGCGATGGCGGCGGCCTCCTCCTGCGCGGCCGTCAGCGCCACGGCGTCGATGTCCGGGGTGGCGACGACGGAGTCGAGGGCGTCGACCACCTCGTCCCACCGCTCGGCGACGACGGCCCCCATCTCGTCCCACAGCTTCTCGCCCTGCCGGCCGGAGAACGCCTGCTCGCCCAGCGGGAGCACGGCGAACCCGTCGGCCGAGTCGAGGATCTCCTCGACCTTCTCCAACCCGCACACCTCGGCCAGCGAACGCACGATGGCCACCGTGTCGGCCAGCTCGGCCAGTGTCCAGATGTCCGGGACCTCGGCGACCAGGTCGGGGACCCCGACGACGTCGAAACGATGATCGTCGTCCGGCGTCAGCTCGTCGATGAGCAGCGCCCGCGCGGTCGCCCACTCCGGGTGGTCGGTCAGGTCGTGCTCGGCGCCACTGCGGACGAACGCGGCCAACCGGGTCGAATCGGGGAAGACGTAGAGGTCGTCGCCGTGCCCGAGGAAGGCCTCCCAGTCCTCGCCGTCCTCCCGCCAGCGTGGCGCCCAGAGGGTGACCATGTTGCCGTCGGTCAGGCCGAGTTCGATGGGAACGATCTCCGGTGCCACCTGGGGGTCCTCTCGGGGCAGGGTCTGGGCGGGCGGGGACCGTCGCCGAGCCCCCGGGCGAGCCTAGCGACTGCGGGGCCGCTGCTGGTCAGGCCGCGGCGCGCCCACCCGGTACTCTCGCCGTGCTCAGATCGTCATCACCCGGTCGGACTCGTCCCGTGGCCCGTCTCACACCCGATGGGTGCAACAACGTCGCTGCGGGTGACGACGTCCTGAGCAGGACACCCACGAACCCACCCCGCTGTGCGTGACGACCACTCCCGCCCACCGGTCACCGGTTCGAACCACCACCACCAGCTCCCGCCGCCGTGAGCCCGCGGGATCGAGGAACAGATGAGTGCGTCCCAGGCTTTGGAAGTGATCCGCCGACACGGCAGCGCCCGTGACGTCCAGACGGCCCTGTACTACGTCACCCGGGGACGGACGGCGATGCTGCTCGACCTCGCCCGGTCCGTGCAGCCGGCCGCCGGCCCCGACGGGACGGAGAACGGCGCGGGCGCGGTGCTCCGCGACCGCATCGAGACCACCCCGCGGGTCGACGTCGTCCTCTCCGACCGGCTCGGCTGACCCGGGCCGGTCGTAACCGGGTGGCCCGAGCCCGGCCGCGCAGGACAAGATGGCGGGGCACGACCCGCCCACGCCGTACCGATGGTGCCCCGGAGGTTCCCATGGCCGACCCGACCGACGACACGACCCCTGCACCCACCGAGTCCGACGCCCCGGTGGACGCCAAGGCCGCGTTCGCGGCGGCGTTGGCCAAGAAGAAGGCCGCCGGGCAGCAGCGGTCGGCCCACCTGGACGGCCACGGCGGCGTCGGGGGATCCACGGCCAACAACAAGGCCACCCGTCAGTTCCGTCGCAAGTCCGGATGATCTGTCCGCGCTGCGGGCAGCCCGGGACCGCGGGGCAGTACTGCGGCCGGTGCGGGCTGCACCTGGTCGGGTCGACCGGTCCGGTGCGCCTGGACAAGCCGACGCAGCAGTTCGGGGCCCCGCCGACCGGACCGGTGCCGTCGTACCCGCCGCCCGACCCGGCCACCCGGTACGCGATGCCGGGACCGGCGGGCGCGGTGGGCGGCCCGCCGCGGCGGCCGGGTGGCGGCCGGGTCGTGGTGCTGGTGGCCGTGGTCGCGCTCCTCGTGCTGGCCGGCGGGGCGGCCGCCTTCCTCGCCTTCCGCGGTAGCGGCGGGGAGACCACCGGTGCCGTGGCCGCGCCGGCACCGGTCACGACGGCGACGCCGGCCCCCACGACATCCGCCACCAAGGCCGCCGTCGGCGGTGCGGCACCGAGCACCGTGGTGCTGACCACCACCGTCACCCCGACCGTCTCCGCCACCGGTCTGTCCGGGGTGGCCGATCAGCCCATCGCCTGCAATTCCGGGTCCTTCGTGCTGCTGGCCTCCGAGACCGACGAGGCGTCTTTCGTCCGCCGGGTCGACGAGGTGCGGGCCGCCGGTCAACTGCCGGCCGGGGCCCACCGGACCACGACCTCGGCCGGGTGCGGGCTGTTCACCTCGGACGCCTGGGTGCTCTGGTCGGGGCCGTTCACGACGGCTGCCGATGCCTGCACGACCCGGCTGGCGGGACCGTTCGACGCTTCCGTCCGCAGCTCGGTACCCGGCGACAGCTCGTCCAGCTCCTGCGCCTGCGTGACGACGATCGGATCGCCGCCGACCCTGTACCCGGGGTCGGCTCGCAGCCAGTGGACCGGTGAGCTGCAGCGCCTCCTCGCACTCAAGCTCAACGACGAGGTCGGCGAGCTGAACTCCGCAACCTGGGGCGTCTTCACCCCGGCGCTGGCTGATGCGGTCCGTCGGTTCCAGGCCACCCGCGGCCTGACGGTCGACGGTGAGGTCGGGGCGCAGACCTGGACGGCTCTACGCAGCGCCGGCTGCTGATCCACTGATCGCGCGTTCGAACGACAACGGCCGCCCGACCCCGCAGTGGGGTCGGGCGGCCGTCGTCGTGAGGCGGTGGTCAGGCCTGACGGGCTGCGATGCGGGACATCTCGGCGCGATCGACGACCTTGACGCGGCCACGGCCGTGCGGCTCGCCGGCGGCCAGCTCGTGGGCGTCCAACCGGTCCCAGCCGGCGAAGTCGGTGACCGGCAGGCCCTTGGCGGCCAGCAGGGCGTCGACGTCGGCGGCGGTGCGCTGGGTGGCGCGCGACAGCTCGGGCGCGTCCTCCAGCAGGTTCGTGATGGTCTCGGCGGCGTCGGACTTGGTGTGGCCGATGAGTCCGACCGGTCCGCGCTTGACCCAGCCGGTCGCGTAGACCCCGGGCAGCGGGGCGCCGTCGAGGTTCAGCACCCGTCCGCCGGCGTTGGGCAGCACCAGCTTGGCGTGGTCGAACGGCAGGTCCTCGATGGCCTCGGACCGGTAGCCGACGGCCCGGTACACGGCCTGCACGTCCCAGTCGGTGAACAGGCCGGTGCCGCCGACGGTGCCGTCGCCGCGCAGTTCCTGACGCTCGGTGCGCAGTCCGGCGACCCCGCCGTCGGCGTCGGTGACGATCTCGACCGGGTTCTCCAGGAAGTGGATGTGGATGCGGCGGTGCGGGCCCGGCTTGGGGTCGCGCATGGCCCACTCGCTGAGCACGTCGACGACCATGCGCAGGGACTTGCTGCGGGCCAGGGCGGACTCGGACTCGTCGTCGAATTCCATGCCCTCGGGGGCGACGATGACCTGCACGTTGGGGGAGTGGTCCAGCTCGCGCAGCTCGACCGGGGTGAACTTGGCCTGGGCCGGCCCGCGGCGGGCGAACATGTGGACGTCGGTGACGGCCGAGTCGGCCAGCACGGCGTGCACGTGCGCGGGGATGTCGGTGACCAGCATCTCGTCGGCCGACTTGGCCAGGACGCGGGCGACGTCCAGGGCGACGTTGCCGACGCCGATGACGGCGACGTGCTTGGCCCCGGTCAGGTCCCAGTGCAGCTCGCGGTCCGGGTGCGAGTCGTAGAAGGCGACGAAGTCGGCCGCACCGTAGGAGCGGTCGGCCTCCTCGCCGGGGATGCCCATCGACCGGTCGCGCTCGGCGCCGGTGGCGAAGACGACGGCGTCGTAGAACTCGCGCAGCTCGTCGACCTTGATGTCGACGCCGACGTGCGTGTTGCCGACGAAGCGGATGCGCGGGTTTTCCATCACCCGGTGCAGGGCGACGATGATCTGCTTGATCCGCGGGTGGTCGGGCGCGACGCCGTAACGGATCAGGCCGTACGGGGTGGGCAGGCGGTCGAAGATGTCGACGCTGGCGTCCGGATCGCGGGTGGTGAGGATGTCGGCGGCGTAGATGCCGGCCGGACCGGCGCCGACCACGGCGACGCGAAGAGCCTCGGACATTTCAGATCTCCTGGCAGGTTAGGCAACCCTTCCATGCTAGGTCGTCGCCAGGCGTCAGGAGATGGATCGTGACCGAGGTCATGAGTGGGGCCTGATGCGGCCGAACCCCGCCGCCGGCCGCATCAGGCTCCCACTGATGACATCGTCCGACAGCACTGAGTTATTACACAACCACGAAGAGTATTCGTTTCTGGCGCACCTACTTCCTGCGCGCTCACCGAGTGCGACGAAACGATCAGTCCCACGCCGTCTCGTCGGCCCCGTCCGGACCGATGTCCCGGCACAGGTGCACCGCGTAGGCCCAGACGGCGAAGACGAAGGCCGCGCCGAAGGTCGCCAGGTCGGACAGATGGATCATGAGCTCCCCCGAGGATGGGTCCGGGTGGTCGCCGCGACCCGAACAGCGGGGCCGGGAGCGGCCGATGCTGTGGGCGACTTCAGTGAGCCAGCTCCCGATGACGCCGGTGTTACCCGGCGCTGTGATCCCGGCTACCCCGCTTTAGTAGCCCCCACCTCCGGCCAGCGAGACCGCGCCGGTGGGGTGCCAGACCGTCTTGTACTCGAGGAACGCGCGCAACCGGGCTGTGCCCGTCGGCACGAGCAGGCTCGTGCCGGCCGGGGGGACGAAGACCCGGGTCACGGTGTCGGCGGCCGCCCGCTCGGCGGCCACCCGCAGGTCGTGGTGCTCGGCCGCGGCGACACCGGTCAGATCGAGGGCGTTGACGTCGGCGTGCGCCGCGAGCACCGGCAACAGCTCGGCCACGTGCCCGGTCAGCACATTGACGACGCCACCGGGTAGGTCCGACGTGGCCAGGACCTCGGCCAGGGTGACGGCGGGCAGCGGTCGGTGCGCGTCCGCGACGACGACCACGGTGTTCCCGCCGGCGATGGCCGGGGCGATGACGTCGATCAGCCCCACCAGCGGGTCCGCCGGCGCGACGGCCCCGACCACCCCGGTGGGCTCCGGGGTGGTGAACGAGAAGTACGGCCCGGCCACCGGGTTGGCGCTGCCGAACGCGACCGCCAGCTTGTCGGTCCAGCCGGCGTAGTGCACCAGCCGGTCGATCGCGGCGTCCACGGCCACCACCGGGTCCAGGGCGCCGGCGGCGTCCGGGCCGGCCGGTGCGGCGCGGAGCAACTCGACGAACTGCGCGCGCCGGCCCTCCAGCATCTCGGCGATCCGGTAGATCACCTGTCCGCGGTTGTAGGCGGTCTGGCGGGACCACCCGCCGAAGGCCTTGCGGGCGGCGCCGACGGCGTCGCGGACGTCCTTGCGGGAACCCTGGGCCACGTTCGCGGCGAACGCCCCGGTCGCATCGGTGACCGGGTAGGTCCGTCCGGACTCCGAGCGGGGGAACGCTCCGCCGATGTACAGCTTGTAGGTCTTGGCCACGCCGACGCGGGTCATCGGGCGTCTCCCGTCGGACTGCTCGATGGGTCGGGGGTTTGCGCTGGGCTGTCGTCGGAGGCCAGGTAGGCGGCCAGACCGGCGCGGCCACCCTCCCGGCCGAAGCCCGATTCCTGGTAGCCGCCGAAGGCCGCGGTCGGGTCGAAGCGGTTGAAGGTGTTGGCCCACACCACCCCGGCCCGCAGCGCGCCGGCCATGCCGAGGATGCGGGAGCCCTTCTCGGTCCAGACACCGGCCGACAGGCCGTACGGCGTGTTGTTGGCCTTGGCGACCGCCTCGTCCGGCGTGCGGAAGGTGGACACGGTCAGCACCGGCCCGAAGATCTCCTCCCGGGCGATGCGCATCGAGTTGCCGACGTCGGTGAACAGTGTCGGCGGGAAGAACCAGCCCCGGTCGGGCAGCGGGCACGGTGACGTCCACCGGGTGGCGCCCTCGTCGTCGCCACTGGCCGACAGGGCGGTGATGCGTTCGAGCTGCTCGGCCGAGTTGATCGCGCCGACGTCGGTGTTCTTGTCCATCGGATCACCGACCCGTAGGGCGGTGACGCGCGCCCGGAGCCGGTCGACCACCTCGTCGGCCACCGACTCCTGCACCAGCAGGCGCGACCCGGCGCAGCAGACGTGCCCCTGGTTGAAGAAGATCCCGTTGACGATGCCCTCGACGGCCTGGTCGAGCGGCGCGTCGTCGAAGACGATGTTCGCCGCCTTGCCGCCGAGTTCGAGGGTCAACCGTCGGCCCGTCCCGGCCAGGGCGCGCTGGATCTGGCGACCGACCTCGGTGGACCCGGTGAACGCGACCTTGTCGAGGCCGGGGTGCGCGGCGAGAGCTGCTCCGACATCGCCCGCACCTGGGACGATGTTGACCACGCCGTCGGGCAGTCCCGCGTCGGCGATGATCTCGGCCAGCACCAGCGCGGTGAGCGGGGTCGTCTCGGCCGGTTTGAGCACCACGGTGTTGCCGCAGGCCAGGGCCGGGGCGATCTTCCAGGCCGCCATCAGCAGCGGGAAGTTCCAGGGGATGATCTGCCCGGCCACCCCCAGTGGCCGCGGCGCCGCGCCCAGCCCGGCGTGGGCGAGTTTGTCGGCCCAGCCCGCGTAGTAGAAGAAGTGCGCCGACGCCGTCGGGACGTCGACGTCCCGGGATTCGCGGATCGGCTTGCCGTTGTCGAGGGTCTCGACGACCGCCAGTTCACGGGCCCGTTCGGCGATGCCGCGGGCGATCCGGAACAGGTACTTGCCCCGCTCCAGGCCGGGCATCCGCGACCACACGTCGTCGTAGGCCCGCCGGGCGGCGGAGACGGCGTCGTCGATGTCGGCCGCGGCGCCGAGCGACACGGTGGCCAACGGTTCCTCGGTGGCCGGGTTGACGGTCTTGACGTCCTCGCCGCGGCCGTCGACGAACCGGCCGCCGATGAACGGCCGGTACCGCTCGGCCACCCGCCCGATGGCCGGCGACTCCGGCGCGGGGGCGTATTGCCAGTCGATGGCCGGCGTGGCGACGGTCGCGGGCTGTGCTGGGGTCATCGCTCTCAATCCAGGGTGATGTAGTCGGCGGCGCTGTAGTGACCGTCGGTCTGGGTGCGCCGCTGCAGCAGCAGGTCGTTCAGCAGTGACGACGCCCCGAACCGGAACCAGTACGGGCTCAACCATTCCGGGCCGGCGATCTCGTTGACCGCCACGAGGTGACGGATGGCGTCCTTGGTGGTGCGGATGCCGCCGGCGGGTTTGACCGCCCGCTGCTGGCCGGTCCGGTCGCGGAAGTCGCGGACCGCCTGCAGCAGCACCTGGGTGGTGGGCAGGGTCGCCGCGGGGGACACCTTGCCGGTGGAGGTCTTGATGAAGTCCGCCCCGGCGAGCAGGGCCAGCCAGGACGCCCGGCGGACGTTGTCGTAGGTGGCCAGCTCGCCGACCTCCAGGATCACCTTCAGGCGTGGTCCGGGGCCCGGGGCGGCGTCACAGAGCTGCTTGACGGCGACGACGTCCTCGAAGACCCGCCCGTACCGGCCGGCCAGGAACGCGCCCCGGTCGATGACCATGTCGATCTCGGTGGCGCCGGCGTCGATGGCGACCTGGGTGTCGGCCAGCCGGACGGCGCGGCTGGTGCGGCCGGTGGGGAAGGCGGTGGCCACGGACGCGATGCCGATCCCGGACCCGGCCAGCGCGTCGACCGCCACCGGGACGAGGTCGGGGTAGATGCAGACGGCCGCCACCGTCGGGGTGTCCGGGCGTCCCGGGTCCGGGCGCCGCGCCTTGGCGCACAGGTTGCGGACCTTGCCCGGCGTGTCCGCCCCCTCGAGCGTGGTCAGGTCGACCATGGCGATGGCCAGGTCGATGGCCTGCCGCTTCGCGTCCTTCTTGATCGACCGGGTGGCCAGCGTGGCCGACCGGGCCTCCAGCCCGACCGGGTCGACCCCGGGCAGACCGTGCAGGAAGCGGCGCAGGGCGGCCTCGTCGGCGACCGCGTCGGCCAGCGAGGAGTCGAGGATGGTGCCCGCCCCCGGGCCGGTGGGCAGTGGCGGAGCGGCTGTGCTCATGGGGGCCATCGTAGGGCGGAGCTCCGACAGGCTGCCCCGAACGGGGTGTGACCAGGACTTTCGCCCGGCGGGGCACCGGGGCCGTGCCTATTCTTCGACCATCCGGTCGGCCCGGTGGTCGGGCAGTGCTGTCCCGTGACAGCCGCCGGGGTTCGAGGGGGACCACGATGACGGCGGTCGACGATCTGCTCGGGCAGTTGCCCATGGGCGAACTGGCGAACAAGCTCGGGGTGGACGAGGCGACGGCCGAACAGGCGGCCAAGACCGCGCTGCCGACGCTGCTGGCGGGCCTGCAGGCCAACGCCGAGGACCCGGCCGGCGCCCAGTCGCTGGAATCCGCGCTGGCCCAGCACCAGGACAGCTCGCTGCTCGACGGCGGCGTCAGCCTGGACCAGGTCGACGAGGCGGACGGCGAGAAGATCGTCGGCAACGTCTTCGGCGACAAGAAGTCGGAGGTCGTGAACGCGCTCGGTGGTCTCGGTGGGCTCGGCGGCGGGGACGGCGGCGGGGACGGCGGCGGGCAGTCCGGGTTGATCAGCAAGCTGCTGCCGATGCTGGCCCCGATCGTCATGGCCTACCTGGCCAAGCAGTTCTTCAACAAGGGTCAGGGCGGCGAGGGGTCCGCGGACGGTGGCGGGCTCGCCGGGATGCTGGGCGGTCTGCTCGGCGGCGGGTCCGGGGGAGCCGGCGGCGGGGGACTCGGGGGAATGCTCGGCGGTCTGCTCGGTGGCGGCGGTTCCGGGGGTGCCGGCGGCGGTCTCGGCGGCATGCTCGGTGGTCTGCTGGGCGGCGGCAAGCGCTGACCCTGCTCGACCCACGACAGACACCGCCGGCGCCGGACGAGACCTCTCGTCCGGCGCCGGTCGTGTGCTGACGGTCGATGCCCGGGCATCAGTCGATCGGGGCCGGCTCCAGCAGCCAGACGGGGATCTGCCGATCGGTCTTGGCCTGGTACTCGTTGTACGTGGGGAAGACGGCCGCGGCCCGGTCCCACCACTCCTGCCGCTCGGCGCCCTCGAGTTCACGCACCCGGCCGTCGACGATCGTCGCGCCGTCCTGCACGCTGACCCGCGGGTCGGCCCGCAGATTGGCGTCCCACTCCGGGTTCTCGGGGGCACCACCCTTGGACGCGACCAGGACGTAGCGGCCGTCGTGCTCGGCCCGCATCAGCGGCACCTTGCGCAACTTGCCGGACTTGCGGCCGTACATGGTGAACACCACGACGGGCAGTCCGGTGTCGAGCAGGGTGTTGCCCTGCTGGCCGTTCGAGGATTCGTAGAGCTCGACCTGTTCACGCACCCAGGCCGACGGGCTCGGTTCGTACTCACCGGTGAGAGGCATGCCCTCCACGGTAGGCCGTCGACCGACGGCCGGGCCGGTCAGTCGGCGGTGTGCCGGCCGACGAAGGCGGCGATGTCGGCGAAACAGGTGCGGGCGTCGGCCAGGTCCAGGTGGAACTGGTATTCGTGCGGCAGCCGGGGGGTGTGGTCGTCCGGGAAGAAGCGGGTCTGCACCGGCACGCCGAGTTCGTGCAGCCGGTCGACCAGGGCCCGGGACGACGGCAGCAGCGGATCGGCATTGCCAGCGGTCACGAACGTCGGCGGGAAGGCGTCGGTGGCCCGGGCGGCGACGTCGAGCTGCTCGATCCGCGGGTCGTCGGGTCGCACGGGCCCGGCCAGATAGGCGCGGCTGACCTGGTCGCCGGCGAAGCGGACGACGGCCGGCGCGGGCATGCCGTGCGGGAGTACGAACAGCCCGCAGCACAGCACGATGGCCCGGAGGTGCTCGGCCGGCAGCGGTACGGGGACGCCGATGTCGTCGGCCAGACCCGGTGTGGTGACCACCTCGGTGAGCTGCCCGGCCAGCTGGGCGCCGGCCGAGTCGCCGGCCAGCACGACCCGGGTCGCGTCCAGCTCCCAGCGGTCCGCCTCCCGGCGGAGGAAGGCGAGCGCGTCGGTCAGCTGACGGATGGCCGTCGGGTAGGACCGGCGGGGTGGGACCGAGTAATTGACCCCGACGCAGACCGCCCCGGTGACGGCGGCGAGGGCCCGCAGGTAGGGCGCCACGTCGGACTTGTCGCCGGAGACCCATCCGCCGCCGTGCACCCAGACCAGGACCGGGCGCCCCGTCGAGGGCCCGGTCGTCGCCGGTTCGAACACGTCGAGCCGCTCGTCGCGATCAGGGCCGTAGGCGACGTCCAGGTGATCGGTGACGGTCGGCACCGCCTGTCGCCGGCCGGTCTCCGGATCGGCGAACAGGGGACCGTCGATCCCGGCCTGCATCGCCGCCCGGGTGCGGGCCGCGCCCTTGGTGAAGGCGAACCGGATGAGGGCGACCGTCGGACGCGGGGTGAGGAGCACCGCCGCGAACGTCGACACCGGCACCAGCGCGAGCCCCACCGCGACGGCGGCGCCGCGGCCGACCCGCCCGAACACCCGGCCGGTGGTGCGGTCACTGCGACCCATGGCTCTCCTCGGGGACGGGACAGGCTTTGATAGACGGCGGGACCGTCGGCGTCGACCGGCGGACCTGTCCATGACCGACGGTAGAAAGCAGGACTCCTTGGCCAGCCATCTCGCGCCGCACGAGATCCCCGCCGATCTCGACATCATCGTCGTGGACCATCCGCTGGCAGCGGCCCGCCTGTCCACCATGCGTGACGCCCGGACGGACAACAGCGCATTCCGGACGGCGCTGCGCGAACTCACCCTGATGCTGATCTACGAGGCGTCCCGCACCCTGCAGGTCCAGTACGTCCCCATCCACACCCCGGTCGCCCGGACGAACGCCACCCGGCTGAGCAACCCGCCGCTGCTGGTGCCGGTGCTGCGGGCCGGTCTGGGCATGGCCGACCAGGCCCACGCGCTGATCCCCGAGGCGCAGATGGGTTTCGTCGGCCTCGCCCGCAACGAGGAGACCCTCCAACCGACGCCGTACATGGAGTCGCTGCCCGAGTCCCTGGCCGGACGACCCGTCTACGTCCTCGACCCGATGCTGGCGACCGGCGGTTCCATGGTGCACACCATCGAACTGCTCAACGCCCGGGGCGCCACCGAGGTGACCGCGATCTGCACCCTGGCGGCACCGGAGGGTCTGCGCACCCTGGCCGACGCGAAGCTCGGCGTCCGCGTCGTCACCGCGTCCGTCGACGAACGCCTCAACGACTCCGGTTACATCGTCCCGGGTCTGGGGGACGCGGGGGATCGGCAGTTCGGTCCGCCCGGACACTGAGACGCTGCAACCTCTCGCCCCGTCGGCTCCGTCTTCGCCTGAGCAGGGGCCCGGCCAGGTCGAGGGGTGCCGGCCTGCCCGGGTCGTCGTCGCCGGGAGGTGGTCGTGCCGCTCGTCGCGGGTTCCCGCCGGCGGACGCCGGTGGCGGTGGTCGTCGTGTGCAGCGCCCTGCTGGCCGCTTGCCACACGCCGGCGTCCACGCGCCCGCAGACGATGACCGACAGCGGCCAGTTCGCGGCACTGCAGGGCACGCGCTGGCAGTCCGCGACGTTGCCTGACGGTTCGAGTCCGGTTGCCGGGCTGGAGATCTGGTGGGAGGTCGCGGGCAGCGATCTCACCGCTTCCCGGGGGTGCGCGGCGACCTACGGGCCGGTCGACATCGTCGGCGGCCGCCTGATTCTGGGCAACCGGGTGACCCCCGCCGTCGGCTGCGGGCCGGAGGTTGATCGCGAGGCTCAGCAGTGGGCGGACATGCTGGCGTCCGGCCCGGAGATCCTCGTCGATCTCGGAGCCTCACCACCCGCGGTCGTGCTCGACAACGGTTCTCATCGGATGACGTTCACCCCGGCCCCGCCGGCCGGGATCCGGTCCGACAGCGTTCCCACCGGCTGACGTGGCGTTCGAGCGACCCGTGGGGAGGGGACTGCGGTGACCACACCACTGGCGAGACGAGTGGCGACGGCCGGCCTCACGGCCGTGCTGCTCGCCGGCTGCACCCTCGGGGCTGATCCACCCAGCCCGCCGGTCGACGATCAGTCGCTGCTCGCCGCCCTGCGGGACGTCCGCTGGCAGTCCGATGCGCTCCCCGACGGCTCCGCCCCGGCGCCCGGGATGGACGTGTGGTGGGAGGTGAGGGGAACGAACCTGGTCGCGTCGACCGGCTGCGCGGGGGCGGCCGGACCGATCTCGATCGTCGCCGGTCGGATGAATCTCGGCGGCATGGCCGGCCCGGCCGTCAGTTGCGGCACGGTCGTCGACCGACAGGCCGAACAGTTCCAGCAGATGCTCAGGTCCCGTCCCGCTGTCGCCGTCGACGATGCCGCGGGACAACGTTCGGTCGTGCTGGACAACGGCCTGAACCGGATGACCTTCGTGCCGGTGGCCTCCGACGGTGCCCCGCCGACGCGCTAGAGCCCCAGCACCGCCCGGACCTCCTCGCGCAGCCGGTCCAGGTCGGCCCGCACCTGGTCGGCGGACTGACCGTCGGTGCCCCGGACCTGCAGGTAGGCCTTGAGTTTCGGTTCCGTGCCGGACGGCCGGACGACGACCCGCGCGCGGGTCGTGCGCCAGCGGACGGCGTCGGTGCGGGGGAGCAGGTCGGCGGATTCGGTGATGTCGTCGCCGAGCAGTTCGGTGGGCGGGGTGGCGCGGATGCGACGCATCGCGTCGCTGATGTCGGCCAGCCGGGTCACCCGGATCGACAACGGACCGGTCACGAAAAGCCCGTCCGCGTCGACGATCTCGGCCAGGCGATCGGTGACGGTCGCCCCGGTGGAGCGCAGCAGCGCGGTCAGGTCGGCGGCGACCACGGCGGCGGAGATGCCGTCCTTGTCGCGCACGACGCCCGGATCGACGCACAGGCCCAGGGCTTCCTCGTAGCCGAAGACCAGGCCGGTGCCGGACCCGTCGCCGGCCCGGACGATCCACTTGAACCCGGTGAGTGTCTCGTCGTAGCGGGCGCCGTGCCGGGCGGCGATGGCCTGCAGTTGTTCCCCGGAGACGATGGTCGTGGCGACCAGCGGGTCGGGGTGCGCGGTGCGGTCGAGGGTGCGCAGCAGGTGGTCGCCCAGCAGGGCGCCGGCCTCGTCGCCGGTGAGCATCCGCCAGCCGTCCGGGCCAGGGATCCCCAGCGCGCACCGGTCGGCGTCCGGGTCGAGGGCGATGGCCAGGTGGGCGTCGACGTCGGCGGCCAGGGCGAGCAGCCGGTCGGTCGCGCCCGGTTCCTCCGGGTTGGGGAAGGGGACGGTCGGGAAGTCGGGGTCGGGGACGGCCTGGGCGGCGACCACGTGCACGTCGGTGATGCCGGCGGCCCGCAGTCCGCGCACGGTCACCTCGCCGCCCACCCCGTGCATCGGGGTCAGCGCGACGCGCAGCGACGACCGGTCGGCGGCCGGCGCGGTGCGGGCCAGCTCACCGAGTCGGTCGACGTAGGCGTCGACCAGGTCGTCCGGCCAGGCCCCGGGGGAGCCGACATCGACGGAGACGGCGGCCGGGACGGCGGCGATCTCCGCCTCGATGCGGGCGTCGGCGGGGCCGACGAGCTGGGCGCCGTCGGCCAGGTAGACCTTCACCCCGTTGTCGTTCGGCGGGTTGTGGGACGCGGTGATCTGCACGCCCGCCGCCGCACCCAGGTGCCGGACGGCGAACGCGGTCACCGGGGTGGGCAGCGGTCCGGGAGCGAGGAGCGCGGTGAAACCCTGCGCAGCCAGCACCCCGGCGGCGTCCCGGGCGAACTCCGCCGACCGGTGCCGGGCGTCGTGCCCGACGATCACGGTGCGGCCGGCGGCGCCGGTCGCCCGCAGGTGGCGCCCGATACCGGCGGCGGCCCGGCGCACCACGGCGAGGTTCATCCCGGCCGGTCCGGCCCGCAGGGGTCCGCGCAGGCCCGCGGTACCGAAGGTCAACGGGGCCCGCATCCGGTCGGTGAGGTCGGCGACCGCCTCGCCCCGGCCGGCCATGGCGTCGGCCAGCACGCGTTGCAGCTCGTCCCGGTCGGCCGGCGACGGGTCGTCGGCGATCCACCGCAGGGCGGCCGTGCGGACCTCGGTGGGCAGCGGCGCGGCCAGGGACATGTCGGCTCCGTCCGTTCGGTGCGGGAGGTCAGGACCGGGTGATCAGCTCACGGAGCAGTTCACCGAGGTCGGCCGCGGCGGCGCGGCCGGTGTCCAGGACCTCCTGGTGGTTGAGGGCCTCGCCGGTGATGCCGGCGGCGAGGTTGGTCACCAGGGACAGGCCGAACACCTCGAGTCCGGCCTCGCGGGCGGCGATGGCCTCCAGCACCGTCGACATGCCGACCAGGTCGGCGCCCAGGGTGGCGAGCATCCGGATCTCGGCCGGGGTCTCGAAGTGCGGCCCGGGGAATTGGGCGTAGACGCCCTCGGTGAGCTCGGGGGAGATCTGGCGGGCCAGCTCGCGCAGCCGCGGTGAGTAGAGGTCGGTGAGGTCGACGAAGTTGGCCCCGGCGATCGGTGAGGTGGCGGTCAGGTTGAGGTGGTCGGCGATGAGGACGGCCTCACCGGGGCGCATCCCGGGGCGCAGTCCGCCGGCCGCGTTGGTCAGCAGCAGCGTCCGCACTCCGGCGGCGGCGGTGGTGCGCACGGCGTGGGCCACGGCGGCGACCCCGCGGCCCTCGTACAGATGGGTGCGGCCGAGGAAGACCAGGGCCCGCTTGTCGCCGATCACGACGGACAGCACCTTGCCGGCGTGGCCGGCGACCCCAGGGGCCCGGAAGCCGGGCAGATCGGTCATGTCGATCTCGGCCTCCGGCGTACCCAGCCGTTCGGCGGCCGGCAGCCAACCGGAGCCCATCACCAGGGCGACGTCGTGGGTGGCGGCGCCGGTGCGCTCGGCCAGCACGGCGGCGGCCTGGGCGGCGAGTTCCTGCGGCGACGGGGCGGCGGGGTTCGAGGCGTCGGACATGCCCCGGAGCCTAGATCGACCGGCGTCCGCGGGGGCGGCCGGTCGGCCGCTCCGGCCCAGCCGGCCTGGCTGACCCGTCCGAGTGGGTCTGATCAGATGCCCGACTCCCCGATCGGGTTGCGTGCGGTCGGGGTGGGAAAGGACATGCCGTCCGGAACGGGGACACAGCTGTTTCCGGGGCGTTGCGTGGGCCCCGGTTTGGCACGATGGACCGCATGCCGCCGACCGAGACGCCGCCCGATCGTGGGTCGGTCGCACGTCCGGCGCCGGGCGCTCCGGCGGCATCCCCGCAGGACACCCAACCCGCGGTGATGGAGTCGCTGCTCAGCCGGTCCGGGGCTCGGCCGCCGGCCGCGACCCGGACCCCCGACGCTTCGGCGTCCGGGCGACGGCTGGCCGGGCGCTACCGGCTCGACTCCGTCATCGGCAAGGGATCGATGGGCACGGTGTGGGCGGCCACCGACGAGGTGCTGCAGCGTCGGGTCGCCATCAAGGAGATCGACTACCCGCCGGGCATGTCGTCCGACGAGGTCCGCCAGCTGCAGCAGCGGACGCTGCGGGAGGCCCGGGCGATCGGTGCGCTGTCCAACCCGTACGTCGTCACGCTCTTCGACATCCTGACCCTGGACAGCGGCCCGGTCATCGTCATGGAGCTGCTGCGGGCGCGGTCGCTGGCCGACATCATCAAGCAGGTCGAGCGTCTGTCCGACGGGCAGGCCGCCACCATCGGTGTCGCGGTCGCCGGCGGACTGCTCGCCGCCCACGCCGCCGGTATCACCCACCGCGACGTCAAACCGGCCAACGTGCTCATCTGCGACGACGGCCGCATCAAGCTGACCGACTTCGGCATCGCCCGCAGCTCGGGGGAGCAGACCCTGACCGCGACCGGGCTGCTGCTCGGGTCGCCGGCCTACATCGCGCCCGAGGTCGCCAGCGGCGTCCCCGCCGGGCCGGTGTCCGACGCGTGGGGCCTGGGTGGGCTGCTCTTCGCGTGCGTCGAGGGGCATCCGCCGTTCGACCAAGGGTCGGCCATCGCCACCCTGACCTCCGTGGTCAAGGACCCGGTGCCGCCGCACCCGCACGCCGGCCGGATCGGCGGCGTGGTGTCCGGTCTGCTGGTCAAGACCCCGCATCTGCGCATGCGGCTGGACCGGGCGCTCACCGCATTGCGGGCGGTCGCCGACGACCCGTCCGGGATGAAGCTGGGCCTGGCCGGACAGCTGCCGCCCAGCCCGGCGGCGACCCCGGCCCACGGCATGCCGCACCAGGCCCGGCCCGCCCGTCCGGCGTCCTCACCGCTGGCCACCCCGGCGAGCGGCCTGCGGCCGGCCGGTCCGGAACCGGTGTCGAGCCCGGCCGACGTGTCCGCCACCGGGCGGGCCACCCGCTCGGGCGTGGGCCCCGGTGCGCAGACCCCCGTCCCCGCCGCGTCGAAGGATCTGCCCCCGCCACCGTGGGCGACCGACGGCACCGGATCGGCGGCGTTGCCGGCCCTGCCGGACGTGGCGCCCCCGCGCAGCCGGGCCCGGTTGCTCGTCGCCCTGCTGGTGGCGGCGCTGATCGCGGTGGCCGCGTTCCTGGGGGTCCGGCTGATCGCCGACGCCGCCAGCGACGGCACGGCCTCGGCCGCCGCGCCCCCGGCAGCCACGGCCGGTCCGGCCGACACGGGCGAGACCCCCGGCCAGCTCTGACGTCTCGCCCGGGCGGTCAGGTCGCGTCGAACGCGCCGAGCAGTGCGTCGGCCGCCGCCGACGCGGACAGCACGCCGTCGAGCACGTCCCGGCGGACGTCGTCCCGGACGGCCAGCACCTGCGGGGACCGGCGGTAGCGGTCCTCCAGTTCGTCGCGGACCAGCGCCTGGGCCAGCGCCCAGCGTTGCTGGGCCCGCCGCTGCCGGATCCGCTCCGGGCCCAGGGCCGCGGCGTGCGCCGTCACGGTGGCCCACAGCTCGTCCACCCCGTCGCCGGTGAGCCCGGAGCAGGTCACGACGCGTGGGGTCCAGACCTCGTCCATGCCCCGCGCGGTGAGTCGGAGGGCCCCAGCCAGTTCGCGGGCCGCCGCCCGGGCCTCGGTGGCGCGGTCGCCGTCGGCCTTGTTGATCGCGACGACGTCCGCCAGTTCCAGGACGCCCTTCTTGATGCCCTGCAACTGATCACCCGACCGGGCCAGGGCCAGCAGGAGGAACGTGTCGACCATCGCGGCCACGTGGGTCTCGGACTGGCCGACGCCGACCGTCTCGACCAGCACGACGTCGAAACCGGCGGCCTCCAGCACCGGGACGGTCTGCGCGGTCGCCCGGGCGACCCCGCCGAGCGTGCCCGCAGTGGGGGAGGGCCGGATGTAGGCGTCGGGGTCGACGGCCAGGCGCGGCATCCGGGTCTTGTCGCCGAGTACCGACCCGCCGGTGCGGGCGCTGGACGGGTCGACGGCCAGGACGCCGACGCGGTGCCCGGCCGCGGTCAGCCGGGTGCCGAGCATCTCCACCAGGGTCGATTTCCCGGCCCCCGGGACCCCGCTGATGCCGATCCGGACGGTCGGTCGCTCCGGTTCGGGGAGCGCGGCCAGCAGATCCCGCGCCGCGGCCCGGTGGTCGGCCCGGGTGGATTCCACGAGGGTGATGGCTCGCGCGAGGGCCGCACGGGAACCGTTCTGCAGGTCGGTCAGCAGCCGGGTGGTGTCCGTCGCCGTTGCCCCGCCGGCGGTCGGACGGTCGGCGGCGGGAACGGGAGTCGACACGCGGGCGATGCTACGGGGGCACCGGACTGGACTTCCGGCTCGGACGTCGGGTCCGCCGTCTCAGCCGGTGGTCGGCGTCTGCCGGACGTTAGTGGCCGCGACGAAGGCCCAGTCGGCGCCGTCGGTGCTCGCGGCGACCAGGGTGAAGATGCCGCGGCACGGGGCAAGCGTGTGTGCGGTCGCGGCGGGGGTGTGGCGGAGAGTCCAGGACAGGTGCGCCACCGTGGTCGACTCGTGCACCAGAGCGACGCGGAGATCGTCAGCCGTCAGCGCGGTTCCGGCCAGGCGGGTCTCGAACCCGGCCCGATGCCCGCGGGCGATCTCGGCGCGACCCGGCATCCGCGTGCCGAAGATGTTGATGAAGACGGCGTCCGGGGTGAACAGCGCGGCAAAGGCGTCCGCGTCCATGTCGTTGTAGGCGGTCATCAGCCGGTGGGCGAGGTACCGCGTGCGTTCTACCGCTCGACGTTCGTGCTCCGGGTGACGGCCGGGGGTCGAGGTCATACCCAGATTGTCACCGACCGGGCGGTCTGCCAGCCCCGGCGACCCGCGAGGTGCCGAGGACGGGGTCCGTCGTCCGCCCGCCCGGGTCGGTGTCGTCGTCCGGACCGGTTCCGGACGGGCATGCTCGGGGGGTGACGACGACCGCGGCGATCGGAGCCGCCGCGCCCACTGCCGGCGTGGACCTGGCCGCCGCGCCGACCAACACAGCGGTCGCCGTCGTCGACTGGTCCATGGACGGTGAAGCCGAGCTGACCCAGCTCACCGTCGGCGTGGCCGACGACGCCATCGTCGAGGTCATCGGCCGGGTGGCGCGGGCGGGCGGGCGGACCGGGATCGACTGCCCGCTGGGGTGGCCGGAGCGGTTCGTCGAGTTCCTGCTGGCCCACCGGGGCGGCACCGCGCCGACCGACCTGGGCACGCCGGACGCGCGCCGTCCGCTGCTGTACCGGCGCACCGATCTGGCCGTCATCGCCGCCGGGCACCGGCCGCTGAGCGTGGCCGCCGATCGCATCGCGCATCCCGCGGTCCGGGTGGCCGGCATCCTGGCCCGCCTGTCCGAACCCGGCCGTCCCGTGGACCGCAGCGGCCGCGGGCCGGTGGCCGAGGTGTACCCGGCGGTCGCGTTGCGGCATTGGGGGCTGACCTCCCGGGCGTACAAGGGGACGGCCAACGCGGCGGTCCGCAGCGCCCTGGTCGGTAACCTCCTGGCAACGATCCCGTGGTTGCGGGTGTCCGGGGGCCAGCGCGAGCTGCTGTGCCGTTCCGATCACGCGCTCGACGCCCTCGTCAGCGCACTGGTCGCCCGCGCCGTGGTGATCGGCGCGGCGACCGTCCCGCCGCCGGCGGACGCGGCGGTCGCCGCGATCGAGGGATGGATCGCCCTGCCGACGACCGCACTGCATCGCCTGCCGACCGGAGGAGCCACCGCATGACCCCGACGCCGTCCGAGCCGTTGACCGATCGGGCCCGCGATTACCTGGACCTCGACTCGTTGCTGACCGACGCGGAGCGGCGGACGCAGGCGACGGTCCGCGCGTTCGTCGACGACCGCATCCGTCCGTACATCGCCGACTGGTACGAGCGCGCGCACTTCCCGCGGGAGATCGCCCCGCAGATGGGCGCTCTCGGGCTGCTCGGGATGCACCTGACCGGATACGGCTGCGCCGGTCGCAGCGCCGTCGAGTACGGCCTGGCGGCCATGGAGTTGGAGGCCGGCGACTCCGGGCTGCGGACGTTCGTCTCCGTCCAGGGGTCCCTGGCGATGACCGCGATCCACCGGCACGGCTCGGAGGAACAGAAGCGGCAGTGGCTGCCGCGGATGGCCACCGGTGAACTCATCGGCTGCTTCGGCCTCACCGAGCCGACCGCCGGCAGCGACCCGGCCAGCATGCGCACGTTCGCCCGCCGGGACGGTGCGGGCGACGGTGCGGACTGGGTCCTGTCCGGGGCGAAGCGGTGGATCGGGCTGGCGTCGATCGCCGCGGTCGCGGTCATCTGGGCGCAGACCGACGACGGCATCCGGGGTTTCCTGGTCCCGACCGACTCGCCCGGGTTCACCGCCACCCCCATCGCCGGCAAGCTGTCGATGCGCGCCTCCATCCAGTGCGACATCACGATGGACGACGTCCGGCTGCCGGCCGACGCCGTCCTCCCCGGGGTGGTCGGGTTGAAGGGGCCGTTCAGCTGCCTCAACGAGGCCCGGTACGGCATCCTCTGGGGCGTCCTCGGCGCGGCCCGCGACTCGTACGAGGCCGCGGTGCGCTACAGCCTGCAGCGCACCCAGTTCGACCGTCCGCTCGCCGGGTACCAGCTGACCCAGCGCAAACTCGCCGACATGGTCCTGGAACTGCAGAAGGGCCAGCTGGTCGCCCTGCACACCGGCCGGCTCAAGGACGCGGGACGCCTGCAGCCCCAGCAGATCTCGTTCGGGAAGCTGAACAACGTGCGGGAGGCCATCGCCATCTGCCGGCAGGCCCGGGAACTGCTGGGCGGCAACGGGATCACCCTGGAGCACTCACCGTTGCGGCACGCCGACAACCTCGAGAGCGTGCGGACCTACGAGGGCACCGACGACGTCCACACGCTTGTCATGGGGCAGGCCATCACCGGTCTACCCGCTTTCCGGTGACGGCCGAACCGGCACCGCGTCCCGCTGCGGGTCCGCGGGTGCTGATCGCCGCGGCGATCCTGCTGTTGGCCTTCAACCTGCGCCCGGCGGTCAACGTGCTCGGCGCGGTCATCCCCGAGTTGCGGGCGGCGACCGGACTCCCGGCCGGCACCACCGGGTTGCTCCTGTCGCTGCCCACGTTGGCCTTCGCGGTCACCGGGTTGGCCGCCCCGGCGCTGGCCGCGAGGTTCGGCGCCCATCGCACCGTCGTGGTCGCGCTCGCCGCGTTGGTGATGGGGCAGGTGGCCCGCGCCTTCCTGCCCGGTGTGGCGGCCCTGTTCGCCGGCTCGCTCCTCGCGCTGGCCGGGATCGCGGTGGCCAACGTCCTGATGCCCGGGCTGGTGCGCGCGCACTTCCCCGATCGCATCCCGCTGCTCACCGCCGCCTACACCACCCTGCTGACGGTCGGCGGGGCGGCGGCCGCAGGGTTGACCATCCCGGTGGAACGGGCGCTGGGGGGCGACTGGCAGGTCGGTCTCGGGTTGTGGACGGTGACCGCGGTGATCGCCCTGGTGCCGTGGCTGGCGATGCTGCGGGCCGACCGGGGCCCCGCGGCGAAGGCCGCAGGCGCGCCGGCCGGTCGACGGATACCGCTGCGCCAGCTGGCGCGGACCCGGGTGGCCTGGGCGCTGGCCGTCTACTTCGCCTGCCAGTCGATGGTCGCCTACGTGGTGTTCGGCTGGCTGACCCAGATCCTCGTGGGGGCGGGTCTGCCCGACGTGGTGGCGGCCGCGCAGGTGTCGATCGCGATCGCGGTGGGTGTCCCGTTCGCCGCGCTGGTGCCGCCGCTGCTGGGCCGGGCCAGCCGTCCGCAGCTGCTCGTACTGGGGTTGTCGTCCTGCTATCTGGCCGCGTTCGTCGGATTGATCGCATCGCCGACGGACCCGGTGTGGCTGTGGGCGGCGCTCATCGGGGTCGGCACCGGGACGTTCCCGCTGGCCCTGACCCTGATCGCGCTGCGGGCCCGCACCGGGCTCGCGACCACGTCGCTCTCGGCGTTCACGCAGTGCGTCGGGTACCTGATCGCCTCGGTCGGCCCCATCGGGTTCGGGTTGCTGTTCGACCTGAGCGGCGACTGGACGATCCCGCTGCTGGCGATGTGCGCGGTGGTGGTCCTGCAGATCGTGGCCGGCCTGGCGGCGGTGCGGCCCCGCAAGGTCGAGGACGAACTGCCGTCCGCGGCCTGAGACCAGAAGGCCGACGCCCCGTCCCGGGTGGGTCGGAGCGTCGGCCGCTGCCGATACGGCGGGTCAGGAGGTCGCAGCCCCGGCGAACGGGGCGGTGTCGAAGTAGGTGGCGAACCGCGACACCTTCCCCTGGTCGTCGAAGTCGAGCAGGCTCACGCCGCGGTAGTTGATCGACGCCCCCGCGGCCAGGGTGCCGGTGCTCGTCCACTCCAGGACGCCGAGGTTCCCCGACCCGGTGATCCGGTCGAACGAGGAGGCGATGTCGGAGAACTGGCCGAGGTACTGCTGCCAGTACTGCCGGGCGCCGTCGCTGCCGCTGACCTCCTGGTCGACCTCGGGGCGCAGCAGCGTCGCCCCGTCGGCGAATTGCTCCTGGACGAAAGCGTCCACGTCACCGCTCTTCTCGAGGTGCTGCAGAGCGTCGGCGAAGGCCTGGGCGTGGTCGTCGGACATGGTGGTTCCCTTCGATCGGACGTGACCGACCGGTCGGCCGGCTCGGACCGGCGGTGCCGGTGCGGGGGTCAGTGCCGGAGTGAGTACCCACCGGAGCGGCCCGTGGTCACCCGGACGGGCCGCCGAACGTCGCGCCGTTTCGGTTCCCGTCCCGAGGTCCGGATGCGCTCAGGCGCCGATCGGGGGCCGAACGGCGAACAACGGGCGCGGATCCTGGAGCAACGCCGGCGGCTGGAACCGCGCCCGTTCGACGACGGAATGCCAGTGGACGTCGCGGCGGTGGACGATCGGGTCGCCGTGTGCGGCGGTGGCCGCGCGGGCGACCGTGTAGCTGTAGTCGCCGGTCACCTCGCCGATCAGGACCTGACGTCCCCGCGCGATCAGGACGCCCACCTGTCGACCCGGCTCGACGTCCTGCAGCAACCGGGACAGGGCGAGAAGCGGCCGGGTCACCCGGCCGGTCGGGGGGTCGAGCGTCGCCCGCAGGTCGGCCAGCGACAGCCCGGTCGCGTCCTGGACCACCCCCGTCTCGACGCCCAGGCCGATGACGCCTTCGGTCAGCAGCCGGCCGAGCCGGTCCGCCGAGGTGGGGTTGACGATCCACCAGCAGGTGGCCGGGTCGACCACCGGCTCCTCGGTCGGCCTCGCCGCCCCCGGGTCGGCGCCGGGCCAGACGTAGTCGAGGTCGTCCGGCAGACCACCGTCCGGGCGGTCGGCGGTCCGCTCGCCCGGGTCCCGCTCGGCCCGCTCGCCCAGGTCTGCCTCGGTGGCGCCGGCCGCGGTTTTCCGGCTCGGGCCGAAGAGCGGGCCGTAGTGGTCGGGGTCCTTGCCGAGCAGCTTGCTGCGGTGCGAACGGTGCAGTTTTTCCCGGCCGAGCCAGCCCGGTAACCGGCCGGCCGCCTGCAGGTCGTCCTGGGTGAGCCCGACGACGTCCGGGGCGAACTCGGCGATCTGGTCCGCCGTGGTGTCCGGAAACCCGCGGCGTCGCCATTCGTCGACGCAGTCCAGCCCGTACCGCACCAGCGCGTCGACCCGACCCCGCCACATCACCACGGCCGGATGGTTGCGCCAGCCGTACTCCGGGAGCGTCAGCGCCCGCAGGATCTGCAGGGTCTCGACCCGCTGCTTGCCCAGCCGCG
Organism: Nakamurella flava; assembly: GCF_005298075.1. NCBI lineage: Bacteria > Bacillati > Actinomycetota > Actinomycetes > Nakamurellales > Nakamurellaceae > Nakamurella > Nakamurella flava. Next base: position 737,823 of record NZ_SZZH01000003.1, read on the forward strand.
GGGTGTCCAGGAGGGCGGCCGACGTGGCGAAGTCCGGATCGGGGAGAAAGGTCTGCACGATGGGCAGAGTTGCCCGCCGGGGTCGGTCTCACGCCGCTCGCCCTGGTTAGGGTGTCGGGGTGCGGGTCGTCGCCGAGTTCACCTCCGAACCCTTCCAGGGGGAGGGGCAACCGCCCCCGCACGCCCAGGCGGCGTGGGAGGTGGTCGATGCCTCTGGTCTGCACGGTGACTTCGGGCCGTTCGGCACCGAGGTCGACGGTGACCTCGAGGTGGTCGCCGACACCCTGCGGGACGTCATCGCGGCCGCCCTGCGATCGGGCGCGAGCCGCATCACCCTGCAGGTCCGTCCGGACGGGCCATGAGCGAGGTCGACGCGCTGGTCGCGGACCCGTCGGACGAGGTGTCCGCCGCGGAACTGCTGGGCGCGGTGCGGCCGCTCCTCGACCGGATCGGTGCCCGTCTGGTGGACCCGGCCGAGCTGGATGCCCGGGATGTGCCGTTGCACTGGCGGGGCGCGGTGGTGGCCGGGGTGCGGCTGCCCGGCCCGGTCACCGGCGAGCCGGCCGGGTCGGCGGACGGCGGGTCGCCGGCCGGGACCGAGGACGCGGATCTCGGTGGGTTGGCCGGCATCCTCGCGAGCGTGGAGCGGCAGTTCGACGAACCGCTGGCCGACCTGCCCCGCCCGGACAAGCAGCGGGCGGTGCGGCTGCTCGAGGAGGCCGGGGCGTTCTCCTATCGCAAGGCGGTGGAGACCGTCGCGGGCGCCCTGGGGGTCAGCCGCTTCACGGTCTACAACTACCTCAACCGCGAACGCGCGTAGTGCGGCCCGACGGTCCGCACCGGTGTATTCAACAAACTGTTGACGTGGCCTGGGTCACTCGCTAGATTCCGTTGGGCGGAAGACAAGTTCCGCCGAAGTCGTGAGTGCGGGACCACCGACACCGTCGTCTCCGGTCCCGCCCTCACGGACCCACCGCTCAACGGAGAGCAGGTCCTCCATGCCGCTACGGCCGCCGCCGCGCCCGACGACCCACCACTGCGATCCGAGCCCGGGTCCGTAACCCCGCCGACACGCCCGCGCCGTACACCAGCACATTCACCGCCGCAGACTGCGCGCACACTTCCCCCGCGGCCGTCTCGCGGCCGCAGTCCGGTCCACTCCCGTCCGCCGGGTACGCAGCAGCGTGCCCTGGCCGTCCTCCGGATCAGAGGTCTCCATGGCTTCCACCACCACGTCGGGCCGATCGGCCCGGACCACGTCCGTCAAACACCCGGTCGATCAGGTTCTGCCGATCCCGAAGCTCGCCGTCTACGGCATCCAGCACGTCCTGGCGTTCTACGCCGGCGCCGTCGTGGTGCCGATCCTGCTGGCCAACGCCATCGGTTTGAGCCAGCAGGAACTGATCCACCTCATCAACGCCGACCTGTTCACCTGCGGCATCGCCTCGATCATCCAGTCTGTCGGGTTCTGGAAGATCGGCGTCCGGCTGCCGCTGCTGCAGGGCGTGACGTTCACCGCGGTCAGCCCGATGATCGCCATCGCGATGGCCCAGGGCGGTGGCACCCAGGGCCTGGTCTACATCTACGGCTCGGTCATCGTCGCCGGCCTGTTCACGTTCCTCATCGCGCCGTACTTCGCCAAGCTCATCCGGTTTTTCCCGCCGGTGGTCACCGGTTCGGTCATCCTGATCATCGGTATCGCGCTGCTGCCGGTGGCCGCGGCCGACGCCGTCGGCGGGGCCGCCACCCCGGACCCGACCAACCCGAAGAACCTGGCCTACGCCCTGGGCACCCTGCTGCTGATCGTGCTGATCCAGCGCGTCTTCAAGGGCTTCCTGGCCACCGTTGCCGTGCTGGCGGGCCTGGTCATCGGCACCGCGGTCGCCGCGCTGCTGGGCGACGCGCACTTCGACGGCCTGGCCGACTCCGCCTGGTTCGGCGTCACCACCCCGTTCTTCTTCGGTCTGCCCAAGTTCTCGGTGGCCGCGATCATCTCGATGATCGTCGTCATGCTGATCACCGCGGTGGAGACCACCGGCGACGTCTTCGCCACCGGCGAGATCGTCGAGAAGCGGGTCGGCGCCGAGGACGTCTCCCGCGCCCTGCGGGCCGACGGGCTGTCCACCTTCCTCGGTGGAGTGCTCAACTCGTTCCCGTACACCTGCTTCGCCGAGAACGTGGGCCTGGTCCGGCTGACCCGGGTCAAGAGCCGCTATGTGGTTGCCGCCGCCGGTGTCTTCATGATCGTCATCGGCCTCATCCCCAAGGCCGGTGCCCTGGTCGCCAGCATCCCGCACCCGGTGCTGGGCGGCGCCGCCCTGGCCATGTTCGCCACCGTCGCGGTGGTCGGCATCCAGACCCTGTCCCGGGTCGACTTCCATGACCACCGCAACGTTGTCATCGTCGGCACCAGCGTGGGTCTGGCCGTCTTCGTGACGTTCCAGCCGGACGTGGCCAAGGCCGTCCCGGAGTGGGCGCAAATCATCCTGGGCAGCGGTATCACCCTGGGCAGCCTGACCGCGATCATCCTGAACCTGGTGTTCCACCACCTGGACCGCGGGCACGGCCCGGCCGTCGCCGGCACCCCCGGCAAGGGCGTCATCCGGCTGGACGCGGTCAACAAGATGAGCCGCGACGAGTTCGTCCGCACGTTCTCGGCGCTGTTTCACGGACCCACCTGGGTGACCGAGCGGGCGTACGACCTGCGCCCGTTCGCCGACACCCCGGCGTTGCGCGCCGCGTTCCAGGACGCCCTGTTCACCGCGAACAACACCGAGCTGCGCGAGCTGCTCTCGTCCTACCCTGAGCTGGGCGGCGATTCCGACGGGAACTCCTCGGCGGAGTCGAAGAAGGATCGGACCGCGTCCGGTCTGGCCCTGCTGGACGACGAGGACCACGAGCGCTTCAGCCACCTCAACCAGGCCTACCGCGAGCGGTTCGGCATCCCGCTGATCATGTCCGTGCGTGACCTGGACAAGCGGGACACCATCCTGCGGCACGGCTGGGAGCGCATGCAGAACTCGCCGAACCAGGAGCGGGCGACCGCCCTCATCGAGGTCTCCAAGATCGCCAACCACCGGTTCGACGACCTGGTCGCCGACGCCAGCCCGCTGGTGCTGCCCCGGGCCATCCTGCTGGAGGAGGTGGATGCCCTGACCACGCCCCCGACCGCGTCGGCCCATCGGCGCCCCGAGGGGCCGCTGGAAGCCGGGACGCGGCGCTTCAACTCCGCGCCCGAGTCCGAGGCCCGGCAGCAGCTGCAGACGTGTCTGGACGTGCCCCGCTGGGTCGACGACGTGCTGTCCGGCCGCCCCTACGAGTCCGCGCAGCACCTGCTGCACCGGGCCCGCGACGCTGCCGCCGACTTCAGCGACGACGAGCTGTACGCCGCGTTGGCCCGCCATCCGCGGATCGGCGAGCGCGCCGGGGCCGGTCACGACGTGGCCTTCTCCCAGCGCGAGCAGTCCGCCGTCGGGCAGGCCGGGCAGGAGACCCAGCAGGCCATCCTGGCCGGGAACGCCGAGTACGAGCAGAAGTTCGACCGGGTGTTCCTCATCCGGGCCGCCGGCCGTTCGGCCGACGAGATCCTGTCCGAGCTGCGTCGCCGGCTGGGCAACTCGCCGGAGGCCGAACGCACGGAGGTGGTCACCCAGCTGCGAGAGATCGCACTGACCCGCCTGGAGCAGATACTGGCCTCCTAGGCCACGCACTGCCGCCGCCCGCAGTCCACCGCCGCACACGCCACAGCCCCCGCCGGTCCACCCCGGACCGGCGGGGGAGCAGGGAGTTCCATCATGATCCAGCAGGTGATCGCCCCCCACGCCCAGCGGGCCGGCGGGACGTCTCCGGCGGCGGACGAGCCGTCCGTCGTGGTCAACGGCCGGGCCCGCCCGCTCGGCCCGGTCGGCGGGCACACCACCCTGTTGGAGTGGCTGCGCGGCACCGGGTTCACCGGGTGCAAGGAGGGCTGCGCCGAGGGCGAGTGCGGCGCGTGCGCCGTGCTGGTGGCCCGCCCCGAGGGTCCCGACGCCGTCGGTGGGGAGGACACCACCCGGTGGACGGCGATCAACGCCTGCCTGGTCCCGGCCGCCGGTTTCGACGGCCAGGAGGTCGTCACCGCGGAGGGGCTCGGCGACCCCCGGGCGCTGCACCCGGTGCAGCAGCAGATGGCCGACCGCGGTGGCTCCCAGTGCGGGTACTGCACCCCGGGTTTCATCTGCTCGATGGCATCGGAGTACTACCGCCCCGATCGCACGCCGACCGGGACCACGGAGCGGGTCGCCGGGGCCGACCCGTCGGTGGCCGACGCCGCGGCGGACGGCCGTCCCGCGGACGACCCGGCCGCGCCGGGGCACGCCGTCGATCACGAGCACGGGCCCAACGGGTTCGATCTGCACGCCCTGTCCGGCAACCTGTGCCGCTGCACCGGCTACCGGCCGATCCGGGACGCCGCCTACGCCCTGGGTGAGCCGGCCGCCGACGACGCGCTGGCCGCCCGCCGGGCCGAGCCCGCTCCGGCCGCGCCGGCCACCGTCATCACCGAGGGTGGGACCGAGTACCGCCGCCCGACCGATCTGGCCGGCGCGTTGACCCTGCTGGCCGACAACCCGGGCGCCCGGATCGTCGCCGGGTCCACCGACTGGGGCGTCGAGCTCAACATCCGGCACTCCCGGGCCGACCTGACCGTCGCCGTCGATCGCATCGCCGAGCTGCGCGAGTTCACGATCGAGCCGGACGCGCTCGTCATCGGCGCCGCGCTGACGCTGTCCGAGGTGGAGCGCGCGGTGGCCGGGCGGGTGCCGCTGCTGTCCGAGCTGTTCCCGCAGTTCGCCTCCCGGCTGATCCGCAACGGCGCCACGCTGGGCGGCAACCTGGGCACCGGGTCGCCGATCGGCGACAGCCCGCCCGTCCTGCTGGCCCTGGACTGCTCGCTGGTCCTGGCCTCGACGGCGGGGGAGCGCACGGTGCCGCTGAGTGAGTACTTCACCGGCTACCGGAAGTCCGTGCGCCGGCCCGACGAGCTGATCGGCGCGATCCGGGTGCCCACCCCGGTCGCCCCGGTCACCGGGTTCCACAAGATCGCCAAGCGGCGCTTCGACGACATCTCCAGCGTCGCGGTGGCTTTCGCCCTCGTGCTGGAGGGCCAGACCATCGCTGACATCAAGATCGGTCTGGGCGGCGTGGCCGCCACCCCGATCCGGGCCCGGGACACCGAGGCCGCCCTGGTCGGTCAACCGTGGACGGGGGCGACCGCCCGCGCGGCGGCCGAGATCCTCGCCGCCGAAGGCACTCCCATCGACGACCACCGGGCCAGTGCCGCCTACCGCCGGGCCATGCTCGGTACCGCCCTGCGCAAGTTCCACGCCCAGAACGCCGCCCCGCGGCAGAACGGGAGCTCCTCGTGAGCCAGCTCTCGCACAACGACAAGATCACGCACGGCCCGCTGGCCGACCGCCCCAACAATCCCAAGGTCGGCCTGCCGATCTCGCACGAGTCCGCTCCCGGGCACGTCACCGGGACCGCGCTCTACACCGACGATCTCGTCGCGCACACCAAGGATCTGCTGCACGCCTGGCCGCTGCAGGCCCCGCATGCCCACGCGAAGATCACGAAGCTGGACGTCACCCCGGCCTACGCCGTCCCCGGTGTGGTCAGGGTGCTCACCGCCGCCGATGTTCCCGGGGTCAACGACGCCGGCATCAAGCACGACGAGCCGCTGTTCGGTGACGAGGTCCGCTTCTACGGCCACGCCGTCTGCTACGTCCTGGGCGAGACCGAGGACGACGCCCGGCGCGGCGCGGAGGCCATCGTCGTCGAGTACGAGCCGCTGCCGTCGCTGATGACCATCACCGAGGCCATCGAGGCGGAGAGCTTCCAGGGCGCCGCCCGCACGGTCAGCCGCGGCGATGCCGAGGCCGGCCTCGCCGACTCGACCTACCGGTTCACCGGCGAGTTCGAGTTCGGCGGTCAGGAGCACTTCTACCTGGAGACCAACGCCGCGTTGGCCCGGGTGGACGAGGCCGGACAGGTCTTCGTGCAGTCGAGCACCCAGCACCCGACGGAGACGCAGGAGATCGTCGCCCACGTCCTCGGCGTGCACAGCAACGAGGTCACCGTCCAGTGTCTGCGCCTGGGCGGCGGTTTCGGCGGCAAGGAGATGCAGCCGCACGGGTTCGCCGCGGTCGCCGCCCTGGGTGCCACGATCACCGGCCGCCCGGTGCTGCTGCGCCTGAACCGCACGCAGGACATGACGATGACCGGCAAGCGGCACCCGTTCCACGCCGCCTGGGAGGTCGGTTTCGACGCCGACCACCGCATCCGCGCGCTCAAGGCCACGCTGACCAGTGACGGCGGCTGGAGCCTGGACCTGTCCGAGCCGGTACTGGCCCGGGCCCTCTGCCACATCGACAACTGTTACTGGATCCCGGACATCGAGGTCCACGGCCGGATCGCCAAGACCAACAAGACGTCGCAGACGGCGTTCCGGGGGTTCGGCGGACCGCAGGGCATGATCGTCATCGAGGACATCCTCGGCCGGTGCGCCCCGCTGCTCGGCGCCCAGCCCGAAGACCTGCGGCGGCGCAACTTCTACGTCCCCGGACAGCCCACCCCGTACGGTCAGCCGGTCCGGCACGCCGAACGGCTGGAACAGATCTGGGCGACCCTGGAGACCAAGGCCGACGTCGTCTCCCGGCGCCTGGCGATCGAAGAGTTCAACGCCACGTCCGAGCACTCCAAGCGGGCCCTGGCCATGACGCCGGTGAAGTTCGGGATCTCGTTCAACCTGACGGCGTTCAACCAGGCCGGCGCCCTGGTGCACGTCTACAAGGACGGCTCGGTCCTGATCAACCACGGCGGCGTGGAGATGGGACAGGGCCTGCACACCAAGATGATCCAGGTCGCGGCGACCGCCCTCGGCGTCCCGCTGAGCTACGTGCGGCTAGCCCCGACCCGCACCGACAAGGTGCCGAACACCTCGGCCACCGCGGCCAGTTCCGGCGCCGACCTCAACGGCGGCGCGATCAAGGACGCCTGCGAGCAGATCCGTCGCCGGCTCGACGTCGTCGCCGCCGGGCAACTCGGCATCCACCCGGACGACGTGCGTTTCGTCGACGGGGTGGTGACCGGGATCGGCTTCCACGACAAGCAGATCGAGTGGGCCAAGCTCTGCCACGACGCCTACTTCCAGCGGGTGCAGCTGTGGGCCGCCGGCTTCTACCGGACCGCCGGGCTGCACTGGGACGCCAACCGCATGCAGGGCGAGCCCTTCAAGTACTTCGCCTACGGCGCGGCATGTTCCGAGGTCGAGGTCGACGGGTTCACCGGCGCCTACCGGGTGCTGCGGGCCGACATCGTGCACGACGTCGGCGACAGCCTGTCCCCGCTCATCGACGTCGGACAGATCGAGGGCGGGTTCGTGCAGGGCACCGGCTGGTTGACCCTGGAGGAGCTGCGCTGGGACACCTCGGACGGACCGCACCGAGGCCGGCTGAACACCCAGGCCGCCAGCACCTACAAGATCCCCAGCTTCTCCGAGATGCCCGAGCACTTCGCCGTCCACCTTTTCGAGAAGGCCACCGAGTCCGGCGTCGTCTACGGCTCCAAGGCCGTCGGCGAGCCGCCGCTGATGCACGCGTTCAGCGTGCGGGAAGCGCTGCGGGCCGCGGCCGCCGCGTTCGGCCCGGAAGGTCACTCGGTGGATCTGCGCAGCCCGGCCACACCGGAGGCGGTGTTCTGGGCGGTCGAGGAAGCGCGTGCGGCGGCCGAGAACGGGTCGGCGGACGCGGCTCTCGCCAACGGGTCCCACAACGGCCACGCGCGCACGTCCGGCGAACCGGTGAGGGTCTGATGGACTGGCTGGACGCGGTGACCCGGGCCCGGCGCGAAGGATCGCCGGTCGTCCTGGTCACCGTCGCCGCGGTGCGCGGGCACGCCCCGCGGGACGCCGGCGCCAAGATGGTCGTCGGCGCCGACCACAGCTGGGGCAGCGTCGGCGGCGGCAACCTGGAGGAGGCGGCGATCACCCGGGCGCGGGAGATCATCGCCACCGGTGTGATCACCCCGGAGACCCAGGTGTCCAAGCTGTCCGACAAGGCCCGTAACCGGCACGGCCGGCAGTGCTGCGGCGGCGAGGTCACCTTGCTGCTGGAGCCGTTGCCGGCCCGGCCGACCGTCGCGATCTTCGGCCTGGGCCATGTTGGCCTGGAACTGGGGCGCATCCTGTCGCGGCTCGACCTCCGGTTGGTGCTGGTCGATTCCCGCGAGGACCAGCTGGAACCGCTTCGGCTGGCCGAGATCACCGGCGGCCCGGCCGATGTCAGCGTGCAGCACCTGCTGCTCGGCGAGCAGCAGCTCGAGGCGCTGCCCCGGGGCGCGCACGTGCTGGTCATGAGCCACGACCACGCCGAGGACTTCGCCCTGTGCGACACCGCGCTGCGGTTGCCGCAACTCGGCTCGATCGGGCTGATCGGCTCGTCGGCCAAGTGGACCGGGTTCCGGCGACGGCTCACCGAGGCCGGGCACGACGCTGCCACGATCGACCGGATCCGGTGCCCTATCGGGCTGCCCGGCATCGGCGGTAAGGAACCCGCGGTCATCGCGATCTCGGTGGCCGCCGAGATGCTCGGGCTGATCGGTGCTTCCGGCTCTAGTGACAAGGGCGCTGCTTCGATGGCCGAGACGCCTTTGCTGGACGCCGGTCTCACCGGCGGGCCGGGGTGATCGCGCGGTGCGCCCCGCCGGCCGTCCGCCGATCGGGGGAGCGTCGCTGTCCACCCGTGGATCGGGCGATGGGCTGACTCGCGGGGCCCCCTGCCGGACGAGAGTCGACAGCAGTCATCAGCGCTGCTCCGGCCCTCAGGAGGCCCGCCATGTCCGTCCGCTTCGTCCTCGCCGCCACCCTGCTCCCCGTCGCCGTAGGGTCGTTGGCCCTGCTGGGTGCGGGTTCGGCCGCCGCGGCGACCCCGGCACAGCTGCTCCCGCCCGGCGCGTGGACGGTGTCGATCGGCGTCCAGGGGTCACCGGTGACCACGCAGGAGTTCGGCGATCTCCGCGGGGTGGAACTCCTCGCCACCCGGAGTATGACCGGGGGCATCGAGCTGGAGGACGTCCGCACCGGCGACCCAATGCATCTAAGGATCGGCGATCGGACCGGCCAGGCCTTGTCCGTCACCATCACCGAGCTCCAGCCCCACGGCGTCCACACCGTGGTCGACCGCAGCAACCTGACCCCCGATTCGACGCTCGTGTTCGCCCCCGACGGGCTCTGACGCCGTCCACCGGTTCCCGGTGCGGCACCGCCCTTCTCGGACCCGCCTTGCCCCGTACCTGGAGGAACCCCGTGACGCTCTACCGCGCCACCGTCATCGACACCCCGGCCAACCCATTCACCTCTGACGCCGGCACCGCCCTGCGGGTCGAGCAGGACGGCGGTGTGCTCGTCCACGACGGGCGAATCGCCGAGCGCGGCACCTTCGTGAGCCTGCAGGCCGCGCATCCCGACGAGGACGTGGTCGACCTGTCCGGCGGGATGCTGCTGCCCGGGTTTGTCGACACCCATGTCCACTTCCCGCAGACCCGGGTGATCGGTGGCCTCGGGATGCCGCTGCTGGAGTGGCTGGACAAGTGCGCACTTCCGGAGGAGGCCCGCTTCGCCGAGCCCGAGTACGCCGCCGCGGTGGCCCGCGAGTTCCTCGGCCAGCTGGTGCGGGGCGGGACCACGTCTGCGTTGGTGTTCGGGGCGCACTTCGAGTCGGCCATGGACGAGTTGTTCACCGCCGCCGGGAATGTCGGGTTGAACCTGACCGCCGGGCTCGTCGTCTCCGACCGGATCCTGCGGGAGGAACTGCTGTACACGCCCGCGCAGGCGCAGGCCGCGTCACAGCGGTTGATCGACCGCTGGCACGGCCAGGGCCGGATGAGATACGCGGTGACGCCGCGGTTCTCGCTGTCCGCCGGCGACGACATGCTCAAGGTGTGCGGCCAGCTGCTGGCCGACAACCCGGGTGTCTGGTTCACCTCGCACATCAACGAGAACCGGGCCGAGATTGCCACTGTGGCCGAGCTGTTCGGCACCACCGACTATCTCGAGTCGTACGCCCGGCACGGGTTGGTGACCGATCGCAGCGTCTTCGCCCACAACGTGCACCCGAGCGACGCCGAGCTGACCGCGATGGCCGCGGCCGGGTCGTGGACGGCGCACTGCCCGACCAGCAACGCCTCGCTGGGCAGCGGGCTGTTCCCGCTCGGCCGGCACGTCGAGCACGGTGTCGGGGTGTCACTGGGGTCCGACGTCGGCGGCGGGACGGGGTTGTTCCTGCTGAAGGAGGGCCTGCAGGCCTACTTCATGCAGCAGCTCCTCGGCACCGACGGCCGCCCCGGCGGCACCGGCTACGAGCTGACCCCGACCCACCTGCTCTACCTGGCCACCGCCGCCGGTGCGGCTGCTCTTGGCCTGTTCGACCGGGTCGGCGACCTGTCGGTCGGCAAGGACTTCGACGCCGTCTGGCTGCGCCCGGACGAGGGCACGTCCCTGGCCGTCAACCTGGCCAACAGTGCGGACGCGGCCGACGCCCTGGCCCGGGTGTTCGCGCTGGCCACCGCGAATGACGTCGCCGGGGTGTGGCTGGCCGGTCGGCAGCTCTCCTGATGATGAGCCGAGCGGCCTGACGCTGATCATCTCAGCGGACGCGGCCCAACGCCGCTGACGCTGATCATCTGAGCGAGATGGCAGGGTCCGGAGGGCGTGTCGCAGGAAGATGATCAGCGTCGACCGGTTTTGTCAGCGTCAGCGCGGAACAGCAGCGTCAGCCGGCGAGCAGCTTTTCGAAATCGATGACGTGGTCGAAATCGTCAGCTGCGCTGGCATCGTCGGCCGACTGCGCGTGAGAACGGGCCGGACGACCGGCGAGCAGAACGGCCAGCTCCGCACCGGCCCGGTCGATCCGTCCGGCCAGGCCGGCGGTGTCGCCGCCGGCCGCGCCGAAGTCGGTCGACGCGGCGTAGACGGCGGTCGGCACGACCAGGGCCCGCAGGTAGGCCAGCAGTGGCCGCACCGCGTGGTCCAGCGCCAGCGAGTGCCGCTCGGACCCACCGGTCGCGCCGATCAGCACCGGCATCCCGGTCAGCGACTCGGGATCGAGGACGTCGAAGAACGCCTTGAACAGCGAGCTGTAGGACGCGGTGAAAATGGGCGTCACCGCGATGACGGCGTCCGCGCCGGTCACCGTGGCGATCGCCGCCTTCAGGGCCGGCGGCGGGAACCCGGTCAGCAGGTTGTCCATCAGCTCGTGGGCCAGCGGCCGGAGCTCGACCACGTCCACCGCGACGGACACTCCCGCGGCGGTGGCCGACAGGTGCCGGACGGTGGCCGCGGCCAGCTCATCGGCCAGCACCCGGCTGGACGACGGCGAGCTCAGCCCGGCGGAGATCACCGCGAGACGGTAGGTCGTGCTCATGCCGACACCTTCTCCCGAGAATCGTTGCGGACAACGGCATCCCGGGCGGCGACCTGGGACGCGTGGTTCGGCGCGGCCGGGACGCCGGGGGCACGGCGGGCGGCGAACTCCTGCCGCAGCACCGGGACGACCTCCTCGCCGAGCAGGTCGAGCTGCTCCAGCACGGTCTTCAGCGGCAGCCCGGCGTGGTCCATCAGGAACAGCTGACGCTGGTAGTCGCCGACGTACTCGCGGAAGCCCAGCGTCCGGTCGATGACCTGCTGCGGGCTGCCGACGGTCAGCGGCGTCATCTCGGAGAAGTCCTCGAGCGACGGGCCGTGCCCGTAGACCGGGGCGTTGTCAAAGTAGGGCCGGAACTGCCGGATCGCGTCCTGCGAGTTCTTGTGCATGAACACCTGCCCGCCGAGGCCGACGATGGCCTGGTCGGCGGAGCCGTGGCCGTAGTGCTCGAACCGCCGCCGGTAGAGCGCGATCATCCGCTTGGTGTGCTCGGCCGGCCAGAAGATGTGGTTGGCGAAGAAGCCGTCGCCGTAATAGGCGGCCTGCTCGGCGATCTCGGGGGTGCGGATCGAACCGTGCCAGACGAAAGGCGGCACGTCGTCCAGCGGACGCGGGGTCGAGGTGAAGCCCTGCAGCGGGGTGCGGAACTTGCCCTGCCAGTCGACGACGTCCTCGCGCCACAACCGGTGCAGCAGCGCGTAGTTCTCGACGGCCAGCGGGATTCCCTGCCGGATGTCCTGCCCGAACCACGGGTAGACCGGGCCGGTGTTGCCGCGGCCCAGCATGAGGTCGACCCGTCCGTCGGCCAGGTGCTGCAGCATCGCGAAGTCCTCGGCGATCTTCACCGGGTCGTTCGTGGTGATCAGCGTGGTCGAGGTCGACAGGATGAGGCGCTCGGTCTGTGCGGCGATGTAGCCCAGCATTGTGGTGGGGGAGGACGGCACGAACGGCCGGTTGTGGTGCTCGCCGGTGGCGAAGACGTCCAGGCCGACCTCTTCGGCCTTGCGGGCGATGGCCACCATGTTCTTGATGCGCTCGTGCTCGGTCGGCTCGCGGCCGGTCGTCGGATCGACGGTCACGTCGCCGACGGTGAAGATGCCGAACTGCATGCCGCTCTCAGGGGTGCTCTGGTTCGTCGATGTCATGTCCGTCTCCAACCCTCCGCGGTCAGGCTGCCCGGCCGCACCATCAGGCAAGTACTTGACCGTTCAAACACTTTTACGGCGAGTCTATTCCCTCAGGGTCGGCAGACCGCGGCCAGTCGCGTATTGCGACGGCTCAGTCGGGCACTGCCCAGGTGTGCACGGGTTCGTTCGAGTGCATCCCGGCCGAGTAGAGCCGCAGCATCTCGGTCAGGGCCTCGTCGCGGGAACGGCCTTGACGCTGCAGGGCGGCGACCGTCTCGGTCTGCCACCAGGCGCCGTTGCGTCCGGACTTCGCCCGGTCGCGGATGATGCCGAGGTAGCGGGCGCGGGCCGTGTCGGACACCGACCACTGCCGCAGACCCTCGTCGGCCAGCGGCAGCAGATGCCGCAGGACCAGCTCGTCCCACGGCACCTCACCGAAACCCGGCCAGTAGAAGACGGCGTCGGTGCCGTACCGGGCGGCCTGCCGGAAGTTGCTGGCCGCCGCGTCGAACGACATCTTCGTCCACACCGGGCGCTCGTCGGCGGCGAGCATCGTCAGGGCGCCGTAGTAGAACGCGGCGTTGGCCAGGACGTCGGCGACCGTCGGGCCCGCCGGCAGGACCCGGTTCTCCACCCGCAGATGCGGGCGGCCCTGCACGACTTCGTAGACCGGCCGGTTCCAGCGGTAGACGGTGCCGTTGTGCAGCCGCAGTTCCTGCAGGTTCGGCGCGTTGCCCGCGGCGAGCACGGCCTCCGGGTCCTCGTCGGTGGTCTCCGGCAGCAGCGCCGGGAAGTAGCGGACGTTCTCCTCGAACAGGTCGAAGATCGAGGTGATCCACCGCTCGCCGAAGAACACCGGCGGGCGGACCCCCTGGTTCCGCAGCTCCGGGGAACGGGTGTCGGTGGCCTGCAGGAACAGTTCGGTGCGCGTCTCGGCCCACAGCCGGTGCCCGAACAGGAACGGCGAGTTGGCCCCGAGCGCCAGCTGCGGGCCGGCCAGCGCCTGGGCGGCGTTCCAGCAGGCCGCGAAATCACCGGGGGCGACCTGCAGGTGGAGCTGCACCGACGTGCACGCCGACTCCGGGGCGATGGTGTCGGCGAACATCTGCAGGTGTTCGGCTCCCGGGCCCGGCCCGGCGATGTCGAGCTCGAGGTCCTCCCGCCGGGCGGCGAACACCGCCTCGTCCAGGGCCTGGTAGCGCGGGTTGGCGCTCATCCACTCGGTCTCGAAATGCCCCGGCCGCAGCGTCGGCAGGATGCCGATCATGATGATCTCCGAGCCCGTGCTGTTGGCCCGTGACTCGGCGTGGTCCAGCGACGCCCGCAGCCGGTCCTCCAGGTCCAGCAGCGAGTCGCCGGCCAGCGGCCGCGGCGGCACGTTGAACTCGATGTTGTAGCGGCCCAGCTCGGTCTGGAAGTCCGGATCGGCGATGGCCTCGAGAACCTCGGCGTTGGCCATCGCCGGATGCCAGGTGTCGTCGACCAGGTTGAGTTCGATCTCCAGGCCGGTCAGCGGCGCGACCCCGTCCGGCGCATCGAAGGTGTGGCCGATCAGCATCCGCTCGAAGACGTCCAGACACCGCCGCACCTTGGCGCGGTAGGCCTGTCGCTGCTCGCGGGTGTAGACCGCGGGCTGGATGTCGTCACCCATGGGACCGCCTCGGATCAAGGGCCTGCGCGGACCGCAGTCGGGGACAGCCAACCACACCGGTGCGCGGCACTGACCGGTGGTCTCGCGGCGAAGTGAGTGGTCTGCCGACGTCAGGGGCGGGGGGCCGCGAGCACCCGCTCGGCGGCGCGGCGCGCCTGCGCGACGGCCGACAGATCACCGCCGGCCGTGAGGACGACCAGCGTCCCCTCGTAGAGCAGGTGCAGATGCCCACCCACCTCGCCGTCCCCGGCCAGCGTGTCGAACAGGGCCCGCATCCACGCTTTCTCCGCCCGGATGACGGCGATGGCCGGGTGGTCGCCGTCGCCCAGCTCGGCGAAGGTGTTGACGAAGGCGCAGCCCCGGCGCTCCTGCCCCATCCAGTCCTCCAGGATGTCGAACACGCAGAGGACCTGCTGGGCGCGGGCCGCGGCCGGGTCGTCGGCGAGGTCGAGGGCGTTGAGCTGGGCCAACAGATGCGCCCGCCAGCGGTGCGCGCGGCGCAGGAGGTAGAGGGCGACCAGGGCGTCCTTGGAGCCGAAGCGGTCGTACAGGGTCTTCTTCGTCGTCCCGGCGACCTCGGCGATGAGATCGACGCCGACGGCGCGGACTCCCCGGCGGTGGAACAGGTCGCTGGCGGCGTCGAGCAGCCGCACCCCGGCGTCGGTGAGCGGGGGAAGGGGCTGCAGCACCGGCCGCAGGGCCTGGGGGGTGTGATCGTCCAGCGACGTCAGGGCGTGAGTGGGGGCGGTCACGGTCGCTCCTTTCAGTAGGGACACTGCGAGTATACCGACCGGTATGGTTACCTGGCCCGCATGTCGCGTCCCACGGTTCTCGCCGTCGCCCTCGTTCTCGTGTGGAGCTCCGGCTTCCTGGCCGCCGACCTCGGTGCCGGCGGCGCCGCCGGCCAGACCCTGCTGACATGGCGCTGTCTGGTCCTCGCGCTGCTGTTGGCCCCCTTCCTGCCGCGGCCCTCCTCCCGCCTGGGCGCACGGGTGTGGGTGGAACAGGCGGTACTGGCCCTGCTGTGCCAGTGCCTCTACCTCACGGGGATCTACTGGGCCGCGGCCGCCGGCGTGCCGGCGGGCACGTCCGCGCTGATCGCTTCGATGCAACCGGCCGTCGTCCTGCTCGCCACCGCCGTCCTGTATCGCCGGGCGTGGACCCGGGGGCATGTCTGGGGGGTGCTGGCCGGAACGGCCGGGGTCGCCGTGACCGCCGCCGGTGACCTCGGTGCCGGGGCGACCGCGCAGGCACTTGCCCTGCCGTTCCTGGCCATGGGCGCCCTCGCGGCGGGGACCGTTCTGCACGAGTCGTGGCGCGCGCGGCCGGCGCCGGTCCTCCCGTTGCGGCAGAGCCTGGCCCTGCAGAGCGTGTTCACCGCCGGGTTCACGGCGGCGATGTCGGTCGCCGGCGGTGATCTGCTCCCCCCGCCGGTGCCCGCGTTCTGGGTGGCGGTGGCCCTGGCGGTCGCCGCCGGTCTGGGCAGTTACGCCGCCTACTACCGGGCGATCGACGTGCTGGGGGCCGACCGCACCAACGCCCTGCTGTATCTGACCCCCGCGGTGACCGCCGTGGGGGCCACCCTGATCGGCGGCGAGGCGCTCCGGGTCAGCACCGCGCTCGGCCTGGCCCTGGGTGGTCTCGGGGCTGGTCTGCTCCTCCGGCAGGGCAGCTTCCGGTCCCGCCCCGCCTCGGTGGGCGGCGCGTGCGCCGACGATGTCGGACGGTGACCCGTCGACGGCCCGGACGGGGCGGGGGACGTGGCCATCGCTGCCCGGTGCCGTCACCACCGGCCGAACCCGTCCGGGCCGAACCCCACGGTCCGGCCGCGGGGGTCCGGATCGGGCCGACTACAGTCCAGCGCCGAAGGCCGTCGCGCCGTGGACCACGGGTGGCGGCGCTCCATCGAGCACGTGGGAGGCGAGAACCGGAATGGGTGCCGCCGAGCGCACACGTGCCGCCGACGCGGAGCGGAGGGTCGTCGTGCCCGCGGTCGACGAGGTCGGCGACCCCGGCGAGGGGCGCGGGCCCCGGTGGCTCGACCGGACGCTCGAGTCCCGGCTGCCCGATCTGGTGCGTATTCGTCGCGACGTGCACTCCCATCCCGAACTCGGACGCCAGGAGTCGGCGACGAGTGCGCTGCTGTTGCGGGTGCTGCGGGACCATGACATCCCCGCTCGGCTGCTGCCCGGCGGGACCGGCTTGATCGCCGAGATCGGCCAGGGGGAACGGGTGGTCGGCCTGCGGGCCGACATCGACGCGTTGCCCCTGCGGGAGCGGACGGGTCTGCCGTTCTCGTCGACCCTGCCGGACGTCGCCCACGCCTGCGGGCACGACGTGCATCTGACGGTGCTGCTCGGCGCGGCACTGGCGTTGCGGCGGGCCGGGACACTGCCCGGCCGGGTGCGCTTTTTATTCCAGCCGGCGGAGGAGGTGTTTCCCGGCGGCTCGCACGACGTCATCGCCGCGGGCGGCCTGGAGGGGGTCTCGCGCATCTTCGCCCTGCACTGCGACCCGCGTCTGCAGGTCGGCCTGGTGGGGTTGAAGGACGGGGCCATCACCTCGACCTCGGACCAGATCGAGCTGCTCGTCACCGGTCCGGGCGGTCACACCTCGCGGCCGCATCTGACCACCGATCTGCTGTACGCCCTGGGCACCGTCATCACCGGCCTGCCCGGCCTGCTCAGCCGTCGGCTGGACCCCCGCGCGGCGGCCGTCCTGGTCTGGGGAGCCGTGCACGCCGGGGAGGCTGCCAATGCCATTCCGCAGGAGGGCGTGCTCCGCGGCACCCTGCGGATGATGGACCGCCGCTCGTGGGACCGGGCCGAGACGCTGGTCCGCGAGCTCGTCGCGGACGTGCTCGCCCCGACGACGGCCCAGTACGAGCTCCGCTACAAGCGGGGCGTCCCGCCCGTCGAGAACGACCCGGCCAGTACCGATCTGATGCGCACCGCCGCCCAGCGGGCTCTCGGGCCGGACGCGATCCGGCTGGCCGAGCAGTCGACGGGGGCGGAGGACTTCGCCGTCTTCCTGGAGCACGTCCCCGGGTCGTTCGCCCGCCTGGGCGTCTGGGACGGGATCAGCCCCCGCGTGGACCTGCATTCCTCGACGTTCGTGGCCGACGAGCGGGCCATCGCCGCCGGGGTGCGGCTGATGACCCACACCGCTCTGGCTGCGTTGTCCGCCCCCCATCCCGTGGACCGGTCGACCGAGTCCACCTGACCCGGCACGACAACCCGTTCGGGGCCGGACGGATGACTCTTCCGGGCGCCCACCCTTCTCGCCGTTCGGCTACGCTTGGTCACCGAGTAATCGCTGAGCGTGCTGGCTCGAGGTGCGCCGCGCCGGGGCCGGCGGACGGCGATTCCGGTGGGGGAGAAGACGATGAAGATGTCCGCTGGCGGAGCCGGGAACACCGCTGCGCCCGTCGCGCAGACGAGCGGGTCGACGCCCGCCGGCGGCGGCCGATCGATGGCGCTGCTCATCGAGGACGACCTCGATCAGCGCGTCCTGTTGACCAGGCTGCTGGAACGGTCCGGATACACCGTTCACGCCGCCGCGTCGGCGGCCGAGGCGATGGCCGTCCCGGCGTCCGGCCCGGACGACGGTCATGTGGCCGGGCCCGCGGGCCCGGCGCGCGTCATCGTCCTGGACCTGCGGCTGCCCGACCTCAGCGGCCGCGACCTGCTGGACCAGCTGCGGGACCGACATCCCGGTTGCCCGGTCGTCGTCTGCTCCGTGCTGGACGTCGAGGACTACCCGGCGGCCGACGGCGTGCTGCCCAAACCGGTCACCTCGGCCGCCCTGCGTCAGGTGCTGGCCGACCTGCGCGCCGCCGGGGCGACGCCATGACCGGCGATCCCCATGCCGCGGCTCGTACCCCGGTGGTCGTGATCGCCGACGACGACACCGACATCCGAGCGCTGGTCGAACTGGCGGCGCGCCGGGCCGGCGCCACCGTGGCGGCCAGCGTCGGCGACGGTCTCACGGCTACCGCGGCCATCCGGGAACACGCCCCTGACCTGGCCATCCTCGACGTGTCGATGCCCGGCCGGACCGGCCTCGAGGTGTGCCGGGACGTCCGGTCCGATCCTGCCCTGGGCAATCTGCGGGTCCTGATGCTGTCGGCCGCGGTCCAGCCCGAAGCGGTGGCTGCCGGCCTGGCCGCCGGCGCCGACGACTACGCGCTCAAGCCGTTCAGTCCCCGCACCCTGGCTGAGAAGGTCCGGGCCATGCTGGCGGTCGACAGCAGCGTCACCGCGCAGGCGCACTGATGGCCACGCCGACCACCCTGCCCAGCGCTCCTGACGGGGCGTCGGCGGCTCACCCGCGGGGGACCGGCGGGAGGGTCGGCCCGCTCGACGCCGACGTCACCGCCCCGACCGGCCTGCTGCCGGCCAGCAACTGGGTACGCCGCTTCGCCGTCGACCGGCATTCGGTCCTGGAACGTCAGGTCCCGATGGCCATCACCTACGTCATCTGCCAGCTGTGGCTGGCCGTGCCCGGGGTGACCGTGACCGACTGGAACGCGGTCGTCCTCGGCGGGGTCGTCATGGCCGCCGCCTCGTTCGCCGCCGTCGGGTTCCGCCGCCTCTCCCCGGACGACGGCGCGGTCCCGCGGTTGCTGCTGATGTCGATCCCGCTGCTCGACATCCTGGCCTGCGGATTCCTGCGGGCCGGCACCGGCGGACCGGTGTCGGTCTTCACCGCGCTGCTGATCCTGCCGGTGCTCTCGCTGGGGGTCGAGCCCGGCCGCCTCCCGCTGCTGCTCGGCGGGGTCGTGACGCTGGTGTCGATGTCGCTGCCCCTGGCCTACGAAGGATGGGCCAGCGCGAAGGACGGCCAGTGGGTGCGGCTGATCCTGACGCCGGTGATCCTGGGGTTGACCTGCCTGTCGGTCAACGAACTGACCCGGCGGCTGCGCTCGCGGGTCGCCGCGGTGCAGTCGCTGCGTCGTGAGCAGGAGGTCATGACCCGCGCCGCCCAGGACCGGGCGGTCGAGGCCGTCGCGGTCTCCCGCATGCTGCGCGACCAGCGGTCGCAACTGCGTGCGGTCATCGACTCGGTCACCGAACAGGGCATCGTGGCGACCGACATCCAGGGCCGGGTGGAGGTTTTCAACGCCGGCGCCGAACGGCTGCTCGGGCTCGCCGCCCACGACGCCATCGGCCGTCCGCTGCTCAGCCTGCGTCCGCCGGAGAAGGACCCCGCCGTCGAGAGGGCCGCCGCGACCCTGTTCGACGAGTTGCCGCGCGACGTGGCCGACGGCGGGTCGCGTCTGTTCGACTGGACCTTCGCCGCCGCCGATGACGGCGACCGCCGCCTGCAGGTGACGGTCACCGGTCGGTACGGGTCGTCGGACGAGATCGACGGCTATCTGTTCGTGGCCACGGACGTGACCGTCGAGCGTGAGCAGGCCCGGCTCAAGGACGAGTTCGTCAACCTCATCTCGCACGAGCTGCGGACTCCGCTCAGCTCCATCCTCGGCTACCTCGAGTTGTTGTCCGACGAGGACGAGGAGCCGCTGACCGCCGAGCAGCGGATGTACGTGGAGACCATCGAGCGCAACGCCAACCGGCTGCTGCGGCTCGTCGGCGACCTGCTGTTCACCGCGCAGGTCGAGGCGGGCCGGTTCCAGCTCCAGGAGAGCGAGGTCGACCTGCACGTGCTGGCCCAGGCCGCGATCGGTACGGCGGAGCCCATCGCCGCCGGTCGGGACGTCCGGCTGATCCTGTGCGAGACCACCGAACCCGCCGTGGTCTGGGGCGACCCGGTGCGGTTGGGCCAGGCGCTGGACAACCTGATCTCCAATGCCGTCAAGTTCACCCCGGGTGGCGGTCGGGTGGCGGTCACCCTGGGCGTGACCGACGAACTCGACGACGAGCTCGATGACGGGACGCAGGACGACGGGCCACAGTCCGGGCCCTACGCCTACGTCGTCGTCAGCGACACCGGCGTCGGCATCCCGGCGGACGAGGTCGACAAGTTGTTCGGCCGGTTCTTCCGGGCCAGCACGGCCACCCGTAACGCCGTCCCCGGTGTCGGGCTGGGGTTGTCCATCACCCGGGCCATCGCCATGGCCCACGACGGCCGGATCCGGGTGGCCAGCACGGTCGGCGAGGGCACCGCCTTCACCCTGGAGGTGCCCCTGCGCCGGGGCCCCGGCACCAGCGGGCGCGGCTGACCCGGGTGGCTCAGCCCGATTCGGTGCGGGCCGGTCGCGAGCGCAGGTCGGTGACGTACTCGGCCGGGGCGTCGGCGGCCTCGGCCGCGTCCGCGATGACCTGCAGGTAGCGGCTCGACGGCAGGCCACCCTCGAACGCCTGCAGGGCGTAGAGGTAGGCGAGCTTCTCGCCGTCCAATGTGTGCACCCGCAGCCGGATCTTGGAGTACAGGCCGAGGTCGGCGCCCTCCCAGGAATCCAGCGCCTTCTCGTCCGATTCAGCCATGTCGTAGAGCACGACGAACACCCCGGGGCCGTCCGCGGCGCCGTCCCGGTCCTCCACGACCGTGGCCAGCGCACCCTCCCAGCCCAGGTCCTCACCGCCGAAGGTGAGTCGCCACCCCGGCAGCCATCCCGTACCGGTGACGGGGGCCGACGGGCAGAGCCGGAGCATGCGGGCGGGATCCATGTTGGACCCGTACGCGGCGTACAAGGTCATGATCGGAGACTAGCCGCCCGCGGTGGCGAGAGCGCCAAGGGGCACGGGGGAGCGATGTCCCCCGCACCCGAGGGACCCGCTCTCGACGGCCGCCCCGGCGCCCGGCCGGGGGTCGCCCTGGCGCTGCCCACGGCGGGCGGGGGACCGCCCGTTACCGTTGACGTCGTTCGGGTACCGCACCGGTCGGTACCACCAGCCAGACATCCCGGGGGCAGCAGGCACATGACGACCATCGCGATCATGGGCGGGGGACCCGCCGGGTACGAGGCGGCTCTCGTCGCCGTCCAGTACGGCGCGGACGTCACCCTCATCGAGCTCGACGGGGTGGGCGGCGCCTGCGTCCTCACCGACTGCGTGCCGTCCAAGGCGTTCATCGCCTCGGCCGCCGGTCGGACGGCCGTGCTGGGGGCCCGGGACCTCGGCCTGACGGTGGACGCCGACCGGGTGTCGGTCGACGTGCCCACCGTCAACGGTCGGGTGAACGGTCTCGCCCTGGCCCAGTCGACCGACATCCGCTCCCAGCTCGAGACGCAGGGCATCACCGTCGTGCAGGGCCGGGCCGCGTTCGCCGACCGCACCACCGGGCTCGCCCGGCACGTCGTGCACGTGGAGCCGGTCGACGGCGACCCCTTCGACCTGGACTGCGATTTCGTCGTGGTGGCCACCGGTGCGTCGCCGCGGGTCCTGCCCACCGCGCGACCCGACGGGGATCGCATCCTCACCTGGCGGCAGGTCTACTCGCTGACCGAGCTGCCCGAGCACCTCATCGTCGTCGGGTCCGGGGTGACCGGAGCGGAGTTCGCCTCGGCGTTCACGGAGATGGGCGTGCGGGTCACCCTGGTGTCCAGCCGCGACCGGGTGCTACCCAGCGAGGACGCCGACGCGGCCGCCGTGATCGAGAAGGTCTTCAGCGAGCACGGCGGCGAGCTCGCGCGGCAGAGCCGGGCCAGCTCGGTCGAGCGGGACGGCGACGGCGTGGTGGTCACCCTCACCGACGGCCGCCAGATCCGCGGGAGCCACGCCCTGATGACCGTCGGCGCCGTCCCCAACACGGCGGACATCGGCCTGGACCGGGTCGGTGTCGACGTCAACGACCAGGGCTTCATCACCGTCGACCGGGTGTCCCGGACGTCGGCCGCGAACGTCTACGCGGCCGGGGACTGCACGGGCGTGCTGATGCTCGCGTCGGTCGCCGCCATGCAGGGCCGGATCGCGATGTGGCACGCGCTGGGGGAAGGCGTGCCGCCGCTGGCCCTGAACACCGTGTCCGCCAATGTGTTCACCCACCCGGAGATCGCGACGGTCGGCAACTCGCAGGCCGACGCCGAGGAGGATCCGAGCGGGCTGCAGGTGCTCAAGCTGCCCTTGGCCACCAACGCCCGGGCGAAGATGCACGGGCTCGAAGAGGGCTTCGTCAAGCTGGTCATCCGCCCCACCACCGGGCTGATCACCGGCGGGGTGGTCGTCGCCCCGGATGCCTCTGAACTCATCCTGCCGATCGCGATGGCCGTGCAGAACCGGCTCACCGTCAGGAATCTCGCCTACACCTTCTCGGTGTACCCGTCGTTGTCGGGGTCGTTGACCGAGCTGGCCCGGCGGTTGATGTTCGTCACCAGCGGGCAGTTGTAGGTCCCTGCGGTACCAGCTCGTGGGTCGGCCCCGACCAGCGGGTCCGCAGCCACCGGTCGTGGCTGGCCAGCACCACCGTTGCCGGTGCCGTGCCGACCGCCTGCTCCAGTTCGTCGGCCAGGGCCAGCGACAGATGGTTGGTCGGCTCGTCGAGCAGCACCAGTTCGGGGGAGCGGGCGACCAGGACGGCCAGCGCGAGCCGGCGCTGCTGGCCGACCGACAGGCGGCCGACGGGCTGGTCGAGATCGGTCGCGCGCAGCAGTCCGAGGTCCAGCAGCAGTGTCCCGGCCTCGTCGACGTCGGCGGCCCGGTCGACCAACGCGGCGGCGAAGACGCGCCGGGCGGGTTGATCCGGCTCGGGGAAGGCCACGTGCTGACCGAGCAGTCCGACCGACTGCGCGGTCACCCGCACCTGTCCGCTGGTGGGCCTCAGCTGGCCGGCCAGGACCCGCAGCAGGGTGGACTTGCCGGTGCCGTTCCCGCCGAGCACCAGCAGTCGCTGCCCGCCCGGCACCCGCAGGTGCGGTAGCCGGAGCCGGCCTTCGACCGCGAGATCCTCCACCAGGATTGCGGTCTCGTCCGGCGCGGGTCGGGGGGAGCCGAGGTGTCCGGTGAAGCGCAGCGGTGTCGGCGGCCGGGGGAGAGCGGTCCGCTCGGCGTCGGCCAGGCGCCGGGCGGCATCCCGAGCGCGCCGGGCCGCGGCCCGTTCGACGTTCGCCCCCTTGAAAGCATGGATGAACTTGTCGTTGTCCCGCGGGCCCCGGCCGTGGGCGACCCGGGTGGTGTCGACCTCGGCGTCGCGCCGGAGCCGTTCGATGGTCTCCTGCTGCTCGACGTACGTGCGGACCCACCGCCGATGGGTGGCCTCCCGGTCGGCCAGGTAGCGCCGGTATCCGCCGCCGAACCGGCGGCCGCCGGTCCCGTCGGTGCCCGGGCCCGGTGGGTCCAGGTCGAACAGGTCGGTGCAGACCCGGTCCAGCAGGACCCGGTCGTGGCTGGCGACCACCACGATGCCCGGCAGGCCGACGAGGAACTCCTCGAGCAGGTCGAGCGCGTCGTCGTCCAGGTGGTTGGTGGGTTCGTCCATCAACACGCAGTCGGGGCGGCCGGCGATCAGGGCGGCCAGGGCCAGCCGGGAGCGCTGCCCGCCGGACAGGTCCGTCACCGGCCGCTCGCGGTGCAGGGCCGCCAACCCCAGGCGGTCGGCGGCGACGGTCGCGCGGCGGTCCGCGTCCCAGGCCTCCCGGCGCTGGGCTGTCTCCAGTGTCTCGCCGTAGGCGCGGGCCAGGGACCGGTCCGCCGGCCGGGCGGCCATCGCCGCGCCCCGCTCCTCGACCAGGGCCACGAGGCGGTGCAGGGGCGCGAGGGCGGCGTCCAGGACGTCGCCGATGCTGACGTGCGGTCCGGGTTCGGCCCCGACGAACGACGGCTCCTGTGGGAGATACGCGAGATCCGTTGGCCGGCGCACCGTTCCGGTGTCCGGCTCGTCCACCCCGGCCAGGATGCGCAGCAACGTCGACTTGCCCGAGCCGTTCTCGCCGATCAGGCCGATCCGGCGACCGGGGGCGGCGAGAAGGTCGATGCCGTCGAGAACGACGCGGTCGCCGAAGCGGCGGGAGACGTCCCTGACCCGCAGGACGCCGGGCGTCCCCATCGATCCGAGGTCGGTTACGGGGCCGACGTCGGCGGACGTGGGCCGGCAGGAGGTGGAAGACATCGCAGATCCCCGAAGGTGGGAGGGGACCCGCCGGGCGTGCCGCCACGGGCGCGGGTCGGGGCGATGTCAGCGATCCATGATGCCGACGACGGTACCCACGGCGGTCGGCGTTCGTCCACCGCTTTTCCGTCAGCCGGCCGGTGGGCCTCCGTGGAACACGGCTTCCACGTTGTGACCGTCGGGATCACGCAGGAAGACGCCGTAGTAGCCCGGGTGGTACTCGGGCCACTCCCGGGGCGCGTGCAGCACGCTCACCCCGGCGGTGACGGCAGCCTCGTGCACCGCATCGACCGCGGCCCGGTCGGGGGCGACGAAAGCGATGTGCAGCTCACGGGTCTCGTCACCCTCGGCCGGGCTGAGCCAGAAGTCGGGCTGGCCGTCCGGCCCGCCCAGTCCGACGACGAACGACGACCCGACCGGGTAGCGCAGGTACTCGCGCAGACCCAGCGGCCCGAACACCGACAGGTAGAAGTCCTCGGCCGCGGCGACGTCGGCGACCTGGATCCCGAGATGGTCCATCATCGGGCGACCGTAGCGCCGGGCACCGACAACGGCCGGGTCGGTGGGTGGCCGGATCAGCCGACGGGTGGCGCGGTCGGGTCGGGACTGAGCGGACCGGGCAGCGGCTGGCCGGGCTCGGGCACCGGCGACGGCGCCAACGGCTCGGGTTCGAGCGGAACCGGAGGCCGGCCGGGGGACGGCGAGCCGGGGACCGGCACATCGGGGACCGGGCCACTCGGGTCGAGCGGCGGCGTGCCGGGGCCGTTGGGATGCGGAGCCTGGGGAACGGTCATGGGTGGTCAGTGCCCGATGACCGGCCCGGTCACGCCGGCGCGGGCGATCAGCGGTTCCAGCCCTTGCCCCACACCTGGGACGTGACGATCCCGATGGCCGGCACGATGAGGAACCACAACCACGACCCGGTCGCGATGAACAGCACCAGTGCGATGATGCCGGACAGGCCGGTGGCCACCGCGGCGATCCGCTGAGCCGGGCTGCGGTCGTCCTGCCGGGCCACCGCGGTCGACCCGGCAGGCGGCGCCGGAGCCGCGTACGCGGGCGGGGCCACGGCCGGCAGGGCGGCGCCACCCGGCAGATCCGGGTGCGGGGCGGGCAGGTCCCGGAACAGGGCCTGCAGGTCGGCGACCGTGCGGGCCTGGGTCACCTGAGCACTACGGGTGCCGTACTCGTCGAGGTCGATGCGGCCGCTGGCCATGTGCTCGCCCAGCGCGTCCAGGGCCGCCGTGCGTTCGGCGTCACCGACACGGATCTGACGGGGATCGAGGTCGGAGGAGTCCGCGGTGCTCACCCCGTCGACTGTAGAGAGTGTCGGCCGACGTCGGGGGGATACGCGCTCCGCGCACCCCGATCGACGGTTCAGTCGTCAGGTCGGCGGCGGATCAGCCTCCCGGCGACGTCCACAAATCGGTGACCCGCACCCCGATCTCCCGCAGCAGGCCGCGCAGGGTGGGTAGCGAGACCCCGATGACGTTTGACGGGTCGCCGGTGATGCCGTCGACGAACCAGCCGCCGTATCCGTCGATGGTCAGGGCGCCCGCCACGGCCAGCGGTTCGCCGGTGGCCAGATAGGCCTCGACCTCGTCGGGATCCGGCCGGCCGAGATGGACCTGCGACACCGCCGTCGTCCCCGTCTCGCCGACTACGGCGCCGCCCTGCCAGAGGATCACCCAGTGGCCGGTCACCAGATCGCCGGTGCGTCCGGCCATCGCCGCCCAGCGTCGGCGGGCCTCGTCCGGGTCGGCCGGTTTGCCCTGCAGCGCCCCGTCCAGCAGCAGCATGGAATCGCAACCCAGGACGACCAGGTCGGCTCCCGGCGCCGCCCCTCCCGGCGGCGTCCACCCGTCGACGACCGCGCGGGCCTTGGCCCGCGCCAGGGCGAGAACCCGGTCTGCCGGCGGCGTGTCGGCCAGTGCGTCGAGGATCGCGTCCTCGTCGACCCCGGACACCTGGACCACCGGTTCGATACCGGCGGCCCGCAGCACGGATCGCCGGGCGGGGGAGGCCGAGGCCAGTACGAACGTCGTCATGATCCGATCTTGCGTCAGCCGACGGGTGGGACCGGTCAACCGGTCGGCGGCAACCGCACCGCGCCGGCCTGCGCCGCGCCCCGGGACTCGACGATGGCGGCGGTGTCGGCGGCGCCGGCCGCCGCCGCGTCCGGGTCGACCGGTGCGCAGGTGGGGGTGCCGTCGGCGGGACACCAGCGGTTCGGCGGACCGTCGTCCACGTGGGTGGGCAGCCAGCCGACGCCGGCGGTGGTCCAGGCGCCGGAGGCGTCCCGGCTGAACCGGACCGTGACCAGCAGGCCGTCCTGGACGCCCGGCGCGGAGGTCCGCTGGGCGGCGATCGCGTTGCCCAGCCCGTACACCGCCCACTTGCCGCCGATCTTCTCGATGGGCTGCACGACGTGGGCGTGGTGGCCGTAGACCAGGTCCACGGCCGGGTCGGCCAGCAACGTGCGGGCGAGGTACTCCTGATCGCCGTTCGGTTCCCGGTCGTACTCGGTGCCCGCGTGCAGGGCGACCAGCACCACCTCCGCGCCGGCCGCGCGGGCCGCCCGCGCCCGGTCCAGGATGGCGTCGGCGTCCAGCAGGTCGACCCGCCAGGGCGCGTCGGGGTCATGCCCGTTCAGGTCGTACGTCGCCGCCACCAGGCCGACCCGCCCGCCGGGGGTGTCGAGGACGACCGGGGTGGCCTCCTCGGCCGCCGAGCGGGCCGACCCGGCGTGCCGGAGTCCGGCCGCGTCCAGCGCGTCCAGGGTGCGGTCGACGCCTCGCGGTCCCTGGTCGAGCGTGTGGTTGCTGGCGGTGGTGCACGCGTCGTAACCCACGGCCCGCAGGGCCGGCAGGACCTGCGGCGGGGCGGAGAACTCCGGCCACCCCAGGAACGGCCCGTCCGGGGACGCGAGCGGTGTCTCCAGGTGGCAGATCGCCAGGTCGGCCGGTTCGGTCCACGGCCGCTGGGCGGCGAGCATCGGGAGGAAGTCCAGCCCGTCCTGGGCCGTCGGCGCGCCCGGGGTGGCATCGAGCCGGGCCTGCTCGACCAATTCGGGGTGCAGCAGCACGTCGCCGGTGAGGGTGACCGTCACGCACCGCACGCCGGGACAGGCGGGATCCACGCGTGGCGGTGGTTCCGGCATCCCGGTCGGGGCCGCCGCTGCCGTCGATTCGATGGTCGCAGCGGACGTCGTCGGGTCGGGAACCGTCGTCGGTGCGGTCGGCCCGGTGGGCGCGGACGCCTCGGACGCGGAAAGCGGGGCCACGGTGGCCGTCGCCGCGGACGACGGCGAGGAGGTCGCCGTCGGACCGGAGCTCCCGGTGGGTGCCGATGCGGGGCCGGTGGCGCACGCCGAAAGGACCAGGCCGGCGGCCAGGCTGATCAACAGTGCGCGGTGACGTCGTCGCTCTCCGTCAAACACGGAGGAACAGTAGGTGTACGGATCGGTCTCCGCATCACAGCCACGCCGGAATCGGACACACCGCCCGTTGGTGAGAGGCCGACCGTCGGTCGGCCCGGGCATCGACATGGTCCCGGTCGTGGCCTACTTCGCCGCGGACCGTGCTTCGACGTCCCAACCGGAGCCATGTTGTCAGCGATGGGCGGTGACGGAGCAGACACTGTCGACGATGATCGCAGGGCGTAGCGTCCCGATGCATGGGACCGGTAGATCGCCTCCGCCGGCGCTGGCTGAGCCTGGGCATCGATATCCGCTTCCTGGTCTTCATGTCCATTGGCGGGATTGTGGGCGACGCACTGGCGTGGGGCGAAGGGATGCGTAATGGCAAGTCACCGACTGCCAGCATCATTTGCACGGTACTGCTGGCCGGGATGTTGATCTACGTGTGGTGGCGGATGTACTACGAGCTGCGGGGACCAGGTTCGACCCACTCTGACGCTGACTCGGCGGACTCCTCCAACGGGCGGAGACCGTGACCTGGCCATTGCCGCTGCGGTGGCGCCTGCTGCTCTTCGGGTGTGGCGTGCTCGTCGGAGCGCTCTGCATCAGGGCCGGCTGGCAACGCGGTGAGTCGAGCGTGGTCTTTCTAGGGCTGAGCCAAGCTGCGCTTTGGCTGGTCACCGGGGTGCGAGCGATCCGAGACCACCGACGTGCCCGCTCCTTCGATCCCGGCGCGTCAGCTACATCCACCAGGCTCGATACGGCCGGACAAGCTCCGGGTGACGCCGCAAGTTGATCAGGGTGATCGCGTACGCGACCGCGAAGAGCGCGTAGCCGACAATCAGCACTATCCGCACCCACGAAAGGGCGTACGACCGAGTCAGGAACACCTGACTGAGGCCGAGCACAACCCACAGGCACGTCGACCAAGCTGCCGCCCGGGGTGACCCCGTCATGTGGAACGGTTGCCGCCGCTTCACCCCACTCTTGATATCGGTTGCCTCGTGCTCGGCTTCACCTGCCACCAGTCGACCATGCCGCAAGAACCTTCGATAGACCAATAGTCAACCCGGAGGTCCGTGGAGTGCGCGTCACCGATGA
This sequence comes from Nakamurella flava, assembly GCF_005298075.1. Classification (NCBI taxonomy): domain Bacteria; kingdom Bacillati; phylum Actinomycetota; class Actinomycetes; order Nakamurellales; family Nakamurellaceae; genus Nakamurella; species Nakamurella flava. The sequence continues at coordinate 766,584 of NZ_SZZH01000003.1, forward strand.
ACTCGATCAGTGTGGCTGAGCCCGGCGTGGCAACTGAAGGCTGACCGCTGACCTCCGGCCACGGAAACCGTCGTCGCCATCGAATTGGCCGAAGAACTGTTCGGCCCGCCGCCAATCACCCACCGGCGCCATCAAGACAATCATCGGCCATCCCCGGCGGTGGAGCCGTCGTGGTCCGATGAGACGGGGCAGTGGTTGAACTGGTCGGTTCCGGCTGCTCGGTCAACTGTCGGTGGTCGCGACCGGGTCGATGTCAGCGGCGTCAGGCTTTGCCCCGGGGCGGTGGGTTGTCTTGGGGAGCAGCGGGGTGTCCGGGGTGCCTGCAGGAACGATGGCGACTCGGTCACCGTCGCGTCGAAGGGTTGGCGCTGGCCCTGGAGTCAGGAACCGGGCTCGGGTGGCCCGGCAACGGAAGCTGTCCTGTTGCGCTACCTCGAAATCGAACTCGACGACGTCGCCGGCTGCCAGGGTGCGGTAGGTGTTGGCCGCGGCCTCGATGTGCGAGAAGTGGACGAAGGCGTCCGTCCCGGCGGGCAGCTCATCCGAGGCTATTGCGCCCCAGCCCTTCTCGGCCTTGAAAAACTTCACGACTCCACGCGCCATGCCCAGAGCATGACGGCCAGTAGCTGCGCGGGTAAACCGGTTTCCCGCTCCGTTGGTCAGCTTGACTCACGGGCCCGCTCGAAGATCGGCTAGTGAGACGGCGCGGGCCGCATCGCTGTGTGTGGCCGAGTCCGTGCAGTCGTCTCGGTTGCCGCTGGCTCAGGCGTCGGGCTCAATCGAGGTGCCGCACATCCGTCACCGGGACCGGCTTCTCGGGGTGGACCAGATGGAAGACGCAGACGCTGTTGCCGTCAGCCACGAGGCGGGCGATCGGTACCTGCCATCTCCCGGCGCCACTTCGCCGGAGAGCTCGGTGGAACCGGGGTGTGAGGTCCGCGGAATCCGGGTCGTCTTGCAGGCCGTCGGTGGCAAGTGCCTGGTGGGCGCAGAAGACACACATCATCGCCGGGACGGCCGGCGGCCGCACCGGAGCGCGACCACTGAAACCAGGGTCGATCTCGTGTACCGGGTATCTGCTCGCATCTTCACGTGATGTCATCTCGGCAGCATGCACCGCCTCATGGAGTACTTGCCGTCGAGCGTGTCCCGTCACTCGATCTGCATGCGAGGGGCGGACCGTGCCTGCACCAACGGACCTTGCCTGCACCAACAGGGGCGTCTCAGGGTCGCTAGACCCCAGGGATGATCGCCGTCGGGCGGAAGTACATGAGGCTTTCCCGGCCATCGTTATGTGAGGTCGCCGTGATCATTTGCGTCGTGACAGCACAGCGCCACGAGCCGATGACGACCGTTCGATCCGAAGACCACTGATGCGCGGCCGCTACCGCAAATGGGAATTATCCGCGCTCGTCTTGGGGCTCGTCGTCGAGGCTGTCGGCCTGGTGTTGACGTTCGTCGGGGACCGGGACTGGGGGTGGATGCTGGTTCTGGGCGGGGTGGCGCTGGTGTTCGTGGTCGCGCGTCGCGTCAAGCTGCGGACGGACGTAGCGGCCAAGCTCAACAAGCAGCGCCATTGGAGCGACGGAGTGAGCTATCGGGACGGCTCGTAGGCTCGAGGTAACGACCTGGAACGTCGAAAATGTGGCTGGCTTCGGCTGGTCGGTCTCGCTACGGGTCGGCGCCAGGGGACCCCCTACCCACAGTTCCGGTTGGGGATCGGGTACCGGGTCATCCGACGCTTCCATCTCAGGGCGGTGAGAAACAAGCCGGCGGCGATCGCTCCGAACTCGACCAGGGGAAGCGTGATGGTGCGATTGTGATGTAAGTCGTTGACAAGCACCCAGGCATTGAGGGCGGAGCAGAGCACCAGGAAAGCGACGCTGGCGATGAGCCCGGTCCGGGCGGCGGAACGACGTGCGGCGACGATGGCAGGAGCGTCCGACTTGGCCACGGGCCGATCATGCGCTCACCACGACTCCGTGTCGACGGTCCGGCCATCTGTCGGGGTCCCGTCAGCCGATCCCCGACGGGGATAACCGTGGGCAACACACCAGGACGATCCGCGACGCTGGTTGACGCGGTAAGTCCGCCCCCGGCCCGTCGGTTCCTCGGCCACGCGGGCGGGCCAGCCGAGGCCGGATGCTCGGTGAGTGGCGCCGTTCGGCTCGGTCGAACGCGCAGGCTTCTTCGGCAGCCGCTGTGAGAATGATTTGCTGGCAACGGATTTCGCCGAGCCAGCCGTTGGCGCGGGCTTTGCCGGGGCACGCGGATCAACGGACGGCGGCGCAGGCCACACACCGGGTGGCCGTCGGACGCACCTCGAGCCGGCCCGCCGGGATGGGTTCGCCGCATCGTTCGCAGATTCCGTACCGGCCGTCCGCCACGCTGGTCAGCGCCGCCCGCACGGCCAGTAACCGTTCCTCGACGGCCCGGTGGGCCCGTTCGATGCGCGACCACTCGGCCGACAGCGGGGCGCCCTCCGGGTCGTGCTCGTCGTCGTCGGAACGGTCCGCCCGCAGCTGCCGGACCTGCCGCAGGGCGCGCTGGTGGACGGCCAACTCCGCGGTGAGCTCGACCTGCTGCTGCTCCAGCCGCGCGCGGTCGCCACCCTGGTTCCCCTCGACGTCGTCCTGCACCCTGCCATCCTGCGCTTGGCGTGCTGGTCCGTGCTGCCGTTGGGCCGCGCTGTGGTTCAGACCCGGGGAGTGGTCGTCGCCCGGTGCTGTGACCGCGAGCGTTCCATCCTCAAGCCCACGTCGCAGGTGTCGGCTCTCTGGTCGGCCGGCTGGACGACCATCGATATTAGCCAGCCCGATGCCCGGGTAAAATCGAACAAACGGCGGCTAGTACACACGTTCGTTTTACGTTATGATGGTTGCATGATGCTGCCCGAGCCAGTGCTCGACATGTCCGCTTGGCGCGCACTCGTGACGGCGGCCCCGGCGTCCGAGCTGCCGCCGTTGTTGGGGTCGCGGCCGGAGCGTCCGGTGGGGTGTTCGGCGCGGGAGTGGGCCAACGTGTTGCTGGATGCGGTGATCGCCCGGCAGCGGTGGGTGGCTTACGAGTCGGCCCGGCAGGTGCATGACCTGGTCGAGCTGTCCGCCGCGGCCGGGGAGGACCCGGGCGGGGTGGAGGAGTTCCTGGCCACCGAACTCGCTCTGGCTCTGGGGGTGGCCGAGTCGACGGCGGGCCGGTATCTGCTGGAGGCGGCCGAGTTGACCGCCCGCTGCCCAGCCACCCTGCACGCGCTGGAGCAGGGCCAGATCTCGCCCGGGAAGGCGTCGGTGATCTGCCGGGGCACCGCTGACCTGACCGGCGAGACCACCGCCCAGGTGGAGGCCGACGTCCTCCCGGCCGCCGGGTCGTTGACGGTGCCGGGGTTGCGGAACGCGGTCGCCCGGTCGGTGATCCGCCGGGACCCCGACGGCGCGCAACGCCGCCACGAGCAGGCCCGCCGCCGACGCTCCGTGTCCCGGCGCAGTGACCTGGACGGGATGGCCTGCCTGTCGTTGTACGGCACCGCGCAGGACGTCGCGGTGATCTGGGACTGCCTGACCGCTGCCGCCGACGCCGGCAAGACAGAGGGGGATGACCGGTCGATCGGGGAACGGCGGGTCCATGCCCTGGTCGACGTGTGCACCGACATCCTCGACCGCGGCCTCCTGCCCGACCGGCCCCTACCGACCACCCAGCGGCGCCGACCGCACCTGCTGGTCACCCTCCCCGCATCAGCTCTGGTGAACCCGGGGTCCGGGCGTGGTGAGGTCGCCGAACTCATCGGGCACGGACCCATCACCCCCGCCCAAGCCCGGGTCATCGCCGCCGACGCCACCTGGCGGCGCCTGACCTGCGACCCCACCAGCGGCGCCCTCCTCGACTACGGAAGGAAGACGTACACGCCGCCGAAAGCGTTGACCGACTTCGTACTCACCCGCGATGCGAGTTGTGTCATGCCGGGCTGCCGGCAACCCGCCCACCGCTGCGATGTCGACCACCGCGAACCCTTCCACCCCGGGCCACCGGGGGCGACACCTCCGCCGAGAACCTGGCCGTCCTGTGCCGCCGCCACCACCGCGCCAAAGACACCGGCGGCTACCAACTCCACCGCACCGAAGACGGCGACCACCACTGGACCACCCCCCTCGGACGCACCTACACCCGAGCACACACCCGACACTGGAACCCACCCGAAACCAGCTCCGCTGCATGGTATCTCGCACGGACGGGATACGACGGTGACCTGCCGCCGTTCTAGCGAACCGACGTCACGTCAATTCCAGCAGCTTTGGCCAGGACGTCGGAGACGGTGGGTACACCTAGGGTGGTCGAGTGAGTGAAGCCCCCGCGGTCGCCGACTCTCGCCGGCCGCTGTCCGCCGCCGGCCTCGCCGCGGCCGTCGGCGGCCTTGCCGGGCGCTGGTCCGTCGAACACGTACCGCAGACCGGTTCGACCAACGCCGATCTCGCCGACCGCCTGACCGACCCGGCCACCGCCCCCGACGTCGCCGACGGCACCGTGCTGGTCACCGAGGAGCAGGTCAGCGGGCGGGGTCGCGCCGGCCGGTCGTGGCACTGCCCGGCTGGGGCCGGGCTGATGTTCTCCGTCGCCCACCGTCTGCCCCGCGTCGCCGGCCCACAGCGGGGCTGGGTCGGCATCGTGCTCGGCGTCGCCGTCGTGGAGGGCCTGCGCGCCGCGACCGGGTTGCCCGCGACCCTGAAATGGCCGAACGACGTCCTGATCGACGACCACAAGTGCGCCGGCGTCCTCGGCGAATTCGCCGGACCGGGGGTGGTCGTCGGGACGGGCATCAACGTGAGCCTGACCCCGGACGAGCTCGCCGCCGCCACGCCGCCCCGAACGCCCGCGGCCACCGCGCCGACCCCGCCCACCTCCCTGTTGGCCGCCGGCTCACCGCTCCTCGACCGGGGTCTGCTGCTCGCCGCCATCCTGGAACGGCTCGGGCACTGGTTCGACCGTTGGGGCCAGGCCGGGGGCGACCCCGTCCGCAGCGGCCTGCGGGACGCCTACCGCGCCCAGTGCGCAACGCTCGGGCGCGCCGTCCGCCTGGATCTGCCCGGTGACCGGCAGATCACCGGTTACGCCGCCGACATCGCCGTCGACGGCGCCATCGTCGTGGTCACCGCCGACGGCACCCGACGCACCTACGGGGCCGCCGACGTCGTGCACCTCCGCCCGGCCAGGCGCACCTAGCCCGTCCACCTGCGACCGACCGCGCCGCACCGCGCTGCACCGCACCGCATCGCCGAAGGAGATCCGATGACCGACGACCGCATCCGCGTGGTCCTGGCCACCCCGCTCGCCCCCGAGCTGCGGTCGATCGTCACCGATGTCGACCCGCGGGTCGACTTCCTCGTCGACGACGAACTGCTGCCCCCGCAGCGCTTCCCGGGCGACCACACCGGGGACCCCGCGTACCGGCGGACCGAGGAACAGGAACGCCGGTTCTTCGAGCTGCTCGCCCAGGGCGACATCCTCTACGGCATCCCCGACGTCGACGCCGGAATGCTGGCGCGCGCCGTGCGCGAGAACCCCCGCCTGCAGTGGGTGCAGACGATGGCCGCCGGCGGCGGCTCCACCGTCAAGGACGCCGACCTGACCGCCGACGAGCTGGACCGGGTCGTCTTCACGACGTCGGCCGGCGTGCACGGGCCGACGCTCACCGAGTTCGCGGTGTTCGGTCTACTGGCCGGGGCCAAGGACCTTCCCCGGCTGCGGGCGCAGCAGCGCCGGCACGAGTGGACCGACCGCTGGGCGATGCGCCAGCTGCACGAGATGACCGTGCTGGTCATCGGTCTCGGCGGGATCGGCGCCGACACCGCCCGCGTGCTGGCCGCGTTCGGGACCACGGTGATCGGCGTGCGCCGTCACCCCGCACCGGTCGAACACGTCGACCGCGTCTACGGGATCGACGAACTGCCGCACGCGTTGTCGCGGGCCGACGGCATCGTCATCACGCTGCCCGGCACCGTCGAGACCGAGGGCCTGTACGACGCGGCCATGATCGCCGCGACGAAGCCCGGCGCCATCGTCGTCAACGTCGGTCGCGGCACCGTCATCGACGAGACCGCACTGCTGGAGGGGTTGGACAGCGGCCGGATCGGCTACGCCGCCCTCGACGTCACCGCCGTCGAGCCGCTGCCGGCCGACTCCCCGCTGTGGGACCGGGACGACGTCCTCATCTCCCCGCACACCGCCGCGCTGAGTTCACTGGAGGACCAGCGGATCGCCGAGCTGTTCGCCGACAACCTGCGGCGCCATCTCGACGGTCGGCCGTTGCGCAACGTCGTCGACACCCGCCACTTCTACTGAGCCGGGGCCCTTTCGTTATGGTCGCCGCATGAGCACCCCGCCGACCACCCCGACCGGTCCGGTCGAGCGGCTGCGCACCCTGCGCGACCAGGTCGACGCGGCCGCCGTCGCCTCCGGTCGGACCGCCGGCGACGTCCAGATCCTGCTGGCCACCAAGACGATCGCGCCGCCGGTCATCCGCGCAGCCCTGGCCGCCGGGTTCGACCTGATCGGGGAGAACCGGGTCCAAGAGGTGGTGGCCAAGGCCGACGACCTCGCCGACCTGCCGCACCGCACCCACCTCATCGGTCACCTGCAGTCCAACAAGGTCAACGCCGTCCTCGACCACGTCGACTGCGTCCAGACCATCGACTCCGCAGGTCTGGCCGGCCGGCTCGACCGGCGCTGCGAAACCCTGGGGCGCACGCTCGACGTGATGATCCAGGTCAACGTCTCGGGGGAGGACAGCAAGTCCGGTGTCGCCCCCCACGAGGTCGACGACCTCGTCGACGCGGTGGTGGCGCTCGAGCGTCTGCGGTTGGTCGGGTTCATGACCATCGGGCTGCGGTCGGACGACCGGTCGGCCGTCCGGGCCGGCTACGCCGACCTCGCCGCCATCCGCGACCGGGTCGTGGGCAGCCGCACCCCGGGCGCGGCGGACGCCGGGCACCTTTCGATGGGGATGAGCGGCGACTGGGCGGACGCCGTCGCCGAGGGCGCCACCATGATCCGCGTCGGCTCGGCGGTGTTCGGGGCTCGCCCACCAGTGGCATGACCGGGCCCCGGGCGAACTCCCGGCGGTAGCGTGTGGCCAGCCTCGAACGTCGCCGGCAGCACTGGCGTTGTCCGGGATGGCCCGACCCGCCCGCCGTGCTCCGGCGTGCTCCGTCACGGAGGTGACCACGGATGCCGTACCCCGACAACCTGCTCGCGCGCGGCGAGCAGGTGATCGTCAACAAGAACCCGCACTGGAAGGTGCTCGTCCTCCCGGTGGTCTTCTTCCTGCTGATCGTCGGCGGCGGAGTCGCCCTGCTGGTCTGGTTGCAGGACTGGCAGTACTTCCACATCGCCTGGATCGTCATCGCCGTCGCCATGCTGATCGGCCTCATCTGGCTGGTCGTGGTGCCCGTGGTGCGGTGGCGCACCGAACACTTCGCCATCTCCAATCACCACGTCTTCTTCCGCACCGGGTTGCTGTCCCGGCGCGAGCACCAGATCCCCCTCGGGCAGATCGCCAACATGGAGACCGAGGTGACGTTCTGGGGTCGCCTGATGGGCTACGGCACCCTCGTCGTCGAGTCGTCCGCCGATCAGCCGCTGAAGTTCCACAACATCGCCGAACTTCCCAAGACCCAGGCCACCCTCAATCAGCTCATCCGGGACGAGCGGGAGGCCTACAGCCGCGGTCGGTGGGGTGACGACGACGTCCTCGACGGCGGTCCGGTCGACAGTGTCGCCCAGGACCGGTCGCCCGAGACCTACCTCGACGACCGCACCCCGAGGTCGGACGACGGCCCGCGGTACACGCCGACCCGCGTGTTCGGGGCCGCCCGGGACGACGACCGGACCGACGGCGGCGACCCGGGGCCGTACGAGGCCGACCACCGGTACGCGCAGGGACGGTCGACTCCCCGTGACGAGGCGCCGCAGTACCAGCCGCCGGCGGCGACGCCGCCGGAGTACGGGGCACCTGCGCACTACGGTGCACCTGCGCAGTCCGACCCGCCCGCCCGGTACGGGGCACCCCAGGAACGCGGCGGACCCCAGCAGTGGGGCGGACCCCAGGAATTCGGCGGACCCCGGGAACGCGGCGGACCCCAGCAGTGGGGCGGACCCCAGCAGTACGCCGCTCCGGGGCACTACGGGGCACCGCATCAGTACGGCGGACCGCCGGCCCCCGGGCCGGGGCAGTCAGGCGGTGGATCGCCGGGCCCGCAGCCCGCCGCACCGGGCGGACCGCAGCACTACGGGCCGCCCGCGGCGTATGGACCCGCCCCCTACTACGGCGCGCCCCAGGACCACCCGGACCCGCCGACGGACCCGTGGCTCAACCGGCCGACGTCCGGACCGGCCGACGCCACGAACGCCGACCCCCGCGATCCGGGTCACCGCACGACCTAGAGTGACGGAGTGACGACCGTGCTGGTGGTGGAGGACGACCCGGCCATCAGCCGTCCATTGACCCGGGCCCTGGAGCGGGAAGGCCACGACGTCGCGGCCGCCGCCACCGGGACCGAAGCGCTCGCCGTGCTGGACGCACCGGCCCACGCCGACGTCACCCTCGTGATCCTCGACCTCGGCCTGCCCGACCTCGACGGACTCGAGGTCTGCCGGCGCATCCGGGCCGGTGGTCGTGACGTGCCCGTCCTGATGCTCACCGCCCGCACCGACGAGGCCGACTTCGTCGTCGGACTGGACGCCGGCGCCGACGACTACGTCGCCAAACCGTTCCGGATGGCCGAGCTGCTGGCCCGGGTCCGGGCGTTGCTGCGCCGTCGCCTGCCGTCGCTGCTGGAGGTCAACGGTGTCCGGGTGGACGCATCGGCCCGGCGGGTCGAGGTCGACGGCACCGAGGTCGTCCTGGCCAACAAGGAATTTGAGCTGCTCCGCGTCATGATGAGCCGCGCCGGGCAGGTGGTCACCCGGGAGGAGATCCTTGCCGAGGTGTGGAACGACCCGGCCCTGAAGGCCTCGAAGACCCTCGACATGCATATGTCCTGGCTGCGCCGAAAACTGGCGGCGGCTCGCCGCACTCCGGACGCCGGCAACCCCATCTCCACGGTCCGCGGAGTCGGCTTCCGGTTCGACGCGTGACCGGACGGGGTGGCCCGGTCTGATGCGTCGCCGCGTCCTGCTGTCCATCCTGCTGGTCATCGCGGCCACCGTGCTGACTCTCGGCGTCCCCCTGTCGGTGATTTCCTGGCGCGTCGTCGACGACCTCGTCCACCGCGACCTGCAGACCCGCCTGGAGAGCGTCGCGGTGTCCATCGCCAACCAGTCGGCGTCATCCGGGCTGGACCTCGGCCAGCTGGCCACCGCGGTCCCGCCGGGTGGCCGTCTCGACATCCGGATGGCCGGTCGCATCGACCAGTCCATCGGCCCGCCCATCAGCGGGGAGACCACTTCCGCGCAACTCGTCATGGCCGGCGGCGGGCTCCTGCGCCTCGCCGTTCCGCAGGACTACCTGCGGACCGAGCAGTGGACGGCGCTTGCGCTGGTGGCCCTGGCCGTCGTGCTGTCCGTCATCGTCGGGACCGGGGTGGCCCTGCTGCTCGCCGGGCGGATCGTCACCCCGTTGTCCGACCTCGCCCGCCGGTCCGCACGGTTGGGAGCCGGTGACTTCCGGACCTTCCGGCGCCGGTACGGGATCGGCGAACTCGACCGGGTGGCCGACGTGCTCGACACGTCCGCGCAGGACATCGCCGCCCTCATCGGCCGCGAACGCGACCTGGCCGGCGACATCTCCCACCAGCTCCGCACCCGGCTGACCGGCCTGCGACTGAGCCTGGAGGAACTCGCCGACCACCCCGACCCGCTCGTCGCCGAGGAGATCCAGGAGGCCCTGGACCAGACCGACCGGCTCGTCACCGTCGTCGACGACCTGCTGGCCAACGCCCGCGCGGAACGGGCAGCCGGCGCGAGCGAGGTCGAACTGGCCGACGAACTGGCCGAGATCGACACCGAATGGGAACCCCGGCTGGTCGAGGCCGGGCGCAGCCTGCTGGTGCGGTGCCCGCGGAACGTGCTGGTCCGGGCCACCCCCGGGCGGTTACGGGAGGCGCTGGCCGTACTGGTGGAGAACTCCCTGCGGCACGGGGCCGGTCCGGTGGAGATCGGGGTGCGGACCGTCGGCGGTCGCAGCGGCGACATGGTCGTCGTCGAGGTGGGCGATCAGGGCCCGGGGGTGCCGGACGCGCTGGTGCCGCACGTCTTCGACCGGGGGGTGTCGACGGCGTCGTCGTCCGGGATCGGACTGGGCCTGGCCCGGGCCTTCGTGGAGGCCGACGGTGGCCGGCTGGAACTCCGCCGGGCCGCACCCCCCGTGTTCGCGATCTTCCTGCGGCGGGCCGGCGAACCGGCCGAGGGTGCTTCGTCCGCGGCTCAGACGGCGGGAGGCAGGTCCGACGTACCCGGATCCTGACGGTGGCCCTTGCGCTTCTCGACCACCTCGTGGATCTCCTGGTCGACCTCGACCATCTCGTCCGGGAACACCCACCGGCGGTAGGCCCAGAAGCGGAAAGCCATGCCCAGCAGGGTGCCGACGATGTTGGCGGCGATGAAGTCGGAGATGGAGACGAACAGCCGCGTGTGGTTCATCGTGTTGAACCCCAGCACGTATTGGGAGATTGCCAGCGGGATCAGGTTGACCAGCAGCGCCGTCCCGTTGACCGCGAAGAACAGCATGGCCTCGTGGTGCCGTTCGCGGCCGCCGCGGTTGCTGAACGACCACTCGCGGTTCAGCACGTAGCTGACCACGGTGGCCACGAGGATGGAGATGGCCTTCGCGGTGATGACCTTGTTCTCCAGCACGGTGTGCGAGAGGAACGTGAAAAGGCCGATGTCCACGATGTACGAGACGCCCCCGACCACGGCGAACTTCGCCAGCTCGCGGTACTTGGCGGGCATGCGCTCCCGCAGGCTGTCGATCAGGGTCACCGAGCGATCCTACGGCCGGGGTCGGTCCGGGCGGGGGCGACGACGCCGCACGGCGTCCCGACCAGCGCCGACAGCACCCGGGTGAGAACAACCTCTCCCGCAGGCAACCTCGGCCGCGGTCGCGACCGACGCCGCTCGGGGCGCGGTCAGCCGGCGTCGGTGGGCGGGGTGCCAGCGGCTGGAGTGGACACCACCACCGGGTGCACCGTGCACGTCACCGGCACGGCGCGACCCGCCGTATCCAGGAAGAGCAGGGGCAGCGGGCCGGGCGGCTGCCCGGACCCCACGAGGATCCGCAGGGCGGTGATCTCACCGGAGCAGAGCAGGCGGCGGTCGCTCTCGGCGATGCAACCGTCCGGGACGACGGGGAACGTGACGTCGTCGCTGTCGGAGACCACGACCAACCCGCCGGGCCGGCTCACCCCGGCGGCCGGCACCGCGACCACGTCGACGGCGGCGGCGCCACCGGCGGGGATCTCGCTCGGACCGGTCAGCCGCACCTCGGCGATACCGGAGGCCACCGACAACGGGACGGACACCGGCCGGTCGCCGATCGCCACGGTCAGGGCGGACTCCGTGTGGGCGTCGGGGGCCACGTCGAGGGTCGCCTCCAGCGCCAGGCGGCCCTGGACCGGGATGGCCGGGAGGGTGACCGAGCACTGGTGGGGATCGGCACACGCGACGGTCGTGGTCTCGTCGGCGGCCGCGACCCGGTCGGCGGGGTCGGACGGTTCGGCGGGCAGCAGCAGGGCCACGCGGATGTCCCGAAGGCTGACCCCCTCCGGTGCGGTGACCAGGGCGGTCGACGCGGTGGTGGCCCCGGTCGGCTCACCCGGGCCGACCATCTCGATGGCGACCTGGGCCGCGGCCCCGGCGACCACCGGCTGCGGTGTCGGCGGGACGACCACCACGGGCAGCACCGGCAACGGGGGCTCGTCGGTCGGGACCGGGGGGTTGTCGGTCGGGGCCGGATCCGTCGAGGTGGTCGGCGCCGGCTCGCTGGTGCTGGGCGGCGGGGTCTGCGACGGGTCGGTGGTCGGGGGGACGGTCGCGGTCGACGACGGCGACGCCGAGGTGGTGGCCGACGTCTGGGAGGACGCGGTCGGGGCCGGGGTCCCGGTGTCGCCGGGGGGCTGGTCCGGGTCGGGCGGCGGATCCTCGCTCGAGGTCGGGGCGACTGTGGTCGTCGCGGCGGGCCCCGGGTCAGGAGTTTCCGTGGACGTGTCCGAGGCCGGGGCGCTCGTACCCGACTCAGCCGGAGTAGGGGTCGGAGCGGTCGTCGGGGGGTCCGGGGTCGGCGTCGGCGTCGGCGTGGCGTCGGGGGCCGGGGTCGGCGTCGGGGTCGGATCGACCGGGGGCCCGACCGGCTGGGGGGCGGGAGAGGACGGAGCGGTGGGCGTCGGCGCCGTGGATGTCACGCTCGGTGCGGACGTCGTGGACGGCACCTCGATGGAGGTGGCCGGAACGGGTGTCGTCGTGCCCGGCGGCGTCACCACCGGGACCGACGGGGCGCCGAGGGACAGGTCGATACCGGACCCGGTACCGCCGGTGCCGTCGGCCGGCACGCTGGGCAGACCGATGCCCGTCGGGAGCAGGCTGAACTGCTCCGACGTCGAGACCGGGGTGGCGTCGGTGACCGGGGCAGCGGTCGGTGTGGTCGATGTCGAGGTGTCGACGACGGGGTCAAGCGGTGCGGTGGACGCGGGTGTGTGCGCGGTGGGGTCCGCGATCGTCGTCGAGGTGGCGTCCGGGCCGATTGCCTGGTTGTTGACCGACGACTCCACGACGATCGTGTTGGCCGGCGCCGCCCCCGCCTCGATCTGCGGGGCCGGCGCGACGTTCGACAGGGCGATGACCGAGCCGGTGACGGCGGCCGCGGCTGCGGCGGTGCCGACGGCCAGTAGACCGGTCGCCGCGGCCGAGGCCCCGGCGACGGCAGCGCCCCCGACGACCGCACCCACTCCGGCGGCGCCCACCCCGACGGCACCGAGTCCCGCCGCGCCGACGCCGAGGCCGGCAGCACCCACCCCGGCGGCGGCGACGCCGGCTCCCGCGCCCACGCCGGCCACCGTTCCGGTGGCCACCACGCCGGTCGCGCCGACCAGGTGCGCGGCTCCGGCGGTCAGGCCGACGGCGCTGCCCGCGCCGGTGGCCGCGGCCGTGGAAGCACCCGCGGTCGCGGCGCCGACCGTGCCCACCCCGGAGGCCGATCCGACGGCGCCCAGGCTGCTCACGGTGCCGGCCGTGCCCGTGGCGCCGGCCACGCCCGCGGCGCCGGCGGTCCCGGCCGAACCGGCGACGCCGGCGGTCGCGGCCGAACCGGCGACGCCGGACCCGGATCCGGCGAGGGCCGCGCCGGCCGGGGCCACTCCGAAGAGCCCGGCCGCCAGCGGAGCGATCGGGCCAAGGCTGGCGAGATAGCCCGCCGCGGCGGCGCCCAGCAGCACCGGCGCGAGCAGGGCCCGCAGTCCGGTGTTGACCTCCTGCAGCTCGGCGCCCAGCGCCCGGCATCGCTCGCATCCGGCGAGATGCGCGTCGACCTGCGTCTTCTCTCGCCGGGACAGGCCGTTGCGGGTCCAGGCGCCCAGGCGTTCGACCGTCGTCCGGCACGATTCGCCGGCGGTGTCGGCCAGGTGGGCTTGCAGGTACGCCTCCCGCAGACCCTCCCGGGCCCGGAACGCCAAGGAGGACACCGCGCCCGGGGCCATGCCCAGGAGCGCGCCGACCGCCGCCGGTGATTCGCCCTCCACCTGCGTGTGCCAGAGGACCGCCTGCCAGCGTTCGGGCAACCGGGCGAAGGCGGTCGCCACCAGGCCATTCTCGACCTGCGCCACCACCGGGTCGTCACCGGCGACGGCCTGGTCGTGCCCGGTCATGTCGTCGGTGAACTGCAGCCGCCGGTCCTTGCGGGTGCGGTCGTAGGCCGTGTTGCGCAGGGAGGTGAACAGGTACGCGCGGAACGCGGTGTCCGGGCCGTGCCCGGTGAGCAGCTGGTCGAGGACGCGGGCGAACGCCTCGGAGACCAGATCGTCGGCCTCGGCGGGTGAGCGGGCGAACTGACGGGCCAGCGTGGTGGCCGCACTGCTGTGCCGCCGGTAGAGCTCACCGAAGGCGGAACGGTCGCCGCCGCGCACCTGGGTGATCAGTTCGGGGTCGCTGACGACATCGGCGAGCTCGCCGTGCCACTCCTCGCTGCTGCTCACCGCACCCCCGCCCGGCCGCGTCCGGACGCCGGAAAGGTCATTGTGACGTACGGGGCACCCTGCGTCTGCCCAGCAGACGGTGATCCTGCATGCCCGGGTGGCCGGCCGTCCGGGTTCGTCGACCGATACCCGGGGCCGGCCTCACCACATCGGGTGAACGGACCCGGCCGAGCGAATTTTTCGCGCCGTTCGCGTGATGCCCCGCCCGGTCGGCCGTCTCTGCTGTGAGCGTCCGCCGAGTGAACGGTCCCCGGCCGGGGGATTGTGGAATGGATCACCCCTCTCCGGTGATCGCCCCGACCGCAGGGGTTCCAGACCGTTCCGCTCGGCCCTCCGCTCCGCCGGGCACGCGACCACCCGGCACCGATGACGGCACGAAAGAAGGTGACCCGGCCGTGAGTCTGGCCCTGGACCCGTTCGATCCGTCGACCCCGCACCGGGGGGATGGACCGGCCGACGTGCTGCGCCGTCGGTGGTTCGAGATGTCGGCGGCCGGGCCCTGGACTTTCCATGGCGACTGGCACGACGCGGCCGTCGATGCGCTGTGCGAGGCCTGCGCGGCCGGTCAGGACGTCTGGGTCTGCGCCGAGCGGCTCGGCGCCGTGCGCGCCGCCGCCGGCATCGGCCTGGCCGAGACCCTGGCGGACATCGACGCCCTCGTCACCGTCGCCCCGTCGCTACCCGCCGATCTGCTGTGCCGGGCCGTGTCGCTGGGGTGGGCGGATCGCAGCCAGGCCCCGGCCGTCGCCGTGCTGGACCCGTTGACCGGTCTGACATCCGCCGACTACCTGCGCCAACGGCTCACCGAGGTGTACCGGGCCGCGGAGGTGGTGGGACGCCGGGTGTCCGCGGGCACCGCGCTGGTCGTCGTGCGCACCGCTGCCGGCGGCCCGGGCTGGTCCGGCCAGACGTCGCTCATCGTCGCCGCCCACGCGCTGCGCACCGTGTTCGACGCCGGTCAGACGCTGGCGCGTCTGGACGACCGCGTCGCCGTCGCCCTGACCGCCCGGGACCGGGTGCTGCCCCGCCGCGTGCAACTGCTGGGCGGGGTCATGGAGAGCCTGCGCCCGCAGAGCGCCCCGGATTCGCAGGGCGGACCGCCGCGTATCTGGATCGAGAAGTTGCCCGACGATCTCGACGCGGCCGTGGCGCTCGTGGAGGGACTCGGTCGGTAGGCGCCGTGTCCGGCGATTTCGTCCGTCCCTCGGACGTTCGGTGGGCCATTACGCTTCACCACCGTGGATGAACGGACGGGAATGCCCCAGGTCGGAATGGTCGGTGGGGGTCAGCTCGCCCGTATGACCCATCAGGCGGCCATCCCGCTCGGTCAGACACTGCGGGTGCTGGCGATCGACCCCGGCGAGTCGGCCGCGTTGGTCACCCCTGACGTGATGCTGGGCCACCACACCGACCTCGACGCCCTGCGGGAGTTCGCGCAGACCTGCGACGTCGTCACCTTCGACCACGAGCACGTCCCCACGGGGCACCTGCGCACGCTGGTCGCCGAGGGCCATGACGTCTATCCCGGCCCGGACGCCCTGCAGTACGCCCAGGACAAGGCCCTCATGCGGCGCCGATTGGGCGAGCTGGGGGCGCCCGTCCCGGCGTTCGCCGTCGTCGACGTCGCGGCCCCGACCGGCGACGAGAGCGATCGCGCGGCCGCGGTGGCCCGCGGGGTGGAGGATTTCGCTGCCGCGCACGGCTGGCCCGCGGTGGTCAAGACCGCTCGCGGCGGATACGACGGCCGCGGGGTCTGGGTGGTGCAGGATGCCGCCCAGGCCGGCCGGTTGGCCGCGCAGCTGACCAGCGGGGACGGCCCCTTCGCCACGACCGCCGGCTCGGTGGTGATCGAGAGCTTCGTCCCGCTGCGGCGCGAGCTGGCCGTGATGGTGGCGCGTTCGCCGTTCGGGCAGGCGGCGGTCTGGCCCGTGGTGCAGACCGTGCAGCAGGACGGCATCTGCGTCGAGGTGATCGCCCCGGCGCCGGACCTGCCGTCCGCCCTGTCCACCGCGGCCGAGCGGCTGGCCCTGCAGATCGCCCAGGAACTCGACGTGGTCGGGGTGATGGCGGTGGAGCTGTTCGAGACCAACGGTTCGGACGGACCGGACGGCCCCCCGGCCCTGCTCGTCAACGAACTGGCCATGCGACCGCACAACTCCGGGCACTGGACGATGGACGGCTCGGTGACCAGCCAGTTCGAGCAGCACCTGCGCGCCGTCCTGGACTACCCGCTGGGTCGGACGGACGCGATCGCGCCGTTCACCGTGATGGGCAACGTCCTCGGTGGCCCGGTCGGGGTCGGGGCGGGCGAGGGCGCGTTCTCCGAGGCGGTCCTCAGCATCGACGAGCGGCTGCATCACCTGGCGGCCCGCTTCCCCGAGGTGAAGGTGCACCTGTACGGCAAGGCGTTCCGGCCGGGCCGCAAGCTGGGGCACGTCAACGTCATCGGCGCGGACCTGCCGGAACTGCGACGTCGGGCGCAGCTGGCGGCGCACTGGTTGGGCAGCGGCGTCTGGCTGGACGGATACAGCCTGGAACACGGCGCGACCGGTGAGGATGACGCCGCGTCGCCGCAGGTCAGTGTGGTCGTGAACGGAGGAGGGTCGCGATGAGCGCGTCAGCGGGCGGGTCGGCCCCGGTGGTCGGTGTGATCATGGGCAGCGACTCGGACTGGCGGGTGATGTCGGCGGCGGCCGACGCCCTGACCGAGTTCGGCGTGCCGTTCGAGGTCGGGGTGCAGAGCGCGCACCGCACCCCGCACCGGATGCTGGAGTACGCGACGACGGCGGCCGACCGGGGGCTCCGGGTGATCATCGCCGGGGCCGGCGGGGCCGCCCACCTGCCCGGGATGGTCGCCTCGGCCAGCGTGCTCCCGGTGATCGGCGTCCCGGTGCCGCTCGCCACCCTGGACGGCATGGACTCCCTGTTGTCGATCGTGCAGATGCCGGCCGGGATCCCGGTGGCCACGGTGTCGATCGGTGGCGCCCGCAACGCCGGGCTGCTCGCGGTGCGGATCCTGGCCGCCGCGCCGGACGAGGCCGGCCGGGCATTGCGCGACCAGCTGGCGACGTTCGCCGCCGATCTGGAAACCACCGTGCTGGCCAAGCACGAGGCGCTGCGGGCCACGGTGGCCGGCCCGGCCTGAGCCGCGGGGCGGCCAGGGTCTGGCCCGGAAAGTTACTCACGGGTAACATCGAGGCCGACCTGACGAGCGACGAGCGAAGGCGGCCGGCAATGGGGCAGACGGCGGGCACGACGACCGGCACGGCAGGGGGCCTGTTCGCCCTCACCGAGGACCATCGGGACATCCGAGCGGCCATCCGGGAGATCGCCGAGAAGGAGATCGCCCCGCACGCCGCGGAGGTCGACGAGCAGGAGCGCTATCCCTCTGAGGCGCAGAAGGCGCTGACCGCCGCCGGTTTCCAGGCGGTGCACATCCCCGAGGAGTTCGACGGGGCCGGCGCCGACGCGATCAGCACGATCATCGTCATTGAGGAGATCGCCCGGGTCTGCGCGTCGTCGTCGTTGATCCCGGCGGTGAACAAGCTCGGTTCGATGCCGATCCTGCTGTCGGGCTCCGAGGAGTTGAAACGCCAGGTGCTGCCGTCCATCGCCGCCGGCGACGCGATGATCTCCTACGCGCTGTCCGAACGGGAGGCCGGTTCGGACGCCGCGGCCATGCGCACCCGGGCGGTGGCCGACGGGGACGACTGGGTGCTCAACGGCACGAAGTGCTGGATCACCAACGCCGGGGTGTCCACCTGGTACACCGTCATGGCCGTCACCGACCCGGACGCCGCCCGTCCGGCCCAGGGCATCAGCGCCTTCGTGGTCCACTCCGGCGACCCGGGCTTCGTCGTCGGGTCCAAGGAACGCAAGCTCGGCATCAAGGGCTCGCCGACCCGGGAGATCCACTTCGAGAACTGTCGCGTCCCGGGTGACCGGATGATCGGGGCGCCCGGCACCGGCTTCGCCACCGCCATGGCCACCCTGGACCACACCCGGCCCACCATCGGCGCCCAGGCCGTCGGGATCGCGCAGGGCGCCCTGGACATCGCGGTCGACTACCTGCGCGAACGGCGCCAGTTCGGCCGGTCGCTGGCCGAGTTCCAGGGTCTGCAGTTCATGGTCGCCGACGCCGCGATGCAGATCGAGGCGGCCCGGACGCTGGTCTACCAGGCGGCCGCGGCGGCCGAACGGGGCGACGCGAACACCACGTTCCTGGCCGCCGCGGCCAAGTGCCTGGCCTCGGACACCGCGATGAAGGTGACGGTCGACGCCGTCCAGTTGCTCGGCGGGGCCGGATTCACCCGCGACTTCCCGGTCGAGCGGATGATGCGGGACGCCAAGATCACCCAGATCTACGAGGGCACCAATCAGATCCAGCGTCTGGTGATGGCCCGGAGCCTGCTGCGGTAGCCGCCGGTCCCGGCTGGCCCGGCCGACTGTCGGCCGGGCCACTCCGGCGGCTCAGGCGGTGGTCGTGTTGGCGAACTGCTTCGGTGCCTGACCGGCGAGCGCCCGGTCGAGCGCGGCCGGCAACCGGTCGAGGACGTACAGCTGGCTGAGCGGGGTCAGGAAGTAGATGGCGCCGGCCAGCTCCCCGTCGGTGTAGACGGTGCGGCCGTCCCGCACGGCCTGCAGGGTCCCGGTGGGGGCCCAGCCCTGCAGCTCGTCGAACTGCTGCTGCGCCTCGGTGGCGAAGACGACGACATCGGAGTCGATCAGGTCGATGTTCTCGCCCGGGACCTGGGCCTGCTGACCGGCCTGGGCCTGGAACTTCTCGAGCCCGCCGGACATCGAAAACCCCAGCTCGGTGAGGAAGTCGGTGTTGATGCCCTGCGGGTACACCCACAGGGTGCCCTCGTACGGAGCGCCCTGGGAGAACGACGCGGTCCGTCCGGCGAACTGCGGGTAGGCCGCCTTGACCTCGGCGTACCGCTGCTCGACCCGGTCGACGAGCGCCTGGCCGGCGGCGGAACGGCCGACCGCCTTGGCGATCTGCCGGGTCTGGTCCTGCCACGGGGAGAAGTACTGGGCCGAGCCCGGCAGCGAGGTGACGGTCGGGGCGACCCGGGACAGCAGGTCGTACTGCTCCTGCGTCAGCCCGGCGTTGGTGCCGATGATGAGGTCCGGCGTCAGGCTCGCGATCCGTTCGATCTGCGGCCCGTCGGTCGGATCGAGCACCACCGGGTGGGCCCCGCCGAGCAGGTCCTGTGCCCAGGGCCAGACGGCGTCGGGCTGATTGCCGTACCACTCGGTCGTCGCCACCGGCACGACGCCGAGCTCGAGCAGGACGTCCTGCTCGGTGAGGCCGACGACGACCACCCGCTGTGGTTCGGCGGGGACGGTGGTGCTGCCGAAGCGGTGCTCGACCGTGACCGGGAACGTGTCGGTGGCCGGGCCGGCCATCGAGGTCGCGGCCGCCGTCGACGTCCCGGCCGAGGCGGGAGTGCCGGACCCCGAGCCGGCCGTCGGGCCGCTCGACGAGCTCGCCGGGGAACCACACCCGGCCAGGGCCAGCCCGATCGCCGCCGCGACCGCCGCCAGGCGTCGGGGACCGAGAGAGATGCGCATGAGGTCTCCTTCCAGTGAGGAAGGTAAACCTAGCCTAAGTACCGCCGGGGTCAGAACGGGTGCGAGACGGTGATCTGCTCGTCCGCCCCGACGGTGCCCGCCGCGTGGCCGCTCGCCGGGTCCACCACCACCAGGGAGCCGTCGACCGCCAGCGCCGCTACGGCCGCCGCCACCAGCTCGGCGGTCGTCCGGACGGTCACGCCCAGTTCGGCGAGCACCCGGGGCTGCGCGCCCCAACCCGCGGCCAGCGCCCGGGCCCGCTCGATCACGTCGGCGACCGTCGCGGCGTCCCCACCCAGGGGGCCATCGGCCTGCAGCACCGTCGCCGTCGGCTCGACGGGTACGCCCGGGAACCGGTCGGCGTGGGCCCGCACGGCGATCGAGTAGTCCCGGGCTCCCGGCGGCAGATCGCCGGCCGGCAGGGCCAGCGGGTGCGTCGACAGAGCCAGGACCGTGTCCGGATCCGACTCGTCGACCAGCGCGGCGACCACCTCGGGGTCGGCGTCCGGCGCGGCGAACACGGCGTCGGCGAACCCGGCCCCCGCCGCGCTCAGGTCGAGGGCCAGTCCGGCCCACCAGCTGCCCAGGGCCGCCGGGAGCACCTGCCACGACCGCAGTCCGAGCACCCGCACCCCGGCGCCCGGCGCCACCCCCAGCTCGTCCGTGAGCAGGCCGGCCGTCTTGGCCGCCCAGTTGGCCAGCGAGGCGGTCGACAGCTCCGTCCGCCCGGCCGGCTCACCGCCGTACCAGGTGAGCCGGGGTCGGTGCGGGTCGGTGCGCAGCAGCGGGCGAAGCAGTGTCTCGGTCAGGTCGGGGGAGAACGTCACGCCGCCCATCCTGCCCGGGCCTCCGGCCGCCCGAGCCCGCGGGAGAGCGCAGCTGCTAGTTGACGCAGGGCACCGATGCCGCCTGCGCCCAGGCCGCCGGCTGCGCGGCCGCGACCCCGCCGGCCGGAGCAGGCGAGAGGAAGACGGCCCCCGGCGCCCGCAGCCCCGACGGCACCGTCAGATCGGTCCCGACGACCACCGTGACGTGACCGGCGGCGACCTCCTTGTCGGCGACCAGGGAACCGACCCCGAGGGTGTCCAGCACCTGCTGGGCGCCGTCGGTGCCGTCGGCCGGGTTGTAGTGCACGGTCGTCGCCGTGGTCTGCGAGCGGGACGTGGTGCCCGGGACGACGCCCTGGGTGCCCACGGTGAATCCGGCGTTGCCGACGGTCGTGACGACGTAATCGGTGACGCCGTCGGCGATCGTGCCGTCGCGGACGTCGACGGTGACCGAGGACGGGTCGACGGTGGGCGCCGCGCTGGGCAGCGCGCTGGAGGTGCCCGACACGCTGGCCGTCGGGTCGCCCTCGGAGATGCTGGCGAAGAACGCCTTCACCTGGGCCGGGTCGGTGGCCAGGGCGTCGGTGTTCGTTGACTTCTCCGGACCCGTCGTCGGGAGCGTGGCGAAGGTGATGTTGCCGGATGACAGGTTCGTCATCTGCTGGGCGAAGTCCAGCACCGAGAAGCCCTTGTCGAAGACCACCGAGCGGTCCACGGCCCCGACGAGGTTGGTCAGCTTGGTCGGGTCGGTGAGGGTGCCGACCGACAGGATCTTGTCCGCCGCCCCGGCCAGGAACGCCTGCTGCCGCTTGACCCGGTCCAGGTCGCTGTTGGGCAGACCGTGGCGCTGCCGCACGAACGCCAGCGCGGCGGTGCCCTGCACCTCCTGCGGGCCGGCGGCGAACTTCGCCCCGGACCAGGGGTCGTCGACCGCGTTGTTCAGGCAGACCGGGACGCCGCCGATCGCGTTGGACAGCAGGAAGAAGCCGAGCAGGTTGACCTCGGCGTAGTGGTCGATCTTCATGCCGGAGAACGCCTGGATGACCTTGATGAGCATCGTCCGGCCGGCCTCGTTGGAATCCCGTTCGATCTGCGCCCGGTCGGTCACCCCCTGGTTGACCAGGTAGGTCGCGGTGTAGGACTTGGCCGTCGAGTAGAACGAGTTCAGCTTGTTGGGCGCGTACTGGCCCTGGCGACCGTCCGAGTACGGACCCTCGACCTTCGCCGTCACGGCCGAGCTGATCCAGGTGTCGCGGGGCAGTGACACCGCGGTCGCCCGCCCGCCGCCCTTCGGCACGTGCACCAGCATCATCGTGTCGGTGTTGATTCCGCCGCCGTCGTCCTCGGTGCCGACCTGCTTGAGCTCCTCGGCCGACAGCGGGTTGCCGTCCGCATCGGTCCGGGCGTCGGAGCCGACCAGCAGGATCGTCATGCCGTTCTCGAACGTCACCCCTCCGCTACCGGCGTTGGCGGCCGCGTCGGAGGTTCCGCTGTTGCTCTGCAGGGCTCCGGTGAACGCCCACGCGACCCCGGCCCCGGCGAGCAGCGCGACGGACAGCACCGCCGCCACGATGCGGGTGGCCAGCAGGGCCCGGCGACGGTTGTCGCGCTTCGGGTGCTCGCGGCCGTCGGCGACCGCATCGGCGGCGGGCGGAGGTGGCGTACCGCCGGCCGCCGCCAGACCGGGCAGCACCGCGGTGGGTGGCGGTTCGACGGGGCGGCGGGGACGACGGGTGGCCGGGGTGCCGGGGACGGCCGTGCGGCGCGGCGCCTGGGGGGAGCCGGATCCTGGTGTCCCGGCGTAGGGGGCGCGACCGGCCCGGGGATATCCGGCTCCACCCGCCCGGTTGCCGTCCGACGGGTGGCGCCGCGGGTCGGCCGGGTAGGGCGACTCGGGTCGGCCCGGACCGGCGGACCAGCCGCCCGGACCCGACTGGGGACCGCGGAACGGCGCCGACCGGTCCTGGGACCCAGGGTTGCCGGGACCGCCCGGACCGGAGGGGTCACGGGGCGCCGGAGGGCGCGGCGACTGGTCGTACGGTCCGGGGCGCAGATGCTGGCCGGGGGGAGGGGCGAAGCGCGGGTCGTTCGGGCCGGGGCCGAACCGCTGATCGGCGGCGCCCGGACCGCCCTGTTCGGACGGGCGTCCTTCGGCGTACGGGTCGCCCTGGTCGGGGCCGCGCCGGTGGGCGTTCGGGCCGTAACGGCGCGGGCCGCGACCCGGATCCGAGTCGTCCCTGGGCGCCATGCGTTCCCCTTCGCGGTTGGGTGGAGCGATCGTCGTCCTCGCCGGAGTCCGCTGCGGTGCGAAACGGACCTCGGGGCCCGTCCGGTGAACCGGGGCGACCCGGCAGGGAAGGGACGCCCGCCGCGGTGCGCCGGTTGCCCGTCGCCGCCGTGGGACGTCCCCGTCCGGCCCCCCGACGTGGGACCAGGGTATCGGCGCGGGCTCGACCGTCGGGGTTCCTGCGGCGGGTGTCGCCGGCGCTCGGGACGATCGAGGACGCGGTGACGGGTTCACCCGGAGTGATGAGGGCGGCTCGTGGCAGCCCCGGTTCGACACCCAGGGTCCGGCAGAATGCCGGCCATGACGTCCTCGTTCTCGCACATCCTGGTCACCGGTGGTGCCGGGTTCATCGGCTCCACCTTCGTCCGCCGGGTGTTGACCGATGCCTACCCGGAGCTGGCCGGATCCCGGGTCACCGTGCTGGACAAGCTGACCTACGCCGGCAACGAGGCGAATCTGGCCGAAGTGGCCGGCTCCGATCGCTACACCTTCGTCCAGGGCGACATCTGCGACGCCGAGCTGGTCGCCGAGCTGGTCGGTCAGGTCGACGCGGTCGTCCACTTCGCGGCCGAATCGCACGTCGACCGGTCGATCATGGGCGGCGCCGACTTCGTCCTCACCAACGTGCTGGGGACGCAGACCCTGCTGCAGGCCGCCCTGCACAGCCCGATCAAGAAGTTCGTCCACGTCTCCACCGACGAGGTGTACGGCTCGATCGAGGAGGGATCCTGGACCGAGAGCTGGCCGCTGGAACCGAATTCCCCGTACTCGGCGTCCAAGGCGTCCTCGGATCTCATCGCCCGGGCCTACGCCCGCACCCACGGCGTGCCGGTCTGCATCACCCGCTGCTCCAACAACTACGGGCCGTACCAGTTCCCGGAGAAGGTCATCCCGCTCTTCGTCACCAACCTGATGGACGGGTTGACGGTCCCGCTGTACGGCAAGGGCGCGCAGATCCGGGACTGGCTGCACGTCGACGACCACTGCCGCGGTATCGCCCTGGTGCTGGCCGGGGGGCGGATCGGCGAGATCTACAACATCGGCGGCGGCACGGAGCTCACCAACGCCGAACTGACCGACAAGCTCATCGAGGCGACCGGCCGGGACTCCTCCTTCATCGAGCGGATCGTCGATCCGCGGGGTGGCGGCCACGACCAGCGCTACTCCGTCGACATCTCCAAGATCCGCGAGGAACTGGGCTACACCCCGCAGGTGCCGTTCGACCAGGGGCTGGCCGACACCGTCGCCTGGTACCGGGACAACCGGACCTGGTGGGAGCCGTTGAAGAACGCGAAGGCGCAGGTCGGGGCGCAGTAGCCGGCCGGCGGGTCCCGCTCGCTCTAGCATCGGTCGACATGGCTGATCAGGGCGAGCAGACGGCTGGCATCAGAGCCGTTCCGGACGCGGATTTCCACCGGGTGCTGTGCGTCGTCGCGCATCCGGACGACATGGAGTACGGCGCGTCGACGGCCGTGGCCACCTGGACCCGACGCGGCGTCGAGGTCGCCTACCTGCTGCTCACCCGGGGTGAGGCCGGCATGGACGGCAGCCCCCCGGAGGAGACGAGGAGGATCCGGACGGCCGACCAGCAGGCCGCGTGCGCCGCGGTGGGCGTCAGCCGGCTGGACTTCCTGGACCGAGCGGACGGGGTGCTGACGCACGACCTGGCCCTGCGTCGGGACATCGCGCGGGCGATCCGCCGTTTCCGGCCGGACGCGGTCGTCGGTCAGACGTGGGCGATCGAGGCGCCGTGGGGGCTGAACCAGGCCGATCACCGGGTGGCCGGCCTCGCCACTCTGGACGCCGTCCGGGACGCCGACAACCGGTGGGTCTTCACCGAGCTGCTCGACGAGGGTCTGGAGCCGTGGCCGGTGCGGTGGTTGCTGATCAGCGGTGACCCGGCCGAGGATCACGGCGTCGAGATCGACGAGCCGGCGCTGGAGGCCGGTATCGCCTCCCTGGAGGCCCATGCCGGGTATCTGGCCGCACTGCCCTGGCATCCGGCCCCGCGGGCCATGCTCACGGAGATCGCCGAGGCCGGCGGGCGGGCCATGGGCGTGCGGTACGCCGCCCTGTTCCGGGGTGTCGAGTTGCGTTCCGCCGAGGCCGAGCCCGACGGGGGTTAGGTTCACCCGGTGACGTCTGTGTTGATCACCGGTGCCCATGGCCAGGTCGGATCCGAGCTGGCCGCGGCCGCCCACGCCCGCGGATGGGCGGTCACCGCGCTCGGGTCGGCCGACCTGGACATCACCGACGCCGCCGCGGTGGACGCGGCCGTCACCGCCTTCTCCCAGGACTCCGCCTCCGACCCGGACACGGGCGCCCGCAACCGGGCGGTGATCATCAACGCCGCGGCCCACACCGCGGTCGACCTGGCCGAGACCGACCAGGAACGGGCGTACGCCGTCAACGAGCGGGGTCCCGGTCTGCTGGCCGCGGCCGCGAGCCGCCATGACGTGCACCTCGTGCATCTGTCCACCGACTACGTCTTCCCGGGCTCGGCGGACCGGCCCTACGAGCCGACCGACGCGACCGGCCCGCGCAGCGTCTACGGTGCCTCGAAGCTGGCGGGGGAGCGGGCCGTCCACGCCGCCGACCCGACCGCCGTCGTGGTGCGGACGGCGTGGGTGTGGGGCGCGACCGGCGGCAACTTCGTCAAGACGATGGCCGCGCTCGAGCGCAGCCGGCCGACCGTCGACGTGGTGGACGACCAGCGCGGCACGCCGTCCTACGCCGCCGACCTCGCGGCGGGTCTGCTGGAACTCGCCGACTCGGCGTGGTTGGCCGACGCGGCGGCATCCGGTCGGGTCCTGCACCTGACCAACGCCGGGGAGACGACCTGGTTCGGCTTCGCCCGGGCGATCTTCGCCGCTCTGGGGGCCGACCCGGAGCGGGTCCGCCCGACCACCTCGGCGGCCTTCGTGCGACCGGCTCCGCGGCCGGCGTACTCGGTGCTCTCCGGGCAGGCGTGGGCGGCGGCCGGACTGGCTCCGCTGCGACCGTGGGACGAGGCCCTGGCCGCCGGGATCACCGATCATCCGGGGGCCTTCGCGGGCTGACGGCGCGCGCCGGTCCGGCCGGGAGTCGACGGCAGCCGACCCCGGGACGCCGTCTTCGCCTGTGTATGAGCTGAGTGCGGGCTGAGCGAATCAGGGTTCGTTGCCCCGGAAAACACAAATTCACCTGTTTCGCTGCACGCCGCCCCGTACCGGTCTAGACAACCCCGGTGGCTGAACACGCCCCGTGATGTGCCCGTGACATATGCCCCGGGGGTCGCCCCCTATCGCGCGTTGTTCTTCTGGAATATCGCTCGCGCAGCGAAAGGTCACGGGAGGGCAAAGAGCTTCGCTACGGGCACGGACGATGGTCAACTCAGGCCGGCGTGTGTCACCTTTCCTGGGGCGACGCCGGAGCGTGTTCGGATGATCGCCGTCAGTAATCGGTGGCGAACGATCCGGAGGCCTTCTCTATGTGCGACGCCCACACCCGGCCGGGGCTCTCCCGACGATCCGCTCTGCGGGTCGGCGCCGTCGGCCTCGGTGGCGCTCTGGCCGCCGGGCTGACCGGCGGACTGGCCCTCCCGGCCTGGGCCGCTGACGAACGCCCGGCCGGCGCGCTCGCCGACGGCGCCCCGGCCAGCGATCCCCAGTTCGCCCAGCAGTTCGCCACCGCGCAGCAGAAGTCGTTGCAGGCGCAGAGCCGGACCATGGCCGGCACCATGGCCGCGACGTCCTACAACGACTGGCCGGTGGGTACCCCCGGGTCGACCATCGGGATCCGGACCTTCGCCATCCCCGGCACCAACGTCAGCCTCGATCTGGTGGGCGGCGACGCCGGCACGATCCTGGCCTACGTCGCCCGCCGGTTCAACAGCGAGGTCGAGGGCCTGATCCGCAGCCAGTGCGGCGGCTACGAGTACCGGCGGAACGTCAACAACCCGAGCGTCTGGTCCAATCACGCCTCCGGCACCGCGATGGACCTGAACTGGAGCCGCCACCCGAACGGTGCGAAGGGCACGTTCAGTTCAGGCCAGGTCAACGCGATCCGCAACATCCTGTCGTCCTGCAACGGCACGGTCTATTGGGGCGGCGACTACCGCGGCACCACCGACGAGATGCACTTCGAGATCAACGTCTCGCCCGGCGACCGCCGGCTCGCCGCCACCGTCGGGCAGATCAACGGTTACGGCACCCCCACCCGCACCGTCGCGCTGCGGGCCAAGGCCAACAACCAGATCGTCACCGCGGAGGCCGGCGGCGGCCGACCGCTGGTGTCGAACCGGCCCACCGTGCAGCAGTGGGAACGGTTCGACGTCTTCAGCATGGGCGGGAACCTCATCGCACTGCGATCGCAGGCCAACGGCAACTTCGTCTGCGCCGACGACTTCGGCAACCAGCCGCTCATCGCCAACCGGCCCACCCCCTCCACCTGGGAGGCCTTTGCCCTGCAGCGCAACGGCGACGGCAGCTACGCGCTGCTCTCCCAGGCGAACGGCCGGTACGTGTGCGCGGACGCGGCCGGCGGTGCCCCCCTCATCGCGAACCGGACGGCGGTCGGGTCCTGGGAGAGCTTCGTCCTGATGGACGTCTGAGCCGGTCGGCCGTCGATGTCCAGTGGTGGATCAGCGCGACCGTCGGTCCCGCCGCCGGTCGACGGCGTGGTGGTAGGCCCGCTCGGCGGCCGCGGCGGTCCGCGACGGGGTGAACGTCCGGGCCTGGGCGACCCGGCTGTCCCGGTCCGGGGTCTGCCCGCGCAGCGTCGCGGCGATGGTCGCGGTCAGGGCCTCGGCGTCCCCCACCGGGAACCGCAGGGCGGCGTCGCCGGTGACCTCCCGCAGTGCTGGGATGTCGCTGACGATCACCGGGACGCCCGCGGCCAGCGCCTCCGTGGCCGGCATCCCGAACCCCTCGTCCAGACTGGGCAGCACCAGGGCCTGCGCCCCGGCCACCAGCCGGACCACGTCGTCCTGGGGGAGATAGCCGGGGCTGACGACTCCGTCCGGCACGGTCGACGTCGGATCGGCGCCCCACCCACCGGCGCCGATGACCAGCAGCGCGGGGGCCTCCGGATCTCGACGACGCAGCTCGGCGTGCGCCGCCAACAGGGTCGGCAGGTCCTTGCGGGGTTCCCGGGTGCCGACGAACACCAGGTAACGCTCCGGCAGACCGATCCGGGCCCGCAGTGCGGCATCCGCCGGCTCGGCGGTGAACCACTCCGGTCCGACGGCGTTCGGGGTGACGAACACGTCGGCCGGGTCGACCCCGAAGACGTCGACCACCTGGTCCCGGACGGCGCCGGTCACGGTGCAGATGGCGGCCGCCCGGCGCAGCGTCGGCGGCAGACGGGTGGCCAGGTCGACCGCCGCGGGATTCATGGTCTGCGGGTGGGTGTGGAACGCCAGGTCGTGCACCGTCACGACCAGGGCGGTCCGCCACATCGGCGGGGCCAGGAAGTTCGTGGCGTGGAAGACGTCAGCCCGGCCGCACAGCAGCTCCAGCGGTGGTTCCAGTCCCAGGCGCCGGGCGGCCAGCACGATGCGACCCGGGACCCGGGTACGGCGCAGCGGCGCCCCCGGCGGCAGCTCCGGCAGCACCAGGGGATCGGCCCCGCGGGCCAGCCCGGCCGCCGCCACGTCCACGTCGCCCCGGCGGGCCAATTCGGCCAGCAGGCCGTGCGTGTACCGGCCGATGCCCGTGCGCGGGCCGATCAGCGGGGTGCCGTCGATCAGCACCGTCGGTCGTGGGGTCGGCATGGCGCAGCCCTTCGCGGCGGGATCGGTGCGGCCGAAGGCGACCGCTCAGGGGTTCCGACTGTATCGGCCGGTCGGCCGCGGTCGGCCGCTCCGGACCGACCGGCGGGTCGTGGGTCGCCCGCCTGATCCACGATCCCGTCAGTGACACACGGTCATATTGATCAAGACATTCACGACCGGAATGGGATGAATGCTCCATCCCGTCCGGTGATGCGTTCGTGGCTCTGACCTCGGACGATGGTGCAGGTACCGAGAGGAAGACACTGCGATGACCTCGACATTCCCGGGATCCCCCCTGCCGTCGTCCCGTCGACGGCTACGCAAAGTGACGCAGGCCGTGTTGATCCCCCTTCTGGTGACGGCCGTCGTCGCCGGTTCGCTGACCGTGGTCGATCGGTGGGTCGCGGGCCAGGACACCGTGTCGGCGGGCGCGACGACGACGTTGACGGAGGTCGGCAGCCCGTTCGCGGCCCGTGCCCTGCTGCCGTTCGGCGGATCGCGTCTGGACTCGGGGGCGACCGGAGAGCAGTGGTCCTCGGCTGCGGTGGCCGACGTCAACGGATCCGGCACTCCGGAGGTCATCGTCGGCGGCGGGGTGAGCAGCAGCCTGCAGGTGTTCGGTCTGGACGGGTCGAGCCAGGCCCTGGTCGACGTGGGCGGTGTGAACGCTGGCGCCCGGTCGGGCGGGGTGCAGCCCAGCCCGGTCATCGCGGACGTCAACGGCGACGGGGTGTCCGACGTCGTGACCGGATCGACGGCCAACGTGCTGGCGGCCTACTCGTTCCGGGGCAACGACACCCGCCGGCTGTGGAGCCGTCAGGACCCGCCCATCGTGGCGAACGGTCCGACCGGGTTCCTGGCCACGCCCGCGCTGGGCTACCTGCAGGGTGATCAGCCGTCGGTGGTCACGGCGAGCTGGGGGCAGGCGCTCGGTGCCAACAACGCCCGGACCGGCGCCGGACTGTCCGGGTGGCCGAAATGGCTGAAGGACTCCATCTGGTCGTCCCCGGCCATCGGCGACATCGACGGCGACGGCGCGGTCGACGTCGTGGTCGGCGGCGACTGTGCCGGCAACGACATCGGCACCCAGCCCTGCGGCAACGTCGGCGGCGGGTACGTCTGGGCGTTCAACCGGGACGGCACCCCCAAGTGGAACTGGTTCCTGCGGGGGCAGGTCATCTGGTCCTCACCCGCGCTGGGCGACCTGAACGGCGACGGGGCGTTGGACGTCGTGGTCGGCACCGGCGGCTACTGGGGCGAGCCGGCCGGCCGGGTCATCACCGCACTGAACGGCCGCAACGGCAACGTGCTGTGGCAGACCGCCACCCCGGCCCGCGTCGTCGGTTCCCCCTCGCTGGCCGACGTGACGGGGGACGGTCGGCCCGACGTGTTCGTCGTCTCCTACGGCGGCTGGATGCTGTCCTACGACGGTGCGACGGGCGCCGAACGGTGGCGCAGGTGCATCACCGACGGGGGCAACTGCGGCAACCCGGCCATCGGCACGAAGACCGGCGTCGCGCTGGCCGACATCGACAACGACGGCCGCATCGAGGCGGTCACCCACGGCGAACAGCAGCTGACGGTCGTCGACGCCGCCAGCGGGGATCTGGAGGCCAAGCGGGGGTCGTCGTGGGGCGGGACCGTCTACGCCCCGGCCAACACGCCGACGATCGCCCAGGTCAACGGGCAGACCTACATCTTCCAGCCGCTGTTCGGCCGCAAGAACGGTCAGGATCTGCTGGTCGTCGAGGCTTGGCGCACCGGAAAGCCGCTGGGTGCGGCACCGTGGCCGACCGCCCGGGGCGACCAGCAGCGGACGGGCCGGATCGCCACGGCGACACCCGACCGGAGCGCGACCGAGGCGTTCGTCAGCCGGGTCTACCGGGACTTCCTGAGCCGGTCGCCCAGCGGGTCCGAGCTGAGCGCGTGGAGCGACCGGGTCCAGCGGGGGCAGGTGTCGCGCTACGAACTGGCGACCACGCTGTCCCAGTCCCCGGAATGGATCTCCACCGTGATCACCCGGTTCTACCGGGACACCCTGCGCCGGGAACCGGACGCCTCCGGGCTGGCCGGCTGGGTGCGCGCCGCGCAGTCGGGCATGCCGGTCGCCCAGATCGCGGCGGCGTTCTACGCCTCACCCGAGTACTTCCAGAACGTCGGGCGGTCCGACAACCAGACCTGGGTCCGTGATCTCTACCGCAAGCTCCTGCTGCGGGAACCGGACCAGGGGGGCGTGGACGGCTGGGTCCGGGCGCTGCAGGCGGGCATGGGCCGCGACACCCTTGCGTTCGGTTTCTACCAGGCCCAGGAGACGGTGCAGGTGCGGATCGACCGCCTCTATCGCACCCTGCTCGGCCGGCCGGCCGACGACGGGGCGATCCGTTCGTGGTCCGGGTTCGTACGGGACAACGGCGACCTGTCGCTGGCCGCCGCGCTGGCGGCGTCGAACGAGTACTACCAGCGGCGGTCGTGACCCGGCGCTGACCTCGGTCCGGCAACGAGGCGGCCCCGGAACCGTCGGTTCCGGGGCCGTGATCATGAACGGGTCTAGCGCCGGGCGGGTTCCCGGTCGGAATCGGCCGACAGGTGCTCGTGGGCGTGTGCGGCCTGCGGGGTCGGCAGCACCTGCGTCCGGCCGCCGGCGGTGACCGACGTGCGGGCCGGGGCCGAGTAGCCGAGGTAGACGAGTCGGGCCGACTCGCGTCGGCTGCGGGTGATGCCGTCGAGGATGAACCCGATGGTCACGATGAGCACGGCGATGACGACCATCGACGCGGCCAGGAAGGCGGTCGGGAAGCGGGGGACCAGGCCCGTCTCGGCGTACTCGACCAGCAGGGGGATCGAGAGGAGCAGGGCGATCACGGCGACGATCAACCCGAGCAGGCCGTGGAAGGCCAGCGGCCGCTCGTGCCGGATCAGCTGGAAGATCAGCGACAGGATCTTGTAACCGTCCCGGTAGGTGTTGAGCTTGCTCTCGCTGCCCTCGGGGCGGTCCTTGAAGTCGACCTCGAACTCGGTCTGCGGCACGCGCAGGCTCATCGAGTGGACGGTCAGCTCGGTCTCGATCTCGAACTCACGGGAGACCGCCGGGAACGACTTGACGAAGCGACGGGAGAAGATCCGGTACCCGCTGAGCATGTCGGTGACCGGGGTGCCGAACACCTTCGTGACCAGCTTGTTGAACATCTTGTTGCCGGCCGAGTGACCCGGCCGGTAGGCCGACTCGGTGGTCTGCTTGCGCACCCCGAGCACGTGGTCGTACGGACCGGACAGCAGCGTCTCGATCATCCGCGGAGCGGCCGACGCGTCGTAGGTGTCGTCCCCGTCGATGAGCAGGTAGACGTCGGCCTCGATGTCGGCGAAGGCGCGGCGCACCACGTTGCCCTTGCCCTTGACCTCCTCGCGCCGCACGATGGCCCCGGCCTGCAGGGCGACCTCGACGGTGCGGTCGGTGCTCCGGTTGTCGTAGACGTAGATGTCCATGCCGGGGACGGCGGCGCGCAGATCGCGGACCACCTGCCCGACGGCGGCCTCCTCGTTGTGACACGGCACGATCGCGGCGATGCGCAGATCGCCGAACCGTGCGGTGTTCGACGAGGACGAAGCGGGTGTCACGGGGGCGGGATCGAGGCCGGTCACGACCGGCGACGCTACCAGCCGGGTCAGCTCGCGGCAGTGATGCCGAGCCGTCCGTAGAGCCACGGCAACACGTGAGCCAGGCCGCCGGTGACGGTGTCCCAGGCGTGACCCGTCCCCGGGTTGGTGTACAGCTGGACGTTCATCCCCGCCTTCTGCGCCGCGGCCAGCAACTGCGGCTGCACCGGCCCGAAGATCGGGTCCTCGCTACCGGCGACGAACCAGCCCGCGACGTTCGGATACTGCTTCGACGCCATCAGGTCGAGCGGGTTGACGGCTTTGTACTTCGCCGCGTCTCCGCCGAACGCCGTATTGATGGTGTCCTGCATGGACCCGCCGGTGGAGGGGTTGAGCTCCCCGGCGAACGCGAGGAACGTCGGGTAGATGTCGGGATGGTTGGTGGCCATCTGCAGCGAACAGGTCGCGCCGGCCGAGAAGCCGCCGATCGCCCAGTGCTGGTGGTCGGTCTGGGCGAGCAGCTGCGCGTTGATCGCGGCCGGCACGTCCACCGACAGGTAGGTGTCGACGTTGCCGAGCGACGAGTTGAAGCAACCCGGGTTGGCGGTGGCGTCGCCCAGGATGTCCGGGACGACGACGATCGGCGCGATGCCCTTGTTCTTGGCGGCCATCGGGTCCATGACCTGCTGCAGCCGGTCCCCGAGGAACCAGTCCCCGGGGCTGCCGGGTTGACCGGCCAGCAGCACCAGCACCGGGAGCCGCTGTGGATTGGTGGCTTCGTAGGCCGGCGGGTAGTAGACCTGCGCCTCGCGGGCCTTGAAGCCGGACACCGTGCCGGGGATGGTCATGGGGCTGACCCGCCCGTTGGCGGAGATGTTGCCCTCCGGGGTCCAGACGCTCTCCAGCGGTCCGGCGGGCAACTCGCCGACGGTCGTCGGCACCGGCGGCGGTCCGTCGATCAGGTATTCGCTCTGCGCGCCGAGCACGTCGCCCAGGGTCGGGTACTGCACGTAGGTGCGGTTGATCTGGTTGGCCGCGGCCGCGATGACCAGCACGGCGGCGAGCAGGGTGACCAGTGGTTGCCACCAGGTCACCCGCACGCAGCGGCCGATGCCGATGACGATCGCGGCGACGATCACGCCCAGCCAGACGTAGTCGGAGGTGTTCTCCAGCTTCTGGCCGATGACGGCCTCGGCGAACAGGGTGCCCAGGGCCCAGGCGACCACGGCGGAGACCACCACGGCGACCGGGACGAACCAGATCCACCACCAGCGTTCGCGGCGGGCCAGCAGGAACGCCGCCCCGACGACGCCCAGCACCAGCAGCAGCGTGGGCAGCCAGCCGTCCTGCAAGGACACCCCGGTCATCCGTCCCCCGTCACGTCTTCCGAACTCCGTTGTTCCGGGCCACGCCCGTCGGGCGGTCCGGGTCCGCACCCGAGGGTGCGGCCGCGCTCACCGCCCGCCGGTGTACTCCAGCACGCGGCAGGTCTTCTGCTGGGGCGACCCCAACTGCGGGGTCGGTCCCGGAACCGGGCAGGTCTGCCCGGTGAACTGCCAGCCCGGCTCGGTCCAGTAGTCCAGGTAGGTGGTGCAGAAGCTGTCGGTCTCGTTCACACACATCGCCCGGGGAGGAGTACCGGAGGCCAGGTCGGCCTGGAACCGCTCCTTGTAGGCATCCGGGTCGCCCCCACTCTTGAAGCCGGTGACGAAGTGCGACTCCCGGCCGTCCTCCAGGGTCTCCCACAACAGCGGCCACATGTCCCAGTAGTAGCCGGACAGGAAGCTGATGTCGTTCGATCGGGCGAAGTCGCCGGCGGCCCGGATGTCCTGCAGGACGACCGAGTCGCTGGGCGGCGTCAGCGGGCCGACGAGTGAAGCGGCCGCGGCCACCACCGCCCCGACCGCGACGACGGGCTGCCGGACCGCGGCGGCGACCGGGACGCGAGCGGTCAGCAGCGCCCCGGCGATCGGGGCGGCCAGGAACAGCACGACGGCGATGAGGACCGGGAAGAAGTACCGCACCGGGTAGCCGTTCAGCGACACCCACGGATTGCCGGCGAAGACGGTGAAGTAGCCCAGGGAGAACAGCACCACGAGGGCGAACCGGGGGAGCAGCGCCGCCCGGCGCTCGGCCGGCAGCAGCAGGGCGGCCAGGGCGGCGACGGCGCCCAGCACCATGAGCCGGCTCGGGGACAGCGCCCCGGTGACGGACCCGACGGCCTGCGGGAACTCGGCGACGAACTGGCCGCGGCTGAAGGAGAAGTAGTCCTGCGGGGCGTCCGGGATGGGGCCGGCGTTGCCGCCGAGTCGGCTGGAGAGGAACTGCCACACGGCGAACCAGGCCACCCACATGACGCCGAAGGCCGGCCACCGCAGCCACTGGCGCCGACGGAACATCTCGATGATCGCGAGGAACGCGGCGACGGTCAGCACCGACGGATTGAGGCCCATCGCCACCCCGGCGCACGCCGCGGCCAGCGCCCACGCCCACCAGACCGATCGCTTCCACAGCAGGAACGCGCCCAGGGTCAGCAGCCAGGACATCGAGTACGGCTGGCTCTCCAACGAGATGATGTGCAGCTTCGACGGCACGATGATCACGTTCGCGGTGGCGGCCGTCAGGACCCACAGCACGTACACCGCGGGCCAGCGGAACTCACCGGTGAGCGCCCGGACGCCCATGACCGCGATGACCAGCAGCATCCCGTAGAAGCACAGCGAGTTGATCAGCAGACAGACGAACAGGTTGACCGCGGGATCGGAGAAGGGACTGGCCAGGAACGAGACCACCGCGGCGAACCGGTTCTGGCCCCAGTAGAAGAGGTCGACGTTCTGGATCGACATGATCGACTGCTGGACGCCGTCGGCCTGCAGGTAGGGCGCGGTGTAGCGGAAGATCGTCACCACGGCCAGGACGACGAGCGTGAGGGCGAAGACGACAGCGCCCCCGATGCGGCTCGCGCCGCCCCGGCGGGCGGGGGCCGGCTCCGCGGGGACGGTGCTGGTCGTCCCCTCCGCCGTCGAGGGGTCACCCGGTGCTGCGGAGTACGGTCTCGCGGTCACTACTTCCCTTTCGCCGTGGCCGTGCCGCCACCCGGACGTGGTCGAGAGTCCTCCCACCAGGTGCGACGGCTTCGCTACTGTAGCGAGGCTCGTCCCCCGATCCGGGAGCGTCGGAGCGGGTCGGACGGCCGACCGTCGGCAACGGACTTGCCCGGTACGGCGGCCGTCGCATCCACGCGACGTCCGTGGACGCGCGACGCTCACGAGCGTTGCTCAGCCGTCTCCAAGCCCCGTGGCCGGGGCGGGCGGGGCAGCGGTCAGCGGCGGAACCGGCCGAGACCGGACTCGACCCGTCGCCGCATCCTGCTGAGCGCGCCCGGCGTCGGCCGGCAGAGGTAGGCGAGCAGGTAGGAGCGCTCGATGTCGTCGTACAGACCGGCGTTGGTGCTGATCTCGTCCGCGTCGAAGACCCCCGTCGTGGCCGACTCGGGCAGCCAGGCGATGCCCTGGGCCCGGACGACGGACAGGCCGTGCCGATCGAAGAGCGCCACCATCTGCGGGTGCGTGTACTCGATCTTGTGGTCGGGGTTGATGAACTCCGCGTCCTGATCGGCCAGTTCGACGGCCGTCAGGGCCCGGTTGGGGGTGTCCAACGCGAGCAGGCCGGTGGGCTTGAGCACCCGACGGACCTCGGCGAGCACCTGCTCACCCTCGTGCGGGTGAATGTGCTCGAACGTCTGGCTGGAGTTGACCAGGTCGACCGACGCATCCGGGATGGCCGACAGGTCGGTCATCGAGGCGTGCACGTACCGCACCGGCCCGAGCTCGGTGTCGACGTGGTCGGGCCAGCGTTCGCTGCGGAACTCCTCGTGCCGCTCGTCCGGCGGGAGATCGATGATGGTCAGGCTGTCGAAGTCGTACGGGTAGCCCATCTCGATGAGCGCCCCGCGGGGGCTGCTGGTCGAAGCCCCGCCCAGGTCGACGATCGTCCCCGCCCGGGGCAGGCTCCGGGTCCAGGCCAGTCGGGCCGCGTGCAGCGCCGCCAGCGGGGACTGCCGGCGGGACCGGAACTCCGAGGAGTCCCGGATCTCCCAGACGATGTCCCGCCGGGTCGCCCCGGCGGCCAGCCGCTTGCGGAAATGCGCGAGCCCGCCGGCGTCCGGGGCCCGGTCGAGCAGGACGCGGTAGGCCACGGTCAGGAAGACGTCCTCGGGCAGCTGCTCGGGGTCGCCGGCGTCGACGGCCGCCGTCACCGCGTCGTCAGCGGACAGGAGTGCCTCGCGCGACTGCACCGGGATCGACATGCTCGAAGGCTAGGTCGACGGTGGAAGCGGCCCAATGCCTCGGACCGGTCTCCACCCGAAGTGGCACCGGCCGTCACCCCGATCAGGACGACAGCAACTCCGTGTCGATGTTGAGGAACCCGACACCTCGGCCGGAGGCGTGAACGGTGAGCGATGCCGCGCCCGGCAACCGGTGCAGTTCGACCCCGCCGTCGCGGGCGAAGGCCGCGTGCACGGTGTACTGACCCTCGCCGAGCCACACCTGCGGCAGCCGGAACGTGTGCCGGGACGGCCCGGACAGCGGCGGCAGTCGTCGCCCCATCAGCTTGGTGTTGGTGCCGTAGACGACCTGGCCGAGGGGGCTGTCGATACCGATGCCCAGCACCGGGTCCTCGACCCGGCCGTCGACGTCGACGTCGACGTCGATGACCAGCGGATCGCCCGGTTCGATGACGCTGATCCGTCGCCCGTCGTCGCCGCTGACGGTGACACCGACGATCCGGGCGGCACTCGGCGGCTCGCTGTCGCCGACGGCCTCCCGCTGCTTTTCCATGTCCTCCTGGCGCATGACCTCGAAGTCGGCGCGCAGATGCCGGAGGGCGTCGACCGGTGGGCCGTCGACCTGGATGCGGCCGTTTTCGAGCACCACGGCCCGGTCGCAGATGTCGGCCACGGTGTCCAGGGCGTGGGTGACCAGGACGATGGTGCGTCCCTCGGCCTGGAACCGGCGAATCCGGTCCATGCACTTGCGCTGGAACGGTTCGTCGCCGACGGCCAACACCTCGTCGACCAGCAGCACGTCCGGGTCGACGTGCACCGAGACGGCGAACGCGAGCCGGACGTACATGCCGGACGAGTAGAACTTCACCTGGGTGTCGATGAACGGCTCGATGCCGGAGAACGCGACGATCGCGTCGAAGAACTGGGCGGTCTGCTTCCGCGACAGCCCGAGGATGGCGGCGTTGAGGAAGACGTTCTCCCGGCCGGTGAGGTCGGGGTGGAAACCGGCGCCGAGTTCCAGCAGGGCGGCCAGCCGCCCGCGGTGCTCGACGGTGCCGCTGGTCGGCTGGAGGATCCCGCCGATCAGCTTGAGCAGAGTCGACTTGCCCGACCCGTTCGGGCCGATGAGCCCGACGGTGGTGCCGCCGTGGATGTCGAGGTCGATGTCCCGCAGGGCCCAGAAGTCGTCCTTGTGCTGGTTCGACCGGCCGAAGTTGACCAGCCGCTCCTTCAGCGACTTCTCCTTGCGGATGACGAAACGCTTGCTGGCGTCGCGGACGCGGATCACGCTCACCGAGTCGGTCATGGTCTACAGCTCCTGCGCGAAGTTGTTCTGCATCCGGGCGAAGACCCGCTGGCAGAGCCACAGGATCGGAATGCCGATGAGGAAGGCGATGACGGCCCGCAGCCCCAGGTCGCTCGGCTGGGGGAGACCGGCGCCGGCCACCCAGATGCCGCGCTGGAAGCACAGCACGGCCAGGGTGACCGGGTTGGCCAGGTAGATCTGGTTGAGCAGCTCGGAGGACAGGGCGTTCTGGACGAAGCTCCAGCGGTAGACGATCGGGGACAGCCAGAAGCCGACCATCAGGCCGACCTCGACCAGGTACGCCACGTCCCGCAGGTAGACGTTGATCGCCGACAGCAGGAACGCGATGGCGGTGGCGTAGACCAGCAACACCGCGGTGCCCAGCACGACGTAGCCGATACCGGCCAAGGACGGGGGGCTCCCGGCGAGGAGGGTGGCGACCAGCAGGATGAACAACTGGATGACGAAGTTGAAGAGTGCGGAGCCGATGACCGAGAGCGGGAACACCTCGCGCGGCAGGTAGATCTTCTTGACCAAACCGCCGTTGGCCACGATCGACCCGGTGCCGGAGGAGATGACCTCACTGAACAGGGCCCAGGCGGTGAGGCCGGTGTAGATGTAGATCGCGAATTCGGGAGTGTCGCGCTCGGCACCCAGGAACTTGCCGATCGCGATGTAGTAGACGAGCAGCTGGGTCAATGGCCGGATGAGCGACCAGACGAATCCCAGCGCGCTGTCCTTATACCGGGACTTGAGCTCCCGCTTGACCAGCAGGTCGAGCAGCTCGCGGTACCGCCAGACCCCACGGACGGAGTCGACGGTGCCGCTCACGAAACCCGAGACCGGCCCGGAGGGCACGAGGGGCTGAGCGGCCAGGGCCTGGTTACGGGCCTCGCGGCTCGCCTCGAGGGACGACCGCCCCTTGCTGGGCTCAGTCACCGGCCGCCGCCACCGAGGTCGCCGCCGTCGTCGGATCCGCGGCGGGTCGCGGTGCGGCCAGCTCGCGCCAGGTCTGTGCTGCGTAGTCGTCCCAGGTCGTCACCGACACCTGACGCGCCTCCTGCCTCAGTCGTTCCCACTCCGCGTCATCCGTCAGGAGCGTACGCATGGCGTTCGCCACATCGTGGTCGTCGTAGGGGTCCACCAGCAGGGCTCCGCCCTCGGTCACGATCTCGGCCATCGACCCGAACCGCGACGTGATGACCGGGGTACCGGACAGGATCGACTCGACCACGGGCAGCCCGTAGCCCTCGTTGACCGACGGGAACACACTGAACCGCGCCAGCCGGTACGCGCTCCAGAGCAGAGCGTCGTCGGCCTTGGACACGATCTCGATGGGGCGGCCCAGCTGCTGGAGCCAGTTCAGTGCCTGGTCGAACCGGGCGCTGTTCCAGGCCCGGCCACCGATCATGGTCAAGGTGAACCGGTGGCCTTCGCGCCACAGCAGTTCGGCGGCGTGCAGGACGGCCAGGTGGTTCTTGCGGGGCTCGTGCGTGCCGACGACCAGCACCATCGGCACGCCGGGGACCAGCAGCCGGTCACTGGACGCCTCGAGCTGCTCGTCGGTCACCGACCCGACCTCGTTGGGCAGTACGCACGGCACTACCCGGGGCCCGGGCAGACCGATGCCGTTGAGCATGCGCACCCACCCGGCGTATTCCACGGCCGCGGACTTGGAGATCGTGGCGACGGCGTCGGCGTAGCGCATCGCCGCGAGGTTGCGGGCGAACGCCCCGGGCATGGCCCCGTGCG
The DNA here is from genome assembly GCF_005298075.1 of Nakamurella flava. Lineage (NCBI taxonomy): Bacteria > Bacillati > Actinomycetota > Actinomycetes > Nakamurellales > Nakamurellaceae > Nakamurella > Nakamurella flava. Next base: position 806,138 of record NZ_SZZH01000003.1, read on the forward strand.
TCGTCTCCGGGACGGTGATCGGCACCATGTCGTACCCGATCATGGTGAACCGGTTGCCCGAGTACTCGGCCAGGCAGCGCAGGGTGTCGGTGCGTTCGGTCTCGGTGGCCAGTTCGGGCAGCACGACGGTGGAGTCCAGCGGCACCAGGACCGGTCCGGGCTTGCGCTCGGCGGCCGGGACCGGCGGCCCGCCGAAACAGGCGCGGTGCGCCTCAGCCGGCGTCAGCGACCGCAACGCGGACAGGTCCTCGTGCCAGCCGATGAGCTCGATGTCGTGGGTCTGGGCCCAGCGCCGGGTGGTCTCCCGGGTGACCCGCTGGATACCGGTGGCGAAACCGGCCTCCGCGGTGTGGTGCACGTCGACGACCACCGCGTCGCGCACCACCCTGACCGCACGGAACGGGCCGTGGTGCAGCAGCCGCTCCATCGGTCCGGCGGCCAGCGCGAGGCGCAGCCCGGCGACCGGGCCGTCGGTCTGGGTGTAGCGGACGGCGGTCCGGACGTCCTCGGCCAGCGGCAACCGGGCGCGCAGTACCGCGAGCATCACCCAGGCCTGCCGGTGGGTCATCCCGACCAGGCCGTCGACCAGGACGCCGAGCGCGGTGGTGACGGTCGACTTGTCGTCTCCGGTGGGGACCGGCGGGAGGTCGAGGGCTTCGACCAGCGTCCGCAGCCGGGCGGCCAGGGCCGATCGTCGGGCCGCGCCGTGCGCGGTCACGTCGTGCACCAGCTGGTCCAGGGTGGGCCGCTGGTCACGGCGGGCGAGGCGGGAGCGACCCGCGAGGTCACGAAGCCGCATGATGTCCAGTTCCGTTCCGGGTGGCGGCCGTCAGGGCCGGCTCGACGAGCCCGGCCCACAGCTCGTCGGCGTAGTCCTGCCAGGTGCGTTCGGTGCGGGCCGCGATGGCGGCGCGGAGTTCCGCGACCGCGCCGTCGTCGGTCAGCAAGGTCCGCATGGCGTCGGTGATCGAGGCGTCGTCCCGCGGGTCGACGGTCAGGGCCCCGCCGTCCGCGGCGATCTCGGCGGTGGAACCGTAGTTCGTGGTGATCACCGGGGTTCCCAGCGCCATCGACTCGGCCACCGGCAACCCGTAACCCTCGTGGATGGACGGGAACATGGTGAACCGGGCCTCGGCGACCGCCCGGCGCAGTTCGTCCTCGGGGACCGACGTCCGCACCTCGACGGCGCGCCCCCGCCCGGCGAGGGTCTTGGCCCGGCGGAAGAACTCCTTGTTCGAGCCGCCGCCGCCGATGAAGGTCAGACCGAAGTCCAGGCCCTCCTGCCACAGCAGCTCGGCGGCGTGCAGCACGGCCAGATGGTTCTTGCGGGTGTCGTGGCTGCCGACGATGACGATCTGTGGCCGGTCCGTGTGGGCCGCCGGTGACCCGGCGGGTGGGGCCGGAGGGTGTTCGGCGTTCAACTCGACCGGCAGGGAGACGGCGACCACCTCGGGCCCGGTCAGCCCCTGGGTGGGCAGCATGGCGGCGAACGCGGCGAACTCGTCGGCCGCGGCCCGGCTGATGCCGGCGACCCGGTCCGCGAACTTGACGGCCGCGAGGTAGGGCATGAACTTGGTGGGTTCCTCGATGCCGACCGTGTCGGCCGACACCAGCGGGATCATGTCGTAGCCGACGGCGACGACGGAGGTGTTGCTGCACGCCCCGATGGCGGCGATCCGCTCGACGGCCTCGCGGGGCGGGACCTCGGGGAGCACCAGGACGCACCGCCACGGCACCACGGTGGTGGACTCGGCCGGCGGGAGAGCGTCCAGTTCGCGCAGTCCACTGCGCCGCCGCTCGGCGACGACCTTCTCGTGCGCCACCCAGTCGTAGATGCGGGTCGATTCCGTCGGATCGAGTCGTCGCAGCATGCCCTGGTTGCGGGCCCACACCACCGGCACGATGGACCGCTCGAGGTTCCAGTGCGGCAGCAGGTTGCGGACCACCCGTTGGATGCCCGTGTGCAGGTCGTGGCGGGCCGAGAAGTCGACGTCCACCAGGACCTGACCGACGAGCAGCTCGAACGGGGCCAGTGGCAGCCCGGACAGCCGGGCCCGGTGCAGGCCGTTCTCCAACAGGATGAGCGCGACGTCGTCCGGGGCGTTCAGTTCGATCATGCGACGGGCGTCGTCGATCTCGTCCCGGCTGGGATACGCGGTGGCGATGCAGGTCATCACCAGCCAGATGCGGTCGTCGGCCGGGTCGGCGTGCAGGTCCCGGCAGAGCTGCACCAGCACGTCGGCGGCGTCCTGGCCGGGATTCCCGGCGGGCGGGGGGACGTTGACCTGCAGGGCACCGGCCGCGGCGCGCAGCCGCGCGGCCAGAGCCAGCGCGGCGTCCGCCGGCCCGGGCGTCACCGGCCGGGTGGCCGTCGGGGTGCCGCGCGGGGTGGACCGTGACTTCACTTCGCCGCCTTGCGCAGGCTGACCGAACGGACCGAGCGCAGCGGCTTGGTGATCCGCCAGGACAGGGTGCGGTGGGTGGCGTCCAGTTCGGCAGCCAGGTGCTCGACCCGTTCCCGCAGCGGACCGACCTCGCCGCTGTCGATCGTCATGCCGCCCGCGACGGACGTCGCCCACGCGTCGACGGCCTTGTGGCGCCAGCGGGCGGCGACCGCGTCGGCGGCGACGCGCAGGTCGTCGCTGCGTCGGGCCTGGGCGGTCAGTTCCTCCCGTTCCCGGTCGAAGCCGGCCACCTGCGGGCGGAGTTCGTCCAGTTCCGCCTGCAACCGCTCGACCTCGCGCTGGAGGGCGTCGGCTCCCGAGTTGGCCCCGTTGGCCCGGTGGTAGGCCTCCTCGGTCTCGCGGCGCAGCCGCACGGTCTCGGCGGTGACGTACTCGTCGTGGACGCACGCGGGGTAATCGAGCAGCGGCCCGATGTCGGTCCGATGGTCGGGTGAGACGTAGAAGCGGGAGAGACCGTCGAACAGCCGGAACTCGTAGCCCGCTCCGGTGACCAGCTGCTCCCAGGAGTCGAAGGCCGGCGTCGTCGTGGTCGGCTCGGTCGCCTCCACGACCACCACCCACGGCCGCCACCGCTGCAGGTCGATGGTCGCCAGGACGTCGCGCTCGGCCCCTTCGACGTCGACGAGCAGGAAATGGATGTCGTCGCCGGGCTGCCATCCGGCCTCGTGCAGGACATCGTCCAGGCGGCGGACGGGGACCTCGACGTCGATGACGTCCCAACCGGTGTCGCGGTGGGTCTGGCCGACCGTGTCCACCAGGGAGGACAACCCGGTGCCCGCGATCTGGTGGAGCGTGAGCGTCGGCGAGGGGCTGTCGCTGATCGCCGCCTCGACCAGGGTGTCCCGTTCCCGTTGGGATCGGTGCAGTTCGGCGAACGCGTGCACCGGCTCGACCGTGATGCCGCTCCAGCCGTGGTCGTAGAACGCGCGGGAGACGGAGTCGTCCTGCGGGTGGTTCGCCCCGACCTCCACGTACCGCCCGTTCGTCACCTGCTTCAACGCGCGATGCAGGACGACGTCCTCGCGATTTTGGGCATGGGACACGAAGGGCTGGCCGTTCACGCTGGTTACCGTACCGGCGCAGCCCTGTCGAAGACCGACTGTCGACCCCGCGTCGCGGCGTCGCCCGTCACGGCCGGGACGCTACGATCGCCGGACCTGCAGGCGACCCCAACCCAACAGGAGATCGACAAGTGCCACGCGCGCTCATCACCGGTGTGACCGGCCAGGACGGCCTCTACCTCGCCGAGCAGCTGCTCGCCAAGGGCTACGAGGTCTTCGGCCTAATCCGCGGACAGAACAATCCCAAGCGCGAACTGGTCGAGCGTGAGGTCCCCGGTGTGCAGATCGTCACGGGCGATCTCACCGACCTGTCGAGCCTGCTGCGGGCGCTCAATCACGCGCAGCCGGATGAGGTCTTCAACCTCGGCGCGATCTCCTTCGTGGCCTACTCCTGGGAGAACGCTCGGCTGACCAGCGAGGTCACCGGCCTGGGTGTGCTGAACATGCTGGAGGCCACCCGCCTCTACGCCGGCGACGATCTGAGCAAGGTGCGCTTCTACCAGGCGTCCAGCTCGGAGATGTTCGGCAAGGTCCAGCAGGTCCCGCAGACCGAGGAGACGCTGCTCTGGCCGCGGTCCCCGTACGGCGTGGCCAAGGTCTACGGCCACTACATGACGATCAACTACCGCGAGTCCTACGGCATGCACGCCAGCTCGGGGATCCTGTTCAACCACGAGTCGCCGCGTCGTGGGCCGGAGTTCGTCACCCGCAAGATCAGCCGGGCCGTCGCCCGCATCTCGCTCGGCCTGCAGGACAAGATCTCGCTGGGCAACCTCGACGCCAAGCGCGACTGGGGCTTCGCCGGCGACTACGTCGACGCCATGTGGCGGATGCTGCAGCAGCCGGAGGGCGACGACTACGTGGTCGCGACCGGTGAGACCCACTCCATCCGTGAGTACCTGGACATCGCGTTCGCTCGCGTCGGCGTGTCCGACTGGTCGGACCTGGTCTACGTCGACCCGCAGTTCTTCCGCCCGGCCGAGGTCGACCTGCTGATCGGCGACCCGGCGAAGGCCAAGGAGAAGCTCGGCTGGACGCCGACCGTCTCCTTCCCGGAGCTGGTCGAGATGATGGTCGATTCCGACCTCGCCGAGCAGCGGGCGCTGCACGGCAAGTGAGCCGCACCGCCTTCGTCACCGGGGTCTCCGGCCAGGACGGCGGCTACCTGGCCGAGCAGCTGCTCGGCCAGGGGGTGCAGGTGCACGGGCTGTTCCGGTGGCCGGAGCAGCTCACCACCTTCCGCACCCGGTTCCCGGACGTGCAGCCGCACCTCGGTGACCTGACCAACCCGACCCGGATGGCCGCGCTCGTCGCTGAGATCGGCCCGGACGAGATCTACAACCTGGCCGGTATCTCTTCGGTGGCCCAATCCTGGGCCGACCCGGTCGGCACCGGCCGGGTGTCCGGGCTGGCCGCAGCGGGCATCCTGCACGCCGCCTACCAGCACAAGGAGGCGACCGGTCAGGACGTCCGGGTCGTGCAGGCGTCCAGTGCGGAGATCTTCGGCAACCCGGTGAACAGCCCGCAGGACGAGTCGACGCCGCTCGCCCCGATCACCCCGTACGGCGCGGCGAAGGCGTACGCGCACACCATGGCCGGCACCTTCCGATCACGGGAACTGTTCGCGGTGTCGGTCGTGCTGTACAACCACGAGTCGCCGCGGCGGCCGCCCCAGTTCGTGACCCGCAAGATCACCCAGGGCGCGGCGCTCATCGCCCGGGGCGAGCAGGACGAGCTGCGCCTGGGCAATCTCGACGCCCGCCGCGACTGGGGCTGGGCCCCGGACTACGTCGACGCGATGATCCGGGCGGCCCGGCACGACGTCGCCGGTGACTACGTCATCGCGACGGGGCGGTCCCACAGCGTCCGCGACTTCGTGGCCGCCGCGTTCACCCGGGCCGGGATCGACGACTGGGAGAAGTACGTGGTCGTCGACCCGGCGTTCGTCCGCCCGGTCGACGCCGTCGAACTGGTCGGCGACTCCGGCAAGGCCCGCCGCGAACTGGGCTGGACCCCGACCGTCGACTTCGACGAGCTCGTCGGGCGGATGGTCGACGCGGACCTGCGGTGATCGGGTCCCTGTCGGTAGCGCTGGACGGCACCCCGCTCTACGGACAGCGCACCGGCATCGGGCGCTACACCGAGAACCTGCTGACGGCGCTGGGGGAGCGAGACGACCTACGCGTCAGCGCCACCGCCTTCACCACCCGGGGGTGGCGGGAGTTGCGGGCGATGGTGCCGCCCGGGGTGCGAGCCCGGTCGCTGCCGGCCCCCGCCCGGTTGCTGCACCGGGTCTGGACCCGGACGGAACACCCCACCGTGGGCTGGTTCGCCGGGCGCAACGACGTCTTCCACGGCACCAACTTCGTGTTGCCGCCGACCGGTCGGCGGACCGCCGGCGTCGTCACCGTGCACGACCTGGCCTATCTGCTGCTGGCCGAAACGGTCGACGCGCACAGCCGCCGGTTGGTCGACCTCGTGCCCCGCTCCCTGCGCCGGGCCGCGGTGGTGTGCACCCCGACCCGGGCCATCGCCGACCAGGTCGCCGAGCACTACCCGGGGCTGGCCCGGCAGGTCGTCGTCACCCCGCACGGCGTCACCCCGGAGTGGCTCGCGGCCACCGCCCCCGCTGCCGAGCAGCGGTCGGCTCTCGGCCTGCCGGACGACCACTTCCTGTTCGTCGGCACCCGCGAACCCCGGAAGGGGCTCGACACCCTCATCGCGGCCTACGGTCTCGCCCGGTCACGGGACGCCGACCTGCCCGACCTGGTGCTGGTCGGACCGGCCGGCTGGGGCGACATCCCCGGACTACAGGACGGACCGCCGCCGGGGGTGCGGATCCGCCCGTACGCGGAGCAGGCCGAACTGAAGAGCCTGGTCGCCGGCGCGCGGGCCGTCGTGATGCCGTCCCGGTACGAGGGTTTCGGCCTGCCCGCCCTGGAGGCCATGGCCACCGGCACCGCGGCCATCGTCTCCACCGACCCGGCCCTGCTGGAGGTGACCGGCGGGCTGGCGGCCACCTTCCCGGTCGGCGACGCCGAGGCCCTGGCCGAACGGTTGACCGAGTCCGCCGCCGCCCCGTCGGGGGCGGCCGAGCAGGCCGAGCGGGATCGCCGTCGCCGCTGGGCCGCCGCGTGGACGTGGCAGGCCTCCGCCGAGGCCACGGTGCGGGCCTACCGGCTCGCCGCCGGCTGAGCGAACGGCTCTTCCCACCAGGCGGACCCGGCGCAGTCGCCGTGACCATCCTGTGATCTGCTTGCCCGATGCCAACGCTGACCGTGGTGCTCGAGCAGCTGCTGGCCCCCATCCCCGGCGGGACGGGCCGCTACGCCCGGGAGATCACCACGGCGCTGGCGGCCGACCCTCCTCCGGGGTGGGACGTGCAGGGCGTCACCGCTTTTCACCGTGATCCGGCCGCGGCCGCGCTCCCGGGTGTGGCCGGGCCCCGGCGCCTGCCGGCCGGCCATCGCGTGCTGGCCGAGCTGTGGATGCGGGGGCTGCCGCCGTACCCGCGAGGCGACCGCATCCACGCCACCACGCCACTCGCTCCCGGTGGACGCACCCCGATCGTCACGACCGTGCACGACGCGGTCCCCTGGACGCACCCGGAGCTGCTGACGCCGCGGGGGGTGCGGTGGCACCGGAGCATCATCGGCCGGCAGATCCGCCGGGCCGACGCCATCGTCGTGCCGTCGCTGGCGGTGGCCGACGACCTGGCCGGCATCTTCCCGGCCGCCTCGGACCGGTTGGTCGTCGTCCCGCACGGGGTGACCGCCCTGCCGGTGCCGGCCGACGCCGCGGAGCGCCGCCGCCGGCTAGGTCTGCCCGACCGCTACGTGACCGCGGTCGCCACCCTGGAACCCCGCAAGGGACTCGACGTGCTGGTCCGGGCCGTCGCCGAACCGGCGGCGGACGGGATCGGTCTCGTCGTCGTCGGCCCGCCCGGGTGGGGTGGCGTGGATCTCGCCGGACTGGCCCGGGAGGCCGGACTGCCCCCCGGCCGGGTCGTGGCCACCGGACGGATCGACGACGCCGACCTCGGTGCCGTGCTCGACGGCGCCGCCGTGCTGGCCGCGCCCTCCCGCTCGGAGGGCTTCGGGTTGCCGGTGCTGGAGGCCATGGCCGCCGGGGTGCCGGTGGTGACCTCCGACGCACCGGCCCTGGTCGAGCTGGTCGGCCCGGCCGGCCTGGCGGCCCGGCGGGAGGATCCGACCGCGCTGGCGGCGGCCCTGGCCACCGCGACGGAGCCGGACACCGCCGCCGCCCTCGCCGCCGCCGGTCGGGCGCGGTCGGCGGGATTCACCTGGGCGGCGGCCGCCGCGGCGGTGTGGAAGGTGCACACCGCCTGATCCCCGCGGGTCCGGCGCTGCCCGGGCCCGACCGACCGGAAACGTGATATCCACATCTGACCGGTCCGCCGTCCGGCGGTCGTTCGCGGCCCGCCCGGAGGGGACGGACGAGGAAGGGGAGGGTGTGCGCACGGAGCCACGGGTGCTGCTCGACGCCACCGCCATCCCGGCCGAGCGGGGTGGGGTCGGCCGCTACGTCGACCATCTCGCCGCCGCCCTGGACTCCGCGGGAGCGGCGTTGTCCGTGGTCTGTCAGCCCCGGGATGCCGAGACGTTCTCCCAGCTCGCTCCGCACAGCCGCATCGTCCCGGCCGTCGAGGAACTCGGCAGCCGACCGGCCCGGTTGGCCTGGGAGCAGACCACCCTGCCGCGGATCGCCCGCCGGCTGCCCGTCGACCTCATCCACTCCCCGCACTACACGATGCCGTTGGCCGCCTCGCTGCCCGTCGTCGTCACCCTCCACGACGCCACGTTCTTCTCCGATCGCGGCGTCCACCTGGGGGTCAAGGGCCGCTTCTTCCGTGGATGGACGCGCACGTCGGTGCGTCGCGCGGCGGTCTGCGTAGTGCCCAGCCGGGCCACGGCCAGCGAGGTGGCCCACTACACCGGCGCCCGCACCGACGATTTCGTCGTGGCCTACCACGGCGTCGACACCACCACGTTCCACCCGCCGGCCCCGGACGTCGTGGCGGCGGCCCGCCGGGCCTGCGACCTGGCACCGGACGAGCCGTTCGTCGCTTTCCTCGGCACTCTGGAACCCCGCAAGAACGTGCCCGCGCTGGTGCGGGCATTCATCCGCGCCTGTGCGGGACGGCCGTCCCCGCCGGCGCTGGTGCTGGCCGGCGCCCAGGGTTGGGACGACGCCGTCGAACCGGCGGTGGCCGCGGTGCCGTCCCATCTGCGGGTGCGACGTCCCGGTCACCTGCCGGTGGAACTGCTCCCCGGTCTGCTGGGCGGGGCCACCGTGGTGGCCTACCCGAGCCTCGGCGAGGGGTTCGGCCTGCCGGTCCTGGAGGCGATGGCCTGCGGCGCGGCCGTGCTGACCACCCGCAAACTCGCCCTGCCCGAAGTCGGCGGGGACGCGGTCGCCTACTCGGGAACCGGGGCCGGCGACATCGCCGCCGCCCTGTCCGACCTGCTGGACGACCCGCAGCGCCGGGCGGACCTGTCCGCGGCTGCGGTGGAGCGGGCGCAGGACTTCACCTGGGCGGCCAGCGCGGACGCGCATCGGGAGGCCTACGACCGGGCGGCCCGCAGCGATCGACACCATCAAAACCGGGTCGACCGACCCGAGGAGCGAGGAGAGACCGCGTGACCGACCCGACCGCACCCGCGCCCCCACCCGGAGCGCGGGCCGGTGAGCATGCCGCCGGGCCGGCCGACCGGGTCGGCATCGTGGTCGTCACGTACTCGCCGGGGGAGTCGCTGACCGCCTTCCTCGACTCGGTCCCCGGCGCCACCAGCCGGCCGGTGACGGTGGTCATGGCGGACAACGGCTCGACGGACGGCAGTGTGGAACGCGCCGCGGCCCGGGACGCCGACGCTACGGGCGGGCCGGAGGTCCGACTGCTGCGCACCGGGGGCAATCTCGGGTACGGCCGGGCGGCGAACGCCGGGGTGGCCGATCTGGGTCCGGCCGTGGCGTGGGTGATGGTCGTCAACCCCGACGTGGTGCTCGGCCCGGGGTCGGTCGACGAGCTCATCGCCGCCGCCGGGCGGCACCCCGACGCGGGCGCGTTCGGTCCGCTCATCACCACCGAGGACGGGGTGGTGTACCCGTCGGCCCGGGCGCTGCCTTCGCTGGTCGCCGGGGTGGGACACGCCGCGCTGGGGTGGTGGAGGCCGTCGAACCCGTGGACCCGGTCGTACCGGCTGGACCGGGCCGAACCGGTCGAGCGGACGGCCGGCTGGTTGTCCGGCTCGTGCCTGCTGCTGCGCCGGGAGTCGTTCGCCGCGGTCGACGGGTTCGACCCCGGGTACTTCATGTACTTCGAGGACGTGGACCTGGGGGAGCGGCTGGCCCGGGCGGGCTGGCGCAACGTGTACGTCCCGTCCGCCCGCGTCGTGCACACCGGCGGCCACGCGACGGAGAAGGCACCGGCGCTGATGGCCGACGCCCACCACCGCTCCGCGTACCGGTACCTGTCCCGGCGGTATCCGGCCCGCTGGCAGGCGCCGCTGCGGCTGGTGCTGCGGGCCGGGCTCGCCCTCCGCGCGTTCCTGTCCCGCCGGTCGGCGACGGTCGCCGGGGGCGCGGCCCTGCCGGACCGGCGGGTCGGGCCGGCGAGCGGGGACCGGTGAGGGCGGCGGCCGGCACGGGTGACGCCACCCACGAGCCGGTTACCGCCGGTCACCGATCCGATAGGGTCCCGCACGTCGATGCGTGACCGGAACGTGACCGTGGGAACACCCCCGGACCCGGTCGGGCCGACCGTGGAGGGGGGCTGACCAGATGAAGGGGATCATCCTGGCCGGCGGCGCGGGGACGAGGCTCCATCCGATCACCCGGGCGGTGTCCAAGCAGCTGCTGCCGGTCTACGACAAACCGATGATCTACTACCCGCTCTCGGTGCTGATGCTGGCCGGGATCCGGGACATCCTGATCATCACCACCCCGGAGGACAACGCCGGGTTCCGGCGGCTGCTGGGGGACGGCAGCGAGTGGGGTCTGCAGCTGTCGTACGCCGAGCAGCCGCGGCCCGAGGGCCTGGCCCAGGCGTTCGTCATCGGCGCCGATCACGTCGGCGACGACTCGGTCGCCCTGGTGCTGGGCGACAACATCTTCTACGGGCACCGCTTCTCCGAGACCCTCGGTCAGGCGGCCGAGGCCGTGGCCCGGGACGGCGGCTGCGTGCTGTTCGGCTACCCGGTCCGGGATCCGGAGCGGTACGGCGTGGGGGAGCGGGACGCCTCCGGCCGCCTGGTGTCAATCGAGGAGAAGCCGGCGAAGCCGAAGTCGAACCTGGCCATCACCGGCCTCTACTTCTACGACAACGACGTGGTCTCCTATGCCCGGGACCTGCAGCCCAGCCCGCGCGGCGAGCTGGAGATCACCGACCTGAACAACATCTACGTGGCCCGCGGCCGGGCCTCGCTCACCGACCTCGGTCGTGGGTTCGCCTGGCTGGACACCGGTACGCACGATTCGCTGCTGGAGGCCGGGGAGTTCGTCAAGGTGCTGGAACACCGGCAGGGGGTGCGGATCTCCTGCCTGGAGGAGATCGCCCTGCTGCGGGGGTTCCTCACCGCGGACGAGGTTCTCGAGCGGGGTCGGGCCCTGTCGAAGTCGCCGTACGGCCAGTACGTCATGGCCGTCGCCCGGGCGGCCGGGGCCGCCGGCTGAGGGGCCGGTATCCCGGGTCGCGGCCCGGGGAGTAGGACGTAACGCACCGGTTCGACGCCGCGGTCGAGCCGGACGCGATTCGGCGGACCGCCGGATCGCCAGGGATCGACGAGCCTGATGGAGAACACCTGATGACCCAAGCGCGCAAGGGTGCCACCGACGTGGATGCGGTGGTGCTGGTCGGAGGCAAGGGCACCCGGCTGCGGCCGCTGACCCTGTCGGCCCCCAAGCCCATGCTGCCGACGGCAGGGGTGCCGTTCCTGGAGCACCTGCTGTCGCGGATCCGGGCCGCCGGGATGACCCACGTGGTCCTCGGCACCTCGTACAAGGCCGAGACGTTCACCGAGTACTTCGGCGACGGCTCGGCGCACGGCCTGGAGATCGAGTACGTCGTCGAGGACAGCCCGCTGGGCACCGGCGGCGCCATCCGCAACGTCGCCGACCGGCTGCGACACGACACCGCGATGATCTTCAACGGCGACATCCTGTCCGGGGTCGACCTCGGGGATCTGCTGTCCACCCATCGACGGACCAGCGCCGACGTCACCCTGCACCTGGTGAAGGTGGCCGATCCGCGCGCCTTCGGTTCCGTGCCCACCGGCAAGGACGGGCGGGTGCAGGCGTTCCTGGAGAAGACGAACAGCCCGCCCACCGACCAGATCAACGCCGGCTGCTACGTGTTCTCGCGAGCCGCGCTGGAGGACATCCCGGCCGGCCAGGTCGTCTCGGTCGAGCGGGAGACCTTCCCCGGCCTGCTGGCCGCCGGGGCCCGGGTCTTCGGCCACGTCGACTCGACCTACTGGCTGGACCTGGGTACGCCGGCCGCCTTCGTCCGGGGTTCGGCCGATCTGGTGCTCGGTACGGCACCGACCGCCGCGCTGCCCGGTCCGACCGGCGCGTCGCTCGTCCTGCCCGGGGCCACCGTCGCCGACGACGCGATCCTGACGGCGGGCACCACCATCGGCGCCGGTGCCTCGGTGGCCGCCGGGGCCCACGTGACCCAGTCGGTCGTCTTCGCCGACGCGCAGATCGGGGCCGGGGCCCGGGTGGAGAACTCGGTGATCGGGGCCGGCGCCCGGATCGGCGCCGACGCGATCGTCGTCGACGCGGTGATCGGCGACGGCGCCGTGGTCGGCGACCGGTGCGAGCTGTTGTCCGGCGTGCGGGTCTGGCCGGGTGTGCAGCTGCCCGACGGTGGGGTGCGGTTCTCGGCCGACGCCTGATCGTGCCCCGACCGACGGCCGGCCCCGCCCGGGGGCCGGCCGTCGGCGTTCCCGGGCAGTCGGCCGGACATGACACCCTGGTCCAACGCACCACCGACCGAACGTCACGCCCCAAGGAGACGACCCGAGTGAGCCGCGCCCCGATGCTGTCCACCTCCGTCCGGCCGAGTGGTCGCAGCTCCGGCCGGTGGGGCGCCCTGGTGGCGGCAGCGGTGCTGCTCACCGCCTGCAGCGGCGGCGGCAGCACGGCCCCGAGTGGCCCGTCCGGCTCGTCGACGGTCAGCAGCACCACAGCGTCGGCCCCGTCCGGGCCTGGCGCCACGGCGGCCGTCGAGGCGCTGTCGGGGACCGGCTGGAAGCTGACCGGTCTGCTGTCCGGCGGTTCCACCGCCGCGGTGGCCGCGGGCCTGAACGGGTGGGTCCGGTTCGCCCCCGACCAGGCCGGCCTGCAGGTCGCCTTCAACACGAGCTGCAACCGCGGCATCGGGGCCGCCACGGTCGACGCCGCCGGCGACGGACGCACCGGGGAGATCACCTTCGATCCACCCCGGGCCACGTTGATCTACTGCGACGGGGCCAGCGGCACGACCGAGACGGTGATGCTGGCGCTGCTGTCCGGTCCGCGCACCTTCACGGTCGACCAGGCCGGGACCCTGTCCATCACCTCGACCGACGGGTCCTCCGGGATGGTCTTCACCGCCGACCCGACGGTGGGCGCCGACGCGTTCGATCAGACGTCCGGCACGCCGGCGACGACGTCCACCACGGTCTCCGGCTGACCGGGGGCCGCGTCAGCGACGGAGCGAACGCCGTGCCGCGGCCACCGTGTCCCGCACCCCGTCGTCCACGTCCTCCGGCAGCGCGTCGACCGGCCAGAAGCGCAGGTCGTCGGATTCGTCGGAGATGACGGGCGTCGCCCCGGCCGGAGCGACGAAGGCGTAGCGCACGTCGAAGTGCCGGGTGGGCCGGCCCAGCGAGCAGGTGATCGGGTGGACGTCCAGGTGCACGGGGTGACCGCCGGCCAGCGGCCGGAGCCGGGTCCCGCTCGCACCGGGCGCGGTCAGCCCCGACTCCTCGTCGGCCTCCCGGGTGGCGGCCGCGAGCAGCGTGGCGTCGGTGGGTTCGCAGTGCCCGCCCAGCTGCACCCACCGGCCGATCCGCGGGTGCAGAGTCAGCAGCACGCCGCGATGGTCGGCCGACAAGACGACGGCGCTGGCCGTCAGATGACCGGGCACACAGGCCCGCGCGGTCGCGTCGGGGCGGGCCAGCAGGAGGGCCAGGAACGCCTCCCGCAGGGCCGCCTGCGCCGGGTCCGGGGGGACCCACCCGCGCAGCACGGTCAGGGCGTCGGTGTGCAGCGGCGCGTGGGCGGCGACCACCTGCGGGTCCGGGCCCGGGATGTCGTCGTCGTGCGTCATCGCAGCATCAGGCCCTCGTCGGACGGCGGCCGTGGGACCAACGGTTCCGTCGGGTACCCGACCGCGACTCCACCCAGCGGGGTCCAGTCGTCGGGGACCTGCAGGACGCCGCGGACCACGGCCGGGCAGAAGATCGTCGACGAGATCCACGCCGAGCCCAGCCCCTCGGCGGCCAGCGCGACCAGCAGCGCCTGCACGGCCGCGCCGCCGGCGACGGTGAACATGGTGCGTTCGGCGTCGCGTCGTCGGGCGTCGGGGTAGTCGTGCCGGCCCTGTCCGGTCAGGAACGGAACGATCACCTCGGGGGCGGTCCGCAGCACCTGGCCCCGGGCGGTGCGCCGGGCGATGCGGTCGGGCGTCCAGCCGTCGCCGGCCAGATCGGCCTCCCACTCGGCCTGCATGGCCTCGAACAGCGCGTCCCGGTGTTCGCGCACCCAGACGAACCGGACCGGTCGGGTGTGGTGCGGGGCGGGCGCGGTGAGGGCGACGCCGACGGCACGGGTCAGCGCGGCGGGGTCGACGGGCGCGGTGGTGAACGCGCGGACCGTGCGGCGCAGCAGCACGGCCTCCCGGCGGCCCTGCTCGACGGCCAGGTCGGTGCCCAGGCGGAAGAGGTCCTCGTGGGTCGGTCGGATCAGCGACCGGGCGGTCTGATCCACCGGCGGCCCCGGTTCGCCGGGCTGCGGCTCGGGGTCGGGCGGCACGAGGGCCGACGACCAGCGGGCGACGGCGACGGGAACGCCGCCCAGCTTGCCCTTGACCAGGTCACCGGCGGCGGCGAGTTCGTCGCCCAGCGCGACCTGGGTGACCGTCAGCTCGTTGCCGAACTCGTCGACCCCGCCCCGGTGGTCGTCCAGGACGAGCACGCCGGCCGCGCCGATCGCCACGTCGGTGACGCCGCTGCGCCAGGCCCGGCCCTGGGTGTCGGTGACGATCACCCCGACCCGGCGGCCCCGCGCGGCGAAGGCGGTGACCAGACCGCGCGCGGAGGCGTCGGGATCTTCCGGCAGCAGGGCGATCTCGTCGGTGTGCACGTTGGAGGCGTCGATGCCGGCGGCGGCAGCGACGATCCCGAGGTGGTTCTCGACGATCTTCGTGCGGCCGACCTGCGCGACCAGTCGCACCGTCTGCTCGTCGATGAGCCGGCGCCGGAACTCGTCGCGTTCGGTCGGGTCGGTGGGGCTGGGCACCAGCCGGCCCTCGACCTTGGACAGCACCTTGGACGTGACGATGAGGATGTCGCCGTCGGCGATCCACGGGGCGTGCTCGACGAGCGCGGCGGCCAGGTCGTCGCCGGGCCGGAAGTCCGGCAGCCCGGTCACCGGGTGCAGGTGCAGGGAACGGGCCTGGCCGGTCGGGGCCGGTTGCTCAGGAGCGGACACCGGCGACCTCCAGGGCGGTGGCGACGATCCCGGCGGTGGCCGCCGGGTCGCTCATCAGCAGGGGCGCCCGGACGACGTCGACGCCGGGGACGTCCGCGTGGTCGTCGGGGGCGATCAGCCAGGCGTCGAGCAGGCCGCCGTCGGTGCGGGCGCCGTAGTGCCGGCCGACCCCCTCGGCCGTGCAGGGCACGTCGATGGCGGCCAGGCACGCGTCGGCGTGCCCGCGGACCGGGGCGCCGCCGATGATGGGGGAGACCCCGACGACCGGGGCGGTCGTGGTGCGGACCGCGTCGGCGATGCCGGGAACGGCGAGGATGGTGCCGATCGAGACCACCGGGTTGGACGGGGCGAGCAGGACGATGTCCGCGGTGCGGATGGCGTCGAGGACCCCGGGTCCGGGGGTGGCCTCGGCCGCGCCGATCGGGGTGATCTCCCGGGCGGGCAGTGCCGCCCGGTGCCGGATCCACCACTCCTGGAAGTGCAGGGCGACCCGGCCGGCCGGCCCGTCGTCGGTCGGCTCCGGATCGTCGACCACCACGTGGGTCTCGACCCGGTCGTCGGTCATCGGCAGGAGGTCGACCCCGGGCTGCCAGCGGGCACTCAGGGCCTGGGTGACCAGCGACAACGGGTAACCGGCGTCGAGCATCCGGGTCCGGACCAGGTGGGTGGCGATGTCCCGGTCGCCGAGGGAGAACCAGGGCGCCTCGGCTCCGTAGCCCGCGAGTTCGGCCGAGACGGTCCAGGTCTCGTCCCGTCGGCCCCATCCGCGTTCGAGGTCGGAGACCCCGGCCAGGGTGTACAGGCACGAGTCGAGGTCGGGGCAGACCTGCAGGTTGTGCAGTCGGATGTCGTCGGCCGTGTTCACCACGGCCGAGACCGTCGGCTGGACCCCGGCGTCGGGATTCGCCGGGGGCGGCCCGAACGGCGACCAGCCCAGATGTTGCTTCACGCCGAGCAGGAACTTCGCCCCGCCGACGCCGCCGACCAGCACCGTGATCCTCACGTCGATCAATCCTTCCAGACGCGCGGACCGGTCGATCTGTTCGCCGGACGGGCCGCCCCCCACAGGCGGGGTCAGCGCCAGAACTGGAACGCCCCGGCGCCGTACGCGGCGAGCAGGGGGTTCCCGCCACTGACCACGAGCAACCGGTAGCCGGCGCCGAAGAGGGCGGACCCCAGTTGGGGCACGCTCCACAGCAGCGCGAACACGGCCAGCGGCAGCCAGGGGCGGATCGGCCGGATGCGCTCGCGGAAGGCGGGCGACAGGTACGGCTCGATGATCCCGAAGCCGTCGAACCCGGGGACGGGCAACAGGTTCAGGATCCCGGCCACGAACTGCAACAGGGCCAGGAAGGACAGGGCGGCCCCCAACGGTGAGTCCATCCCGCCGGCGACCGCGGCGAGGACGGCGCCGGCCAGCAGATTGACCAGCGGACCAGCGGCCGAGACCAGGCTGGCGAACCAGGGCCGGCGCAGCAGGCCCGGCTGGACGAGCACGGCCCCGCCCGGAAGGGGGATGCCGCCGACGGCGAGCAGGATCAGCGGGATGACGATGCTGTAGGCGAGATCGGTGTACCGCAACGGGTTCAACGTGAGGTAGCCCCGGGCCCGTACGGACACGTCGCCCCCGAGGTAGGCGACGAGGGCGTGGGCGAACTCGTGCAGGCACAGGGTGACCAGCCAGCCGCCCAGGACGAACAGGAAGACCAACACTCCGGTCGGCAGCCCGCCGGGTCGGGCGTCGGTGGCCAGGAACACCCCGACGGCAGCGGTCACAATCAGTACGGTCGGGAAGATCCAGGTTCCGCCGGTTCGGTAGGACATGCCGCCAGTGTGACCGCTGGTGATCGACTTCCGAGCCCCCGTTCCCCATCCGGGTCGGCCTCCACGATCGTGGTGCGTATAGCACTCCGACGGCTTGACTCCGGGCGGGACACACCTGTGTAATCACATCGGTGTCATTCAGCCGGGGGAGCTTCGACAGGGGGTCGGAGCGACATCGCCTCTCTGTTGTCGAAACGACAACTGTTGGCGTGTCGATGATTCCACGCTCGTCACCCCATCGTGGATGGGGCGGCGGTACCGGCTGACGGACGGGGTGGCACCGCCGCTCCCATGGAAAGGACTTGGTCGATGACCAGCCAGGGACAACTCTCCATCGCGTCGAGCGGGCTGGCTCTCGCACCTGCGGGTGCCGAGCCCGAGTGGCACGAGCGCGCACTCTGCGCGCAGACCGATCCGGAGGCCTTCTTCCCGGAGAAGGGCGGATCGACCCGGGAGGCCAAGAAGATCTGCGTGGGCTGCGAGGTGCGGGCCGAGTGCCTGTCCTACGCGTTGGCCAACGACGAGCGCTTCGGCATCTGGGGCGGGCTGTCCGAGCGGGAACGCCGGCGGCTCAAGCGGGCCGCCGGCTGACCGCTCGTCCGCCGGCCGGTCACCGACAGCACTGAGCCCCCGTCGACCCGGTCGACGGGGGCTCAGCTGTCACTCGGGGCCGGTCAGCCGATCGGGACGATCTGGAACTTCTCCCAGCCGCTGACGGAGTCTCGGTTGGCGATCAGTGGCCGGCTGCCGCCCGCCTCGGCGGTGACGATCTTGTTGTTCGCCTGGGCGCGCAGGCTGTAGGTGCCGTCGCCGTTGGTGATCAGTGTGAAGGTCTCCCAGCCGCTGGCGCTGGCCCGGTTGGAGATCAGCGGAGCCGAACCGGCGTTCTCCGCGCTGACGAACTCGTTGTCGGCCATCGCCCGCAGGGTTCGGCTGTCACCCGACGTCGTCGTCATGGTGAAGGTCTCCCAGCCGCTGGCGCTGTCGCGGTTGGCGATGAGCGGCTTCGTGCCGGCGGCCTCCGCGCTGACGAACTTGCCGTTGGCCATCGACTTGAAGGCGACCTTGCGGCTGGTCGGCGTGGTGCCGCCGCCACCGGCGTTCACCACGTTGCCCGGGTTGTCCACCTTGTCGGTGAAGGTCATCGTGTTCCAGTCGGTCCCGGCGCAACCCCCGCTGCCGGACACGGTGGCGACGCCGATGAACCGGTAGTCCTTGCCGAGGATGTTGGCCCGGTGGCCCGGGGACTCCATGTACAGGTTGAAGATGTCCTGGGCCGAGTACTGGTCCGTGGTCCAGCTGGCGACGTTCTCGCCCCACTTGGTGCGGCTGGCCGCGCCGTAGCTGGGCAGCTGGTTCCAGGCGTCCGGGTTGTGGGCGAGTCGGCAGCTGGTGCCACCCGTCGCCATCTTGTCGGACCAGGACGTGGACAGGCGGCGCAGGTCGGCCGAATGCACCACCGGGCTCAGGCCGTTCTGGCTGCGGGCCTGGTTGACGAGCTTGACGAACTCGACGTCGATGGAGTCGCGCGGGGCGGCGGCCGCTGCGGTCGCCGGCACGCCGAGGGCGGCGGTGGCGGCGAGGACGACGGCCAGGAGGGCCACCGGTAGCCGGCTCCACCGACTGCGGGGGGCAGCGGCACGCGGCCCCGGGGAGGTGGACGAAGGCACCATGGTGAAACGATCTCCCTTGGTCACGGACGGTAGCGCACCGTCACCAAAAAATCGTAACCGTGACGCATTGCGACCAACAGCCCTGTCACCGTGCGGGACCGGAAGTTCCTTCGACCGAGTCGATCCGTCAATCCGGGCGACTACGTTATGGGTATGCGACTGGTCCTGAACCTCATCTGGGTGGTGCTCTGCGGGCTGTGGATGTCGATCGGCTACCTGCTGGCCGGGATCGTGTGCTGCATTCTGATCATTACGATCCCATTCGGCCTAGCGTCATTCCGCATCGCTCTGTTCGCCCTCTGGCCGTTCGGCCGAACGGTGGTCCGCCGCCCGGATGCCGGAGCCCCCTCGGCGGTCGGCAACGTCATCTGGTTCCTCTTCGCCGGCCTGTGGCTGGCTATCGGACATGTCGTGACCGGCATCGCCCTGGCCATCACGATCATCGGCATCCCGTTGGCGCTGGCCAACTTCAAGCTGATCCCGATCTCCCTGTTGCCCCTCGGTTGCGAGATCGTGGCCCTGCCGGACGCCCGGGCCCTGCGCACCGTCGCCTGATCGACGGGTGACCCCGCCCGACCACTACCCTGGGCGACCATGAGCGGGGAGCTGCGTGAACCCAGCGGCGGGGCGGGCGCCGAGCGTCCGGCCGACGGCGCCCCCCGGTCCCGGTCGGGGCGGTTCCCGTCCCCCCGCAGTGGCCGCTCGCGCTGGCGCCGCCGCCGTGGCGGCCCGGTCCAGGACCCGGCCGTCGAGGTGGCCGCCCGGCGGGACCGGCACGGCCGCGGCCCCCGGACGCCGCTGATCCCGGCCGGTCTGCCGGGGGCCCGCACCCGGGCCGAACAGTTCGACGAGGCCGTGCTCGAGGCGGTCGCCGACCTGGAGGGCCGCTGGCCCGGCCAGCTCGACGCGCTCGAGTTCGCGGTCGACGAGGTCCCGACCGTGCCGGCCGACGGGCCCGAACCACCGGCCGACGATGTGGTGGTCGACGTCGGCGTGCCGCTCAGCCGGTTCCTGCCCGCCGGGGTCGACCATCGGGGCCGTCCGACCAAGGCGCGGGTCGTGGTCTACCGGCGCCCGTTGGAGGCTCGCTCGGCGGACAGCGGCGATCTGGTCGACCTGGTCACCGAGGTGCTCGTCGAGCAGTTGGAAGCGGTGCTCGGCCCGGACGACGCCGACCCGGACGACGGTCGCTGACCGGTTCCCGGCGCGCGCGGCGTGCCTCCCGGGCCGACCGCCCTCCGCGGGGTTATCGTGCCGCGGTGGCGAGACTGCGGCGTTGTTCCCGGACCGGATGCACCAACCCTGCGGTCGCCACCCTGACGTTCGCCTACGCCGACTCGACCGCGGTCGTCGGTCCGTTGGCCACCGCGGCCGAGCCGCACTCCTACGACCTGTGCTCCTCGCACGCGTTAAACCTCACGGCTCCGCGTGGCTGGGAGGTCGTCCGGCCGGACGGCGAGCTGCCCGACGACACCGGGCACACCGACGACCTGGAGGCGCTGGCCAACGCGGTCCGCGAGGCCGGCCGGGTCGAACGGCCCGCGGCGGAAGCGCCGGCCGGTGGGGGCGCCACCGGACGTCGTGGTCACCTGCGCGTGCTGCGCGACGACAGCTGACGGCTGCGGCGAGCCGCATCACACCACCGTCGTCCCCGGCGCCGGTCGGGTGGGCCGGGTCCGCCGGTAGAGTCCTGCACGCGAGACTTTCGGTCACCATCACATACGTTCAGTGACCGTTTCAGACTTCGAGCCGCACCGTCCGGTGCGTTCGACCATCGGCGCGGGGCGGACGCTTCGCGGCACGCGGATCCAGGGAGTGCGGCGTGGGCGTTTCGGTACGCGATGACGAGACGGGCGGGGCCGCCCCGCGGCTGTCGGAGTTCGTCAAGGCCTACGACGTCCGCGGACTGGTCGGCTCGCAGCTGACCTCCGACGTCGCCCGGGCCATCGGCAACGCCTTCGCCGTCCAGCTCGCCGAACGGGACGCCACCTCGGTGGTCGTGGCGTACGACATGCGCGACTCCTCGCCCGAGTTGGCCGGCGCCTTCGCCGAGGGGGTCACCACGGCCGGCCTGGACGTCGTCATGGCCGGGCTCGGGTCGACCGATCTGCTCTACTTCGCCTCCGGTCACCTGGATATGCCCGGGGCCATGTTCACGGCCTCTCACAACCCCGCCCGCTACAACGGCATCAAGATGTGCTTCGCCGGTGCGCAGCCGATCAGCCTGGACACCGGGCTGGCCCGCGTCCGCGACGAGGCCCAGGCCGTCCTGGACGGCGAGGCCCAGCCGGTCGTCGCCGCCACCCCGGGCACGGTCAGCGAGCGATCGTTGGTCGCCGAGTACGCCGACTACCTGAAGTCGCTGGTCGACCTCACCGGGATCCGCCCGCTGCACGTCGTCGTCGACGCCGGTAACGGGATGGCCGGCTACACCGTGCCCGCCGTGCTGGGCGATCTGCCGCTGACCATCGACGCGATGTACTTCGAGCTCGACGGCTCCTTCCCCAACCACGAGGCCAACCCGCTGGAGCCGGCCAACCTGGTCGACCTGCAGGCCGAGGTCCGCCGGGTCGGGGCCGACATCGGCCTGGCGTTCGACGGGGACGCCGACCGCTGCTTCGTCGTCGACGAGCGGGGCGAGCCGGTGTCGCCCAGCGCGATCACCGCCCTGGTGGCCACCCGCGAGCTGGCGAAGGCCCCCGGGGCGTCCATCCTCTACAACCTGATCTCCTCCCGGGCCGTCCCCGAGATCGTCGGCGAGAACGGCGGCCAGGCCATCCGCACCCGGGTCGGTCACTCCTTCATCAAGGCCGAGATGGCCCGGACCGGCGCGGTGTTCGGCGGCGAGCACTCCGCCCACTACTACTTCGCCAACTTCTTCAACGCCGACACGGGGATGCTCGCGGCCCTGCACGTCCTGGCCGCGCTGGGGGAGCAGGACGGCCCGCTCTCGGACCTGGTCGCCGCGTACTCCCGGTACGCCGCGTCGGGCGAGATCAACTCGACCGTGCCCGACGCTTCGATCAAGCTCGACCAGATCCGGGCGTGGGCGGCCGACCACGACGCCGAGGTCGACGAACTCGACGGCATCACGGTCACCCTGCCCGACGGTGGCTGGTTCAACGTCCGGGCCAGCAACACCGAACCACTTCTCCGCCTGAACGTCGAGGCGGCCGACGAGCCGGCCATGGGGGCCCTGCGGGACGAGATCCTCGGTCTGATCCGGTCCTGACCCGCGACGGCAGACCCGTGTCCCGACCCGACTGAAACGGGTCGGGACCGGGAACACCCTCGGTGCCCTACGGGTCCGAACGGGTCCGGTTGGACCCGCTTCTGTGACAAGGTGGTCGGCGATGACCAGCACCCCGCACTCCGCTTCCCCGGCGGCGAGCCCGGCGGCTCTCGACCCGCGCCTGCTCGCCGTCCTGGCCTGCCCCACGCCCCACCGGGCGGCGCTGCGACCGGGCCGACCCGGGTCGCCCGCGCCCGCCGACGCCGCGACGTCCCTGTTCTGCCCGGAATGCCACCGGGTGTTCCCGGTCCGGGACGGCATCCCGGTCCTGCTGCTCGACGAGGCCGAACCACCGGACGGACCGGTCTCGTCGTGACCGGTCCGCAGGGTCTGCACGACATCGCCCGGCGCCCCTGGGACGTGGGTTCGGACCTACTGCCCGCGGCCGCCCTGGCTGGTGCGCAGGTCCGGGCGGTCGCCGACCAGCTGTCCCGTCTGCCGTCGCTCGACCGGCCCCGCGCGCTCGTCGTCGTCGGTTCCGGCGCGCCCGCCGCGGTCGCCCTGCTCACTGCGGTCATCGGCCCGGGCTGCCCCGTCCCGATCGTCGCCGCCCCGTCCCTGCCGCCTTGGGTCGGCCCGCTGGATGTCGTCGTGGTGCTGGCGACCACGGTCGACGACCACGCCGCCGCCGAGGCGCTGGCCGTGGCCGTCCGTCGGGGTGCCTCCGTGATCACCCGCTGCGCCGCGGACGGGCCGGTGCCGGCGATGGCCGGTCGGGCCGGGACCGGTGTGCTGGTCCCGACGATCGCGGTCCCCGAGGCGCTGGCCGCCGCCGGGCGTCTCGCCCTGCTGGTCGGCGTCGCGGGCGCGGCGGGCCTGCTGCCGGCCGTGGACGTCTCCCCGGCCGCGCTGGCCGACCTGGCCGACCAGGTCGACGGCATCGCCGTCGCCTGCCATCCGAACACCGACTTCTTCGTCAACCCGGCCCTGCTGCTGGCCGAACACGTCCTCGGTGGCCCACCGGTGTTCATCGGCCTGGACCCGGTGGGCGACGCCGTCGCCGAACACGCCGTGCTGGCCTTCGCCGCACTGGGCGGGCGGCCGGTGACGGCACTGCGTTCGACCGACGTGCCGGCGGCGGCCCCGCTGGTGGCCCGGATGGCGGCCGGGTCGGCCGACCTGTTCGCTGATCCGTTCGCCGACGACGAACCGGACTGGGCCGACCCGGCCGACCGGGCAGCCGTCGTGCTCGTCGGCACCCCGGACGCCGTGTCGGGGGAGCTGCTGGGAGGCCCGGGACCGACCGGTCGCCCACCGCTGGCCCCGGACGCCCTGCCCCGGGCGCTCCGGCTGGGCGCGGACGAGGTCGCCGTCCCCGGTCGACCGGACGACGATCCGTTCGCGGCGCCGGCCGCGCTGCCGGGCTCGGGAAGGGCCGCCGGTCCCCGGTCGCCGGTGCAGCACCGTCTCGCCGCCCTGCTGGACCTCCTGGCCCGGGTCGACTTCGCCGCCGTCTACACCGGCCTGGTCACCGGGGCCCGTCCGCCGTCCGACGCGCCGGAGGGCCTGGGCCCGGCCGGGGCGGCCCTGTTCCGCCCGGTGGTCACCGCCGGGGCCCGTCTGGAGGGTCCGCCGGGGGACCGGTCGGGCACGGTATCGGGCGCGGAGTGGCCGCCTCGCTGGTCCTGACCCACGGTCACCGCTCATCGGCGGCGGTGGACCGCAGATCGAGGTCCGAACGCCGCGGTGCGGCATCATCGTCAGCAGGGGGAATGGAGAAATGGAGCACATGAAGACCCGGGAGGGCGTCTCGTGGACGTGATGCACAACCGGATCCGGCCGTACGCGTGGGGGTCGCGCACGACCATCGCCGAACTGCTGGGCGAGCCGTCACCCTCGGCGCATCCGCAGGCCGAGCTCTGGGTCGGGGCCCACCCGGCGGACTCGTCGACCGTCGTCGGCCCGGACGGGGAACGGGCACTGGTCGACGTCGTCGCCGACGACCCGGAAGCCGCCCTGGGCGGTCGGGTCCGCAAGCATCTGGGCGATCGGCTGCCGTTCCTGCTCAAGGTGCTGGCCGCGGCCGAGCCGTTGTCGCTGCAGGCGCACCCGTCGGCCGATCAGGCCGCCCGCGGTTTCGCCGCCGAGGAGGACGCCGGCATCCCGCGCTCGTCGCCGAACCGGAACTACAAGGACAGCTCGCACAAGCCGGAGCTGGTCTACGCCCTGACCGAGTTCCGGGCGCTGTGCGGGTTCCGCGACCCGGCCCACACCGTCGAGATCCTGCAGGAGCTGGGGTCGCCACGGCTGGAGCACTACCTGGGCCTGTTGTCCGGTCAACCGGACGCCGGCGGCATCCGGGCGTTCTTCTCGGTCGGCATCACGTTGCCGTCCAGTGCCCTGGATCCGCTGCTGTCCGACGTGCTGGCCTGCTGTGTCGACCGGGTGCGGGAAGGGTCGCGGTTCGCCGACGAGTACCGGACCACCCTGGAGCTGGGCGAGCGGTACCCGGGGGATCCGGGGGTGCTCGCCAGCCTGCTGATGAACCACGTGACCCTGCGTCCGGGGCAGGCGCTGTCCCTGCCGGCCGGCAACCTGCACGCCTACCTGTCCGGGGCCGCCATCGAGATCATGGCCAACTCCGACAACGTGCTGCGGGGCGGACTCACCCCCAAGCACGTCGACGTCCCGGAACTGATGCGGGTCCTGGACTTCGCGCCGGTCGCCGTCCCGCTCCAGGACGGCGAGCCCGGCGACGTGCCGGACGAGGTCGTCTTCGCGACCCCGTTCCCCGAGTTCCGGTTGTCGCGTCTGGACCTCGGCGACGAACCGCGGACGCTGCACCACGACGGCCCGCAGGTGCTGCTGGTCTTCGAGGGCGAGTTGCGCGTCGAACGCGTGCCCGATGGGGCAGACGCGGCCGGGGGGGGCGAGGCCCTGACGGTGCCCCGCGGCCGGTCGGTGTGGGTCGCCGCGGCCGACGGGCCGATCCGGGTCAGCGGGCCGGCCACCGTGTTCCGGGCCCGGGACGGTCTGTCCGACTGACCTGCTCGCGGTGCGTCATCGCCGTGTCCCGGGGAATGGTGGGGGTCGGGTGGGTGAACATCGACCGGCCTGTAGGAGGATCGCTCCCGACGTTCCCCGGGGCAGAGGAGACCGCGTGTCCATCTGGCGCACCAAGTCCATCGAGCAGTCGATCCAGGACACCGACGAGCCGGGGCACCGGCTCCGGCGCTCGTTGAGCGCCTGGGACCTGACGATCTTCGGCGTCGCCGTCGTCATCGGCGCGGGCATCTTCACCCTGACGGCCCGGGTGGCCGCGACCACCGCGGGACCGGCGGTGTCGCTGTCGTTCGTCATCGCGGCCGTCGCGTGCGGCCTGGCGGCGATGTGTTACGCCGAGTTCGCCAGCACCGTCCCGGTCGCGGGGTCGGCCTACACGTTCTCGTACGCCACGCTCGGCGAGCTGGTCGCCTGGATCATTGGCTGGGACCTGGTCCTGGAGTTCGCCCTGGGGTCCGCCGTGGTGGCCAAGGGCTGGTCGTTGTACCTGGGCAACCTGTTCGAGCAGTTCGGTGGGTCGTTGTCCTCGACCGTCGACCTCGGATTCACCACGTTCGACTGGGGCGCCGTCCTGATCGTCGCCGTCGTCACCCTGCTGCTGGTGTCCGGAACGAAGCTGTCGGCCCGGGCCAACGCGATCATCACCGCCATCAAGGTCGCGGTCGTGCTGCTCGTCATCGTCGTCGGGTTCCTGCACTTCAACCCGGCGAACCTGTCGCCGTTCATCCCGCCGGCCGTGCCGGCGCCGGCCGAGGACCCGACCCCCGCCCTGCAGCAGCCGCTGTTCCAGTTGCTGACCGGGAACGCGGGCACCAGCTTCGGCTGGTTCGGTCTGCTCGCCGCCGCGTCGCTGGTGTTCTTCGCCTTCATCGGTTTCGACGTGGTGGCGACCGCCGCGGAGGAGACCCGGAACCCGAAGAAGGACCTGCCGCGCGGCATCCTCGGCTCGCTCGTCATCGTGACCGTGCTGTACGTGCTGGTCACGCTGGCCCTCACCGGGATGGTGCCGTACACCGAGCTGCCGGGCGACCAGGCCACCCTGGCCAGCGCCTTCTCCCTGATCGGCGTCGACTGGGCGGCCAAGGTGATCGCCGTCGGCGCCATCGCGGGCCTGACGACCGTGGTCCTCGTGCTGATCCTCGGTCAGAGCCGGGTGATCTTCGCCATGAGCCGCGACGGGCTGCTGCCCCGCGGACTGGCCCAGGTCAGCGACAAGACCGGCACCCCGGCGCGGATCACCCTGGGGGTGGGCGCCGTGGTCGCACTCGTGGCCGGGTTCGTCGACATCGGTGTCCTCGAGGAGATGGTCAACGTCGGCACGCTGTTCGCCTTCGTGCTCGTCTCCATCGGCGTCATCGTGCTGCGCCGCACCCGACCGGACCTCGAACGTTCCTTCAAGGTCCCGTTCGTCCCGGTGCTGCCGATCCTCGCGGTGCTGGCCTGCCTGTGGCTGATGGTCAACCTGACCGCGGAGACCTGGATCCGGTTCCTGGTCTGGATGGTGATCGGCTTCGCCGTCTACTACTTCTACGGACGCAAGCACTCGGTGCTCGGCCGACGGTCCGCCCAGGAGAGCCGGGCCGCTGCTGCCGACCCCCGTGACAAGCCCTGACGACGGTCGCCGGGGCGGGTCGGCCGACGGCTCGCCCAGCCCGAGGTTTGCCGCCACGGTCGCCCCTGGGTAGGTTCGGAGCCGGATCGGGTGGCACTGCCACCAGCGGTGGGTCCTCCTCCGGTGACCAGCTCCGATGCCGCCCGCCTGGCGCGGCGGGACGGCCGGCACGCCGGTGCCGTGACCGACACACGCCGACCCGATCGACCTTTCCCATCTGTTTGCACAGCCCTGACCCACGAAGTGAGGCCTGACGTGGCACTGCCCCAACTGACCGACGAGCAGCGTGCTGCGGCCCTGGAGAAGGCCGCCGCCGCCCGTCGTGCCCGTGCCGAGCTCAAGGAGCGGCTCAAGCGCGGCGGCACGTCCCTCAAGCAGGTCCTCGCCGACGCCGAGTCGGACGAGGCGCTGGCCAAGTTGAAGGTCTCGGCCCTGCTCGAGGCGCTGCCCGGGGTCGGCAAGGTCCGCGCCGCCCAGCTGATGGAGCAGTTCGAGATCGCCCCCAGCCGTCGGGTGCGCGGACTGGGCGAGCGTCAGCGTCAGGCCCTGCTCAACGAGTTCGGTTTCTGAGCGACACCGACGCTCGGCCGGTGACCGGGGGAACCGTGCGGCGTGGTCGTCTGTTCGTGCTGTCCGGCCCCTCCGGGGTCGGCAAGAGCACCGTGCTGCAGCGGATCCGGGTGCGGTGCCCGCAGCTGTGGTACTCGGTGTCGGCCACGACCCGGACGCAGCGGCCGGGCGAACGGCCCGGGGTCGACTACTTCTTCGTCACCGCGCAGGAGTTCGCGGAGCTGATCGAGCGGCAGGAGCTACTCGAGTACGCGCAGTTCGCGGGCAACTACTACGGCACGCCCCAGGGCCCGGTGGAGGAGCGGTTGGCCGCCGGAACGGACGTGCTCCTGGAAATCGAGGTCCAGGGCGCCCGGCAGGTGCGCTCGTCGCCGCGGCTGGGCGCTGAGGCGGTGCTGGTGTTCCTGGCTCCGCCGTCGTTCGAGGAACTGGCCCGGCGGCTGATCGGTCGGGGCACCGAGGACGAGCAGACCCAGGAGCGCCGGCTCACCGCGGCCCGGGCCGAGCTCGCCGCCGAGGCGGAGTTCGACCACACGATCGTGAACACGGACGTCGATGCCGCGGTCGACGGGTTGATACGATTGCTGGCTGAGTCGTGAGTCGGCTCGCCGTTCCGTGCTGCGCGTGACCATCGGCATGCTCCTTCGCGAGCCGCCACCGGCCGCCGGCGTCGGCCCGTCCGTTCCACTCACGCCGCGACTCGCCCGCCGTCGGGTCCGCCCGTCTGCCGGGCGTTCCGCGCGGCATCAGAAGCATCACCCCCTGCTGTGAGGAGCCCGTGCGATGAGCACTGCCGAGACCGGTACCCCGACCGCCGCCGAGATGGCCGCGGCCGGCATCACCTTCCCGCCGATCGACGAGCTGCTCACCCGCACCAGCTCGAAGTACGGCCTGTCGATCTACGCCGCCAAGCGCGCCCGGCAGATCAACGACTACTACGCCCAGCTCGGTGAGGGTCTGCTGGAGTACGTCGGCCCGCTGGTCGAGCCGCTGCCCAAGGAGAAGCCGCTGTCGATCGCGCTCCGCGAGATCAACGCCGGTCTGCTCGAGCACACCGAGGGCGAGTGACCTTCGGGCCCACCCCGCCGGACCGGCTGGTCGCCTCCGCGACCGACCGGCCGGCCTCGTCACTGCCGCCCGGCACCGTGGGCACCCCGCCCGCCGGAGCCGAGGCGGCAGTGGCGTCCCTGCCGCCCCGTCCGCGTCGGATCGTGCTCGGGGTCGGCGGTGGCATCGCCGCCTACAAGGCGTGTGACCTGCTCCGACGCCTACGGGCCGACGGTCACGACGTCGTCGTGGTCCCCACCCGCGCCGCGCTCGATTTCGTCGGCGCCCCCACCTGGGAGGCCCTGTCCGGGCACCCGGTCTCGGCCGACACCTTCTTCGACGTCCCGGCCGTGACCCACGTGGCCACCGGCCAGCAGGCCGACCTGGTGGTCATCGCCCCGGCCACCGCGGACGTGCTGGCCCGTGCCGCCACCGGGCAGGCCGACGACCTGCTGACCGCGACCCTGCTGGTGACCCGGGCCCCCGTGCTGATGGCCCCGGCCATGCACACCGAGATGTGGACCCACCCGGCCACCGTCGACAACGTCGCCACCCTGCGCCGTCGCGGGGTGGTCGTCGTCGACCCGGCCGTGGGCCGGCTGACCGGCGCCGACTCCGGTCCCGGCCGGCTGCCCGAACCCGAGCACCTGGCCCAGCTCGCCGACCTGCTGCTCCGCCGCGCCGACGCCCTGCCGTTCGACCTCGCCGGTCGCCGGGTCGTCGTCTCGGCCGGCGGCACCCGCGAACCACTGGATCCGGTGCGGTACCTGGGCAATCGTTCGTCGGGCCGGCAGGGCTGGGCGATCGCGCTGGTCGCCGCGGCCCGCGGTGCCGACGTGACCCTGGTCGCGGCCAATGTCGACCTCGTCGAGCCGCCCGGGGTGCGGGTGCGGCAGGTGGGGACGGCCCTCGAGCTGCACGAGGCGATGCTGGAGACGACGGTCGGCGCGGACGGCGGACCCGTCGACGCCGTGGTGATGACCGCCGCCGTCGCCGACTTCCGGCCCATGGACCCCTCGGCCGTCAAGATCAAGAAGGCGGCCGGTCAGGGCCCGCCGACGATCGGTCTGGTCGAGAACCCGGACATCCTGGCCGCGCTGTCCCGCCCCGGACCGGACCGGGCCGCCGTCGTCGTCGGGTTCGCGGCCGAGACCGGCGACGGCACCGCGGACCCGACCACGTCCGTGCTCGACTTCGGCCGGGACAAGCTCCGCCGCAAGGGCTGCGACGTCCTGGTCGTCAACCGGGTCGACGCCGGTCGGGCGTTCGGACGTCCGGACAACGCCGCCTGGCTGCTGGCCGCGGCCGGTGCGACGGACGACATCGAACTGGAGGCGAGCGTGCCGCTCGGCCCCAAGTCCGTGCTGGCCGCCGCCGTGGTCGATGCCCTGTCCCGTCGGCTCGGCGGGTCGGGTCCCACCCTCGGCGGCACCGATGCCCGCTGATGACACAATCGAACGCCGACGGCGGTCGCACCTGCGGGTTGTGGCCGACCATGCCGGGGTACCGGGCCCGGGGAGCGGTCATCGCCGCACCCCGCGCGGCGCCCGGGCAGTTCCGCCCGTCCGGCCCGTTCCATCCGATCGAGGAGTAAGCCCAACGTGACGTCCCGCCTGTTCACCTCGGAGTCGGTCACCGAAGGCCACCCCGACAAGATCTGCGACGCGATCAGCGACTCGATCCTCGACGAGCTGCTCCGTCAGGACCCGGCCAGCCGGGTGGCGGTCGAGACCATGGTGACGACCGGTCAGGTGCACGTGGCCGGCGAGGTGACCACCAGCGCCTACGCGGACATCCCGACGATCGTCCGGGAACGCCTGCTGGCCATCGGTTACGACTCCTCGGCCAAGGGCTTCGACGGCGCGTCCTGCGGGGTCAACGTGGCCATCGGCGCGCAGTCCCCGGACATCGCCCAGGGCGTCGACACCGCCTGGGAGGTGCGCACGGGTGCCGAAGGGGATTCCGAGGACGCCCTGCTCTCGCAGGGCGCCGGCGACCAGGGGCTGATGTTCGGGTACGCCTGCAGTGACACCCCCGAGCTGATGCCGCTGCCCATCGCCCTGGCCCACCGGCTGTCCCGGGGGTTGTCCACCGTGCGCAAGTCCGGCGCGGTGCCCTACCTGCGGCCCGACGGCAAGACCCAGGTCACCATCGAGTACGTGGGCGACAAGCCGGTCCGCCTGGACACCGTCGTCGTCTCCAGCCAGCACGCCGAGAACATCCACCTCGAGCAGCTGCTCGCGGTCGACGTCCGCGACCAGGTGGTGCAGCCGGAGCTCGACGCGCTCGACCTGGACACCAGCGACTACCGGTTGCTGGTGAACCCGACCGGTCGGTTCGTCATCGGTGGTCCGATGGGCGACGCCGGTCTGACCGGCCGCAAGATCATCGTCGACACCTACGGCGGCATGGCCCGGCACGGCGGCGGCGCGTTCTCCGGCAAGGACCCGTCGAAGGTCGACCGGTCGGCGGCGTACGCGATGCGCTGGGTGGCCAAGAACGTGGTGGCCGCGGGTCTGGCCGAGCGCATCGAGGTGCAGGTCGCCTACGCCATCGGCAAGGCCGCCCCGGTGGGCCTGTTCGTGGAGACCTTCGGGACGGAACAGGTCGACCCGGACAAGATCTCCGATGCCATCCGGCAGGTGTTCGACCTGCGCCCGGCCGCGATCATCCGCGATCTCGACCTCAAGCGGCCGATCTACGCGCCGACCGCGGCCTACGGGCACTTCGGGCGGACCGACATCGACCTGCCTTGGGAGAACGTCGACCGGGCGGCGGACCTGAAGTCGCTCGTCGGCGCCTGACCGCAGCGGTGTTCGGTCGTCGGCCCGGCCCCGGGTCCCGGGACGAGTACGCCGCCACCCCGCCGCTCTCCGGCGCCGGGGTGCGGCTGGAGCCGTTGACCGTGGGGCACCGGGACCAGCTGGCCGAAGCCGTCCGGGACGGCGAGTTGTGGCACACCTGGTACACCCGCATCCCCCCGCCGGAAGGGATGGCGGCCGAGATCGACCGTCGGCTCGCGCTCCAGCGGGCCGGCAGCATGGCGCCGTGGGTGGTGGTCGCGACCGATCCCACCACCGCGGACCGGGTGGTCGGCATGACGACGTTCATGAACGTCGACCCGGACAACCGGCGTCTGGAGATCGGCTCGACCTGGCTCCGCCGCAGCGCACAGGGCACCGGTGTCAATGCCGAGGCCAAACTCCTGCTGCTGACCCGGGCGTTCGAGGAGCTCGACTGCGTCGCCGTCGAGTTCCGCACCCACTGGCACAACCACCGGTCCCGGGCGGCGATCGCCCGCCTGGGGGCCAAGCAGGACGGTGTGCTGCGCAACCACCAGTTCTGGCCGCCGGCCGGGCCGGACGGTGCGCCGACCGACCCGCCGGTGCTGAGGGACACCGTGGTCTTCTCGATCATCGACGCCGACTGGCCGACCGTCCGGCTGGGTCTGCAGGAACGGATCATCGGCCGGCGCTGAACAGGTCCGCTGACGCCGCCCCACTGTGCTGGCGCCGATCATCACGCCGCACCACGCCGTGGGAGCCGCCCCCACCGCACACTCGATCAGCGCCAGCGGCTTTCACCCGCGCCGGCGGACCGGGGCGGCACGCGACCGCCGCATCCCGGCCGCGTCCTGTCGGACCGTTCTGCTATCCACGAGGAGTGACCACGTCCGCGAGCCGACCCGAGGTCACCGGCCGCCGGCCCGCGACGTCCCGGGAACGGACCCGGGCGGTCGACCGGCCGATCGCCCGGGTACTGGTCGACGTCCCGCTGGCCCATCTGGACCGGCCGTTCGACTACCTGGTCGACGAGGCCGACAGTGCCACAGCCCAACCCGGGGTCCGGGTCAAGGTCCGGTTCGCCGGGCGGGCGGTACCCGGGTTCGTGGTCGAACGACGGGCCGAGTCCGAGCACGGAGGCCGGTTGGCCTGGCTGGAGCGGGTGGTCTCGCCCGAGCCTGTGCTGACCGCCGAGATCGCCGCCCTGGCCCGGGCGGTGGCCGACCGGTACGCCGGGTCGATCGGCGACGTGCTCCGGCTGGCGATCCCGCCCCGGCACGCACGGGTGGAGGCCGAGCCGGTGTCCGACCCGCCGGTCGCGCCCGAATCCGACACGACCCCGGCCGTCGGGGGCTGGGCCGATTACCAGGCCGGGCCGGCGTTCCTGACCGCCCTGCGCGACCGTCGTCCGGCCCGTGCCGTGTGGCAGGCCCTGCCCGGGGCCGACTGGACGGCCCGGGTGGTGGAGGCCGCGGCGGCGGTCCCGCCGGATTCCGGGGTGCTGCTGATCGTCCCGGACGCCCGTGACCTGCGACGGCTCGACGAGGCGCTGACCGCCGGCCTGGGGGGACGACCCCACGTGACGTTGAGCGCCGAACTGGGACCGGCGGAGCGGTACCGGCGGTTTCTGGCCGTGCGCCGCGGCCAGGTGCGGGTGGTGGCCGGAACGCGGGCCGCCGTCTTCGCCCCCGTCGCCGACCTGGCCCTGGTCGCGGTCCTGGACGACGGCGACGACCTGCTGGCCGAGCCCCGTGCGCCGTACCCGCATGCCCGCGAGGTGCTGATGCTGCGGTCGGCCGCCCGGCCGTGCGCCCTGCTGGTGGGCGGCTTCGCCCGGACGGCCGAGGCGCAGCTGCTGGTCGAGTCCGGCTGGGCCCACCCCATCACGGCGGCCCGGGAACGGGTGCGCGTCGCCGCGCCCCGGATCGAGGCGGCGGCCGACGGGTGGGGGCCGGGCGCGGATTCCGGCGCGGCCCACGCCCGGCTGTCTCCGACCGCCTTCGCGGCGGCCCGGTCGGCGTTGACGGCCGGGGCGCCGGTCCTGGTGCAGGTGCCGCGGCGCGGCTATCGGCCGGCGCTGGCGTGCGGGCGCTGCCGGCGCCCGTCGTCCTGTCGGCGCTGCGCCGGCCCGCTCGGGCAACCCGACCGCGGCGGCCCCCCGACCTGCCGGTGGTGCGGGGTTCCCGACGCCCATGTGGTGTGCGCGGCGTGCGGCAGTCCGGAGCTGCGGGCGGTGACCGTCGGGTCGGGCCGGACGGCTGAGGAGTTCGGTCGGGCGTTCCCGGCGGTGCCGGTGATCACGTCGGCGGCCCCGCACGTCCGGGACCGGGTGGACGGCCGTCCCGCTGTGGTCATCGCCACTCCCGGCGCCGAACCGGTCGCCGACGGCGGTTACGGCGCGGCGCTGCTGCTGGACGGCTGGGCGCTGCTCGGGCGTCCTGATCTGCGCGCCGGTGAGGAGACCCTGCGCCGGTGGATGGCGGCCGCCGCGCTGGTCCGGCCGGTCGGCGAAGGGGGCCGGGTCGTCGTCGGGGCCGACGTGGGGACGCCGACGGTGCAGGCGTTGATCCGCTGGGACGCGGTGGGCGCCGCCGCGGCGGAACTGGCCGCTCGACGCGAGCTGGGATTCCCCCCGGTGTCGGCGATGGTCTCGCTGGACGCGACCGAACCGGTGATGGCGACGCTGCTGGACGGGTGGGAACCGCCGGACGGGGTGGAGGTCCTCGGGCCGGTGGATCTGGAACCGCCCCCACCGTCCCGGACGGCCGGGGCGTCCGGCGCGCCCACGGGTCCGCTCGAACCGCGGGTTCGCACCTTGTTGCGGGCCGGGCCCCGGGATCGTCGGACGATGCTCGCCGCCGTCCGCGCCCTCGTGGTGGCCCGGTCGGCCCGGAAGGACGCCGGCAGCGTCCGGGTCCAGGTCGATCCGACCGCCCTGTTCTGATCCGCAGGCCGCCGGAGACCGGGCCGGCCGTCGGGGCGCTCGTTTACGCTGGTACGGCCGGTCGATCCGGCGTCCACCCAGGGAAGGAACGGTCCTGCGCATCGTCTTCGCCGGCACCCCGGAGCCGGCCGTGCCCTCGCTGTCCGCGCTGCTGCGGTCGGATCACGAGGTGGTTGCGGTCATCACCCGCCCGGACGCCCGCCGCGGTCGCGGACGGGGGCTGTACCCGTCGCCCGTGGCGGTCGCGGCCGAGGCGGCCGGCGTGGAGATCCTTCGCCCGGCGTCCGCCCGCGACCCGGAACTGGCCGACCGGCTGGCCGACCTCGCCCCGGATGCGGTGGCCGTCGTCGCCTACGGCAACCTGGTCCCTCCCGCACTGCTCGATCTGCCCCGTCTCGGCTGGGTCAACCTGCACTTCTCCCTGCTGCCCGCCTGGCGGGGGGCCGCCCCGGTGCAGGCCGCCATCCGGGCCGGTGACGACGTCACCGGGGCCAGCACGTTCCGCCTGGAACGCGGTCTGGACACCGGGCCGGTGTACGGAGTGGTGACCGAACGGATCGATCCGCGGGACACCGCCGGCGCGCTACTGGGCCGGTTGGCCGAGACGGGTGCGGATTTGCTGGTGGCCACCATGGACGGGCTGGCCGACGGATCGCTGCAGGCCCGGCCGCAGCCGGCGGACGGGGTCACGCTGGCTCCCAAGATCACCCCCGGGGACGCCCGGGTCGACTGGACCGCGCCGGCCGCGGCGGTGGACCGCCGGATCCGCGCGGTGACCCCCGAGCCGGGGGCCTGGACCGGGTCGCCCTGGGGGCGCCTGGCCCTGGGCCCGGTCGAGCCGGTCGCAGCCGACCACGACGGTCCCGCGCCGGCCCCCGGAGAAGTGGTGGCCGGCAAACGGGAGGTCCTGGTGGGCACAGGGACGTTCCCGGTCCGGCTGGGCACCGTCACCCCGCCGGGCCGCAAGCCGATGGCCGCGGCCGACTGGGCCCGTGGCGTCCGTCCGGCCGCCGGCACCCGCCTGACCACCAGCATCGAGGAGACTTCGTGACCCCGGCCGACCAGCACCCCTCCGGTGGCCACCGCGGCGGACGGGGGGACCGCCGGTCGCGGCCGTCGTACCCGCCGGGTGGGCGTGACCGGGGCACCTCGGGGCCGACCCGGCGCCCCGCGCCCAGCCGCCCACCGGCCGAAGACCCGGCCCGGCAGGTCGCGCTCGACGTCCTGCGGGCCGTCCGCGAGGACGCCGCGTACGCGAACCTGGTGCTGCCGGTGCTGCTGCGCGAACGCGGTATCACCGGTCGGGACGCCGCCCTGGCCACCGAGCTGACGTACGGCACCTGCCGGGCGCTCGGTCAGCTGGACGCGATCGCGTCGACCTGCGGCAACCGTTCGCACGCCGAGCTGGACGGGGTGGTGGTCGACGCCCTGCGACTGGGCGGCTATCAGCTGCTGCACACCCGGATCCCCCCACACGCCGCGGTCTCGGCGACCGTCGACCTGGTCCGCGCCGGCCCCCGTCCGGGCGCGGCCGGCTACGTCAACGCGGTGCTGCGGCGGATCACCGAACACGACATCGACGGGTGGATCGCCCGGTTGACCCCGCCGGGGACGGACCCGCTGGCCGTGCTGGCCCTGCGGTGGGCCCATCCGCGGTGGATCGTCTCGGCGTTCGCCGACGCGCTGGCCACCGGGTCGGCGGGCCGCCCGGACACCGAGCTCGAGGCCGCGCTGGCCGCCGACGACGCCCCGCCGCTCACCCACCTCGTGGCGCGCCCCGGGTTGATCGACCGGGACGAGCTGGCCGACATGGCCGGTGGGGTGCCCGCCCGGTTCTCGCCCTACGGCGTCTACTCCGGGGGCGGCAATCCGGGCGGGATGGCGGCCATCGCCGACGGCCGGGCGGCCGTCCAGGACGAGGGCTCGCAGCTGGTGGCCCTGGCCCTGGCCACGGCGCCGGTGGACGGTCCGGACACCCGCTGGCTCGACCTGGCCGCCGGGCCCGGCGGCAAGGCCGCCCTGCTGGCGGCGATCGCGGCCGAGCGGGGAGCGACCCTGGACGCCATCGAGATCACCCCGCACCGGGCCGACCTGGTCCGCCGGACCACCCGGGGTCTGCCGGTCACCGTGCACACCGCCGACGGCCGTGATCCGGGGCTGCCGGAGGGTTCGTTCGACCGGGTGCTGCTCGACGCCCCGTGCACCGGCCTGGGCGCGTTGCGGCGTCGCCCGGAGGCCCGTTGGCGACGGCAGCCGGCCGACGTGGGCGACCTGGTGCGGTTGCAACGGGAACTGCTGGCCGCCGCGGCGCGGATGGTGCGGCCGGGCGGGCTCGTCGCATACGTGACCTGCTCGCCGCACCTGAGCGAGACGGTCGGGGTGACCGAGCGCGCGCCGGCGGGCCTCGAACTCGTCGACGCCCGTCCGTATCTGCCCGGGGTACCCGATCTCGGCGACGGCCCGACGGTGCAGCTCTGGCCGCACCGGCACGGGACGGATGCGATGTTCCTCGCCCTACTGCGTCGCCGCTGACGGTGGCCCGGGTGCGGGCGGGAGGGGCGTCCGCGGGATCCGGACGATTTCGTTAGGGTCGGGCCGTGCACCCGATGATCGCGCCCAGCATCCTGTCCGCCGATTTCGCCCGGCTGGCCGACGAGGCCGCCCGGGTCTCGGATGCCGACTGGTTGCACGTCGACGTCATGGACAACCACTTCGTGCCCAACCTGACCCTGGGCCTGCCGGTGGTGCAGGCGTTGCGGGCGGCCACCGACATCCCGCTGGACTGCCACCTGATGATCGAGGACCCGGACCGGTGGGCGGTCGGGTACGCCGAGGCCGGGGCCTACAACGTCACCGTGCACGCCGAGGCCGTCCGTGATCCCATCCGGACGGCCGCGGACATCCGCGCGGCCGGGGGCAAGGCGGGTCTGTCGCTCAAGCCGGGGACGTCGCTGGACGACTGGTCCGACGCGCTGGCCCATTTCGACACGTTGCTGGTGATGACGGTCGAGCCGGGATTCGGCGGGCAGTCGTTCATGCCGGAGACGATGGCCAAGGTGCGGCAGGCCCGGCGGCTGGTCGACACCGGCCACCTAACCGTGGTGGTCCAGGTGGACGGTGGCATCAACGCCGACACCATCGGTCAGGCCGCGGAGGCCGGGGCCGACTGTTTCGTGGCCGGTTCGGCCGTCTACTCGACCGAGGACCCGGCCGCGGCGATCGCCCGGTTGCGGCAGTTGGCGGCGGACGCCGCCGGTCGTTAGACGGCTGCGGTCGGCGCACCGGGCGTCGGTCCGGACGGGACGGACGACGACCGGGCCAGCCGGTCCCGGGCGCGGTCCAGGCCCGCCGTGCGCGCCGTGCCGATGGGCACCACCCCGGTGGCGGCGGCCAGACCGGCCGGTGGGGTCGCCACGTAGACCGATTCGGCGCGGGCCACCGTGTACGTCTCGTGCCAGACGCCGACGGCGTCGGGGTGCTCACGCACCCTGCGGTTGAACTCGGCCCAGGCCGGGCGGTGCCGGGCGGTGGTGTCGGAGGCATAGGCGTACAGCTTGTCGATCGAGGTCCAGTACTGGACGAGGAACGGTCCGCGCGCGCCCAGACCGGTGCGGAAGCCGGCCAGACCGCTGTCGGGGTCCCGGGAGAGCTCGGCCAGCATCGGGCCCATCCGGCTCATCGTCCGCAGCCACAGGTCGGGTCGCCACCAGCGCTGCACGGTCATGCCGATGAGGAAGACGACGAGTTCGCCGTCGGCGGGGTCGAGGGGGGCGTGGGTGAAGCGGCCGAGGCGGGCGCGACCCCGGCCGGTCGTCACGGGCCGGGTCGGGTCGGTGCGGTCGGACATGGGGTCTCCTCGGCGGGTCGGCACATTTGGATAGTGCTGCTCTCCAATATTGGATAGCTGCACTTGCGAATGTCAAGACGTGGGTACCGGGGAGTTCTCGACCCAGGTTCGCCCCCTCGCCGGCCGACGCAGCGCCAGGATCCGGGCGTCCCGATGGCGACTGAGGCCTGCCGCGCGACCCGTTGGTGATCGGGCCGGTCGTCACCGGTGCCCGGCGCGAGGCAGGATGGATGTCCGGCAGGTCGCGCCGCCGTCTTCCGGCGTCCGTCGAGCGCCGGCACAGGACGTCAGTAGGAGGCATTCAGGTGTTCACCGGGATCGTCGAGGAACTCGGCGAGATCGTCGAGATCCGCCGCGCATCGGACCAGGGGTCGGCCCCCGCAGTCGGACGACCGGAAGGGTCCGCCCGCATCACCGTGCGTGGTCCCCAGGTGACCTCCGATGCGGGCCACGGCGACTCCATCGCGGTGGACGGGGTCTGTCTGACCGTGGTCGACCGCGGCACCGACACGTTCTCCGTCGACGTGATGGCCGAGACGTTGTCGCGGTCCACGATCGGTGACCGTCGGCCGGGCGACCCGGTCAACCTCGAGCGGTCGGTGACCGCGGGGACACGGCTGGGCGGGCACATCGTCCAGGGCCACGTCGACGGCACCGGCACCATCGTGGCGGTCGTCCCGCACGAGGCCTGGAACGACGTCCGGATCGCCGTCGGCCCCGACCTGGCCCGCTACCTGGCCGGCAAGGGCGCGGTGGCCGTGGACGGCATCTCGTTGACCGTCATCGAGGTCGTCGACACCCCGGAGGGAGCCGAGTTCACCATCGGCGTCATCCCGGAGACCCGCACGGCGACCACGATCGGCGCCCGGGTCCCGGGCGACCGGGTGAACATCGAGGTGGACGTGGTGGCCAAGTACGTCGAGCGGTTGCTCGGGGCCCGGGTGCCGGCCGCCATCGACCCGGCGGCCGGCATCGACGCCTCGACCGGACCGGGACGGCCGGCGTGACAGAGGTGTTCCAGCGCGCCGGGATCTTCCCGGACGAGAGCCCCGAGGACCGGCAGTGGGAGCGCCGGACGGTGACCGGCGCCGGGTTCGACACCATCGACACGGCCGTCGCCGAGATCGCCGCCGGCCGCGCGGTCGTCGTGGTCGACGACGCCGACCCGGAGAACCCGGGTGAGCTGGTGTTCGCCGCGGACGGCGCCGCGGCCGAGCTGGTCGCCTTCGCGGTGCGGTACACGACCGGCGTGCTCTGCGTCGCCCTGCCCGGTGAGGCCTGCGACCGGCTCGGACTCCCGCCGATGCTCCACCAGACTCCGGAGGGCGCGGACAGCGCGTTCACCGTCAGCGTGGACGCCGTCGATGCGGGGTCCCGTGGGGCGTCGGCCCAGGCCCGGGCGCGCACCATCGCGGTGCTGGCCGATCCGGCTGCCACCGCCGACCAGCTGCGACGGCCCGGCCATGTCTTCCCGCTGCGGTCCCGGGAGGGCGGCGTGCTGGTCCGTCCCGGTCACACCGAGGCGTCGGTCGACCTCGCCGGGCTGGCCGGCCGCGCCGCGGCCGGGGTGCTGGCCCAGGTCGTCACCGACGACGGCGAGGTGGCCCGGCTCGCGGACCTGCGCCACTTCGCCCGCCGTCACCGGCTCGCCCTGATCACCATCGCCGATCTCATCGCCTACCGCCGCCGCACCGAGACGCAGGTGCGGCATGTGGCGACGGCCCGGTTGCCCATCCCGCAGGGGGAGTTCCGGGCCGTCGGCTACGTCAGCACGGTCACCGGCCAGGAGCTCATCGCCCTGGTGACCGGGGACCTGGGGGACGGCGAGGACGTCCTGGTCCGGGTGCATTCGGAATGCCTGACCGGCGACGCGCTGGCGTCCCTGCGCTGCGACTGCGGCCCCCAGCTGCAGGCGGCGCTGGACGCGGTCGCCCGGGAGGGGCGGGGGGTCGTGCTCTACGTCCGCGGGCACGAGGGCCGCGGGATCGGCCTGCTCGAGAAGCTGCGGGCCTACGAACTGCAGGACGCCGGCGCCGACACGGTCGACGCCAACCTCGCCCTGGGCCTGCCGGCCGACTCCCGCGAGTACGGCACCGGCGCCCAGGTGCTGGCCGATCTGGGCATCCGGTCGATGCGTCTGCTGACCAACAACCCGGCCAAGCGGGCCGGGATGGAAGGCTACGGTCTGCGCGTGATCGGCCGGGTCGCCCTGCCCCTGGCGGCCAACCCGGAGAACGTGCGTTACCTGACCACCAAACGAGATCGGATGGGCCATGAACTGGACGGACTCGGGCATGAGTGAGCATCTGGCGACCCCGGACGGGGTGACGAACTGATGGCGACATCGGGACGCCCGGTCGTGGAGGTCCCGTCGGCCGCGGGGATGCGGGTCGGCGTGGTGCTGACGCAGTGGCATTCGGAGATCACCGACCAGCTGTTGGACCGGGCCGTGTGGGCGGCGACCGAGGCCGGTGCCTCGACCCCGACGGTGGTCCGGGTGCCCGGGGCGATGGAGCTGCCGGTGGTCGCCCAGGCGCTGGCCGCCGGCCACGAGGCGGTGGTCGCTCTCGGCGTGGTGCTCAAGGGCGAGACCGCCCATTTCGACTACGTCTGCGAGGCGGCCAACTCGGGGCTGACCCGGGTGTCGTTGGACGCGGGCATCGCCGTCGGCAACGGCGTGCTGACCTGCAACACCGTCGAGCAGGCGATCGCCCGGGCCGGTGGGCCGGGCGCCACCGAGGACAAGGGGGCCGAGTCGATGGTCGCGGCCCTGCAGACCGCGCTGGTGCTCCGTGAGCTTCGAGGCACGGTGGGCCGACTGGGGTTCGGGAGGTGACCGGCCCCGACCCGCGGCCGATGGCGCCGGACGAGTGGCGGCCCCGGGACCGGGGCGCGGTCCTGCTGCAGGTGCGTCCCCGCCGCATGGTCTGGATCGCCGGTGCCGCGGCGTTCGTCACGCTGGCCACCGCGGTGGTGGTCGGGATCCTGCTGAAGGCGTCCGGCGATGCCGGCATCACCTTCCGGACGTTCGACCAGGTCGGCATCATCGGCGTCGGCGCGCTGATGGCCGCGGCGATGATGACGGCGGCCCTGCCCCGGTTGCGGGTCTACGAGACGGGCGTGGCCGTCCGCAACATCGCGGGGGAGAAGTTCTACCCCTGGCCGTTGGTGCAGCGGATCAGGTTCCCGCCGGGGTCACCGTGGGCGCAGCTGCTCCTGCCCGACGACGAAGCGACGCCGGTCCTGGCTGTCCAGGCGATGGACCGGGGCCGGGCGGTCCGCGCGATGAACGAGCTGCGGGACCTGCACGCCCGCTTCGGGCCGGCGCCGATGGTGCGACCCGCGGGCGCGCCGCCACCGGTGGTCGAGGACCCGGACCGGCCGCTGGGCCGGTTGGAGATCATCGACCGCCGGCTGGCCGAGAAGGGTGGCAAGGGCCGGGGGCGGCGCGGCGGGCGTTGACGGTCAGTGGTGGCGGGCCGGGCGTTCGCCCGGTCCGTGCCCGGGTTCGTCCGGGTGC
Organism: Nakamurella flava; assembly: GCF_005298075.1. Lineage (NCBI taxonomy): Bacteria > Bacillati > Actinomycetota > Actinomycetes > Nakamurellales > Nakamurellaceae > Nakamurella > Nakamurella flava. Next base: position 847,494 of record NZ_SZZH01000003.1, read on the forward strand.
ACCGAGTACTCCCGGAACGCCGCCTGCAGGGCCGACAGGCCGTCGCGGAACGCCGCGGCGTGCGGGCCCAGGTCGGGCGCCGATGCGTTGACCAGGCCGGCGAGGGCCGTGATGAGCGTCCGGGCCTGGTCGAGGTCGCGGTGCGGCGGGGCCTGCGGGTCGTCGGCGGCCAGACCGAGCTGCTCGGCCGCCGCGCTCATCAGCAGGACGGCGGCGCGGGAGATCACCTCACCGGCGGGGATGTCGACCAGGTCGCGGGCGTCCGGGGTGAGCTCGTCGACGTGGGCCGGGTCGCTCGTCGGGTCACTGTCAGGGGCGTGGCTGGGTGGAGTAGTCATCGCCGTGTACTCTGTCAGATGCGACCACCCTCGTTCGCGCGAGGGAACAAGTGGAGCCCGACTCCCACCCGCACTGCCTCCGGCGGTCGGGTACCGGTCCACCCGTCTTCGGGCGGGTGCAGCAGATCGTGGCATGCCCACTGTCTGGCCGTTCGCGTTCTTCGGGCTCCGCGTGTTCTCACGCGGGGCCTTTTGTGTTGTTCCACCGGTCGCGGCGGCCCGAGCGGGCCGCGCCAGGCCGGCCCACCCGGGACGACCAGCACCAACCAGTACCACCCGATGACCCCAGCCCCAGGAGGATTCGATCAGCGTCGAACCACGTATCAACGACAGGATCCGCGTTCCGGAGATTCGTCTCGTCGGAGCCGAAGGCGAGCAGATCGGCATCGTCAGCATCGGCGATGCTCTGCGACGCGCCCAGGATGCCGACCTCGATCTCGTCGAGGTGGCCCCGGACGCCCGCCCCCCGGTCTGCAAGCTCATGGACTACGGCAAGTTCAAGTACGAGAGCGCGCAGAAGGCCCGTGAGGCTCGTCGGAACCAGGTCCTGACGGTCATCAAGGAGATGAAACTCCGGCCGAAGATCGACTCGCACGACTACGAGACCAAGAAGGGTCACGTCGTGCGATTCCTCAAGGCCGGGGACAAGGTCAAGGTCACCATCATGTTCCGTGGCCGCGAGCAGTCCCGTCCCGAACTCGGGTTCCGGTTGCTGCAGCGGCTCGCGACCGACGTCGCCGATCTCGGCGTCATCGAAAGCGCGCCCAAGCAGGACGGCCGCAACATGATCATGGTCCTGGCCCCGCACAAGCAGGCGAAGACGGCTCGGCCCACCCCGGTCGAGACCACCACGTCCACGTCCTGACGTTCCGCTCCGATCGGTCGGGTCCACCCGTCCCGGCCGGTTGAGGCATGTCCGGACGCCCCACAGACGTCCCGCACCACGAATTGCAGATGGATTGAGGAACAGATGCCCAAGATGAAGACCCACTCCGGGACCAAGAAGCGGATCAAGGTCACCGGTAGCGGAAAGCTGCGTCACGACGGCTCCGGCAAGCGCCACAACCTGGAGAAGAAGACCTCCAAGATGACGCGACGCATGGGCAAGGGCGGCGAGATCGCGGCTCCGGACGCTCCCCGCATCAAGCGCCTCCTGGGCATCTGACCCCCCGTCCCGAACCACTGACCCGAGCGCCGAACCACGCCTCGGGCGATAGAGAAAGCCAGGTCCTCCGATGGCCAGAGTGAAGCGGGCAGTCAACGCCCAGAAGAAGCGTCGCGCGATCCTCGAGCAGGCGAGCGGTTACCGCGGGCAGCGCTCGCGCCTGTACCGCAAGGCGAAGGAGCAGTCGCTCCACTCGTTGACGTACGCGTACAACGACCGCCGCAAGCGCAAGAACGACTTCCGCCAGCTGTGGATCACCCGTATCAACGCGGCGGCCCGTTCCAACGGCATCACCTACAACCGCTTCGTCCAGGGCCTCAAGGCCGCCGGCGTCGAGGTGGACCGCAAGATCCTGGCCGAGCTGGCCGTCTACGATCCCGCGGCGTTCGCCGCCCTGGTCGTCGTCGCCCGCGAGGCGCTCCCGGCTGACGCCGGCACCGACAGCGCGGACGCGGCCTGAACCCGTCCCCGCGGTCCCGTCGTACCGCCGACCGCCCGACCGACACCTCGTCGGTCGGGCGGTCGTCCGTTACCCGGGGGGACCGTTCCGAGAACCGCGGCACCCGGCCGACCGGCGCCGGGCGCGCCGCGCCGGTCGAGTCCGAGGAAGCACCGGACGGTGTGCTGACGGAGCGGTCCAGCCGCATCGTCGCCGCTCACAAGCTGCTGCGGCGTCCCCGTCGGACCGAGGCCGGCCAGTTCCTGGCCGAGGGGGCGGGTCCGGTCACCGAGGCGATCGCCGCCGAGCGGGATCGGCCGGGCACCGTGCTGGAACTGTTCGTCACCGAGGCCGCGGCCGCGCGACACGTGGACCTGGTGCGGTCGGCGTTCGCCGCCGGCGTCGAGGTCACCCAGGTGACCGAGCGGGCCGCGGCTGCGCTGTCGGACACGGTCGCCCCGCAGGGGCTGGTCGCCCGGTGCGCGCTGCCGGAGACCGATCCGGACGAGCTGCTGGCGTCCTCGCCGCGGTTGCTGGCGGTCTGCGTGGAGACCAACGACCCGGGCAACCTGGGCACGATCATCCGGTTGGCCGACGCCGCCGGGGCCGATGGGGTGCTGGTCGCCGGGGATGCGGTCGACCCGTTCAACCCGAAGACCGTCCGGGCCACCACCGGCAGTCTGTTCCATCTGCCGGTGGTCCGGGTCCGCGATCGGGCCGAGGCCATCAAGGCCCTGCACGAGGCCGGTGTCTCCGTACTGGCCACCACGGGCACGGCCGAGCTCGACCTGCCCACCGCCAGTGCCCAGGGCCTGCTCGAGCTGCCGACCGCCTGGCTGTTCGGCAGCGAGGCTCACGGGTTGCCGGCGGCGGTCGTCACCGCGGCCGACGCGGCGGTCCGGGTGCCGATCTACGGCCGGGCCGAGTCGCTCAATCTGGCCACCGCTGCCGCGGTGTGCCTGTACGCGAGCGCCACCGCTCAGCGGGCGGCCGGCGTCGACGCCTGACCCGGGTGGTGACGGCTCTCACCGTCACTACCCGGTCACCGTCGGAATCGTTCGCGGCGCTCAGGGGTTGACCACACCGGACACACATTTTCGGTGGAGGTGGACGCGTCATGTCGAACGCGGCAATTGCGGGCTCGAACGGCGGCGCGGGAGGTACGGACGCGACCGTGCCCGCCCGGGCGCCCAGGGCCCGACGGAAGGTCCCGTTCTGGGCGCAGACCCTGATCGGTCTGGTCGTCGGGGCCGGTTTGGGCTTCGCGGCCCGGGTGTTCGGCCTCGGCTGGCTGGACGGCACGCTGAATCAGGTCGGCTCGATCTTCGTGACCCTGCTGAAGGCGACGGTCGTCCCGCTGATCCTGCTGGCTCTGATCGTCTCGATCTCCCGGCTCGGCGCGGTGGCCAACGCGGCCCGGCTGGCCGTGCAGACGGTGATCTGGTTCGCCATCACCGCCCTGATCTCGGTGATCATCGGCATCACCATCGGCCTGATCACCAACCCCGGGCGCGGCACCGGCCTGGCGGCCGACGCGGCGTCCTACTCGGGCCGTAGCGGCGGGTGGACCGATTTCCTGTCCGGTCTGGTCCCGGCCAACTTCCTGGGCCTGCAGGCCTCGACCACCGCGACCCAGAGCGGCAACGCGATCAGCGCGACCACCTCGGTCTCGTTCAACGTCCTGCAGCTGGTCGTCATCGGCATCGTCCTGGGTGCGGCCGCTCTCAAGGCCGGCGCGAAGGCGAAGCCGGTGCTGGCGCTGGCCGAGTCCGGTCTGTCGATCGTGCAGACCGTGTTGTGGTGGATCATCCGGCTCGCCCCGATCGGTTCCGGTGCGCTCATCGGCTACGCCGTCTCGCACTACGGCTGGGACCTGCTCGGTCCGCTGGCCGTGTTCACGGTCGACGTGTACGTGGGCTGCCTGATCGTGCTGTTCGTGCTCTACCCGGTGCTGCTCAAGGTGCACGGCCTCTCGGCGCGCAAGTTCCTGGCCGGGGCCTGGCCGGCGATCACGCTGGCGTTCGTCTCCCGCTCGTCGGTGGGCACCATGCCGGTCACCCAGCAGGTGACGACCCGCAACCTGGGCGTCCCGCTGGACTACGCGAGCTTCTCGGTGCCGCTGGGCGCCACGACCAAGATGGACGGATGCGCGGCGATCTACCCGGCGCTGGCCGCGATCTTCGTCGCGCAGGTCTTCGGCATCGACCTCTCGATCACCGACTACCTACTGATCGCGTTCGTGTCCGTCGTCGGTTCGGCGGCCACCGCCGGGCTGACCGGCGCGGTCGTGATGCTCACCCTGACCCTGTCCACCCTGGGTCTGCCGCTGGCCGGCGTCGGTCTGCTGCTGGCCATCGACCCGATCCTGGACATGATGCGGACCGCCACCAACGTGGCCGGTCAGGCCCTGGTGCCCGTCATCGTGGCCAAGCGGAACGGGCTGCTCGACGAGGCCGTCTACAACGGCCCGAACGGTGACGGCCTGCCGGACGACTCCGACTCGGCCGCTCGTCCGGAGCGGACCGACCGGGTACCGGCCACCGCCTGATCGCCCGCCCCGCGTCACCCGCGCGGAGCGGGAACCGAACGCCGTCAGGACCGACCGTCCTGGCGGCGTTCGTCATTTCCCGGCGGACCAGCCGTACTCCCGCTGCAGCGCGACGGCGACCTTGACGAACCGGTCGCCGGGCAGCGCGCAGGCCTCGCGGCGCATCCCGCCCGGGTGCACCCGGAAGACCCGGTCCAGATTGACCCAGGACGGCCGGCCCTGGGAATCCCAGCGGCCGGTCCCGACGGGCACGAAGTCCCGCTCGCCGCCGTGGTCCTTGCTGGTCAGCTGCACGGCCAGCACCGTGCCCTTGGCCTCGGCCGCCACCACCAGCACCGGGCGGTCCTTGCCGCGGCCGTCGCGTTCCTCGAACGGCACCCAGGTCCAGATGACCTCACCCGGGTCGGGGTCGCCGTCGACGACCGGGTTGTAGCTCATCCGCACCGCGCCGATCCGCCGCGGGTCGATCTCCACCGTCGCGGCCGGTCCGCTCCGACCGGGGGACTCGGTCTCCCCGGTCGCCGCGGACGGGGCCGGCCGGCGCCCGGGGGTGGCCGGTGTCCGCGCACCCGACGGCGCGGGGCGGCGTTCGGCCGGCTTGGTGGGGGTCAGGGCGGTGACGGTCTGCAGGGCCGACCGCGCGAACTGGCCGAGACGATCGAGAAGCGACATGGCCGCACCGTACCCAGCCGGATGCGGGCCCGGCCCGGCGACGGACCGGAGCCCAGCCCTTCGGACGACGGACGGCGGACGCCGTCCCCGTCCGCAGGGGCGGCGGGAAACCGGTCGGCACCGTCGGGGACGTTCTCTAGACTCCCGGGTGGCCCTGACCGCCTTCGGAAGGCACTGATGTCGACCCCCGCGTCACCCCAGAACCCCGCTGGAACCCCCGCCGTCACGCCGACGGTCGACCCGACCGACGAGGCGGCCCTCGCCCGGGCCGCCGACAACGCGGAACGGGCGGTCGCCGCCGCGTCCGGCCTGGACGAACTCAAGCAGGTCCGGCTGGCGCACGCCGGTGACCAGAGCCCGCTGGCCCTGGCCAACCGCGCGATCGCCGGCCTGGACAAGTCCCGGAAGGCGGCGGCCGGCAAGGCCATCGGGCAGGCCCGGCGCCGGGTCACCGAGGCGATCACCGCTCGCGAGGCGGCGCTGACGGCCGAGCGTGAGGCCCGCATCCTCGTCGAGGAGACGGTGGACGTCACGGTGCCCTACGACCGGCAGCCGGTCGGCGCCCGGCACCCCATCTCGACGGTGATGTCCCGCATCGAGGACGTCTTCGTGGCCATGGGCTGGGAGGTCGCCGAGGGGCCCGAACTCGAGTCGCAGTGGTACAACTTCGACGCCCTGAACTTCCCGGAGAACCATCCGGCCCGGGAGATGCAGGACTCGTTCTACATCGCCGACTCCGCCGGCCGTCCCGGCGACGGGATGGTGCTGCGCACCCACACCTCGCCGGTGCAGATCCGGTCGATGCTGCGCCGCGAGCCGCCGATCTACGTGGTCTGCCCGGGTCGGGTCTACCGGTCGGACGAGCTGGACGCGACCCACACCCCGGTGTTCCACCAGGTCGAGGGGCTGGCCATCGACCGGCACCTGACGATGGCCCACCTGAAGGGCGCGCTGGAGCATTTCGCCCGGGCGATGTTCGGGCCGGAGTCGACGATCCGGCTTCGTCCCTCGTTCTTCCCGTTCACCGAGCCCAGTGCCGAGCTGGACGTGTGGTTCCCGCAGAAGAAGGGCGGCGCCGGTTGGGTCGAATGGGGCGGCTGCGGCATGGTCGATCCGAACGTGCTCGTCGCCTGCGGCCTGGATCCGCAGGAGTGGACCGGGTTCGCGTTCGGCATGGGCATCGAGCGGACCCTGCAGTTCCGCAACGAGATCCCCGACATGCGTGACCTCGTCGAGGGCGACGTCCGCTTCACCACCGCTTTCGGAACGGAGGTCTGAGCCGTGCGGCTGTCCCTGGCCTGGTTGGCCGACGTCCTCCCGCTGCCCGCCGGCACCACGGTCGATCAGGTGGCCGACACCCTGGTCCAGGTCGGGCAGGAGGTGGAGGCGGTGCACACCGTGCCGCCGACCACCGGCCCGCTGGTCCTGGGCCGGGTGCTGACCATCGAGGAGCTCACCGGTCTGAAGAAGCCGATCCGCTTCTGCACGGTCGACGTCGGCCCGGGCAACGGACCGGACGGCTCAGACGAGCCGCGCGGGATCATCTGCGGCGCCCGCAACTTCGTCGAGGGCGACACCGTCGTGGTGGCCCTGCCGGGCGCGGTGCTGCCCGGTGACTTCGCCATCGCCACCCGCAAGACGTACGGCCGGATCTCCGACGGCATGATCTGCTCGGTCCGCGAGCTGGGCATCGGCACCGAGCACGACGGGATCCTGGTGCTCGACCGGGACACCCCGGCCGATCAGATCGGCACGGACGCACGGCCCCTGATCGGGGCCGAGGACACGGTCATCGAGTTGGCCATCACCCCCGATCGCGGCTACGCGCTGTCGGTTCGGGGTCTGGCCCGTGATCTGGCCGCGGCCTGGGACGTGCCGTTCACCGACCCCGCGGCGCGGGTGCTGCCCGACCGCGCGCAGCCGGGCTGGCCGGTGACCCTGGCCGACCCGGTCGGCTGCCGACGGTTCGCCACCGTGCGGGTCGCCGGGGTGGATCCCACGGCGCCGTCCCCGTTCTGGTTGCGGCGCCGGCTGGCCGCCGCGGGGATCCGGTCGATCTCGCTGGCCGTCGACGTCACCAACTACGTCATGGTCCATCTCGGTCAGCCCCTGCACGCCTTCGACGCCGACACGCTGTCCGGGGCCATCGAGGTCCGGCGTGCGGTCGCGGGGGAGACGCTGACCACCCTGGACGGGGCGACCCGGAAGCTGGCCGCCGGGCCGGACGGCGACCTGGTGGTCGCCGACGAGTCGGGGCCGATCTCGCTGGCCGGCATCATGGGCGGCGCGTCGACCGAGATCGGCGACGGCACCGAGAACGTCCTCCTCGAGGGGGCGACCTGGGATCCGCCGACCATCGCCCGGTCCCTGCGCCGGCACCGGCTGCCCAGCGAGGCCTCCCGCCGGTTCGAGCGGGCCGTCGACCCCGCCATCCCGGCGGCGGCCACCGAGTTGGCCGCGGATCTGCTCGTCACCTACGGCGGCGGCGAGATCGTCGGGCGCTCGGACGTCCAGGGCGAGCCGTTCACACCGGTGACCATCACGCTGCCGCTGTCCGAGCCGGAGCGGCTGGCCGGCCGGCCGTACGACCGGGCCACCGTGGTGCGCCGGCTGGAGCAGGTCGGTGCGACGGTGTCCGGCTCCGGCCAGGACGGCGCCGTCCTGGTGACCCCGCCGTCCTGGCGGCCCGACCTGACCCGGCCGGCCGACCTGGTCGAGGAGGTGGCGCGGCTGGAGGGCTACGACACCATCACCTCGGTGCTGCCGGTGGCGCCCGCCGGGACCGGTCTCACGCCGACCCAGCGGCGCACCCGGGCCATCGCCGCCGACCTGGCGTCGGCCGGGCTGATCGAGGTGCTGTCGTTCCCGTTCGTCGGCGTCGCCGAGCTCGATGCCCTCGGATTCGGCGGCGACGACGTGCGTCGGCGCGCGGTCACCCTGGCCAACCCGCTGGACGCGGAGAAGCCGCAGCTGCGGACCAGTCTGCTGCCCGGCCTGGTCGAGACGGCCCAGCGGAACCTGTCCCGGGGCGCCCGGGATCTCGCGCTGTACGAGATCGGCTCGGTCTTCCTGCCCAAGGCCAACCCGCCGACCCCGGGCAAGCCGACGGTCGACGCGCGGCCGAGCGACGCCGAGCTGGCCGTGCTGGATGCCGCATTGCCGCAGCAGCCGCTGCACCTGGCCGCGCTGCTGGCCGGTCCGGGGTCGCAGGAGCGGCCGGGATGGTGGGGCGCGGGTCGTCCGGCCGGGTGGGCCGACGCCATCGAGCTGGCCCGACGGGTCGGCCGGGTGGCCGGGGTGAGCCTGCGGGTGGTGCCGGCCGAGCAGACGCCGTGGCATCCGGGTCGCTGCGCGAGCATCCGGGTGGGTGACTGGCCGATCGGTTTCGCCGGGGAGCTGGCCCCCTCGGTGGTCGAGCGGTTGGGTCTGCCCCCGCGCACGGTGGCCCTCGAGGTGAACCTCGACGGCCTGCCCGACCCGGTGCCGGCGGTCGCGCCGCGCATCTCGCCGTACCCGGCGGTGAACCTCGACCTGGCCGTCGTGGTCCCGGTGGGGACGGCCGCCGCGGACGTGCAGGATGCCCTGCGCGGTGGTGGCGGTGAGCTGCTCGAATCGGTGCGGTTGTTCGACGTGTACACCGGCGACCGGGTGCCGGCCGGCACGAAGTCGCTGGCCTTCGCTCTGCAGGTGCGTGCGGCCGATCGCACGCTCACCGCGGCGGACGCCACGGCCGTGCGCGACGCCGCCCTCGCGGTGGCGGGGGAGCGGCTGGGGGCTCGCCTGCGCGACTGATCGCGTGGCACGCAGGATTCGGTGGGGTCGGCGACCGACCCCACCGAGGCATCCCCATCCCCGGCAGGCTGTCCCCATCGGCGGCCGGATTGGTCAGCCGGCCCGCCCGGGTGCCACCATGAGGACATGCCTGTGGGACAGCCGACCGACCTGGTGCACAAGATCGAGAGTTCCGGTTACTACCCGGAACTGGTCGCCGATGCGCTGGAGATCGCCCTGGCCGACGAGGAGGTCGGAGCGCATCTGGTGCACGGGGAGACGACGTTCGACGTCGACACCATCCGCCGGCACCTGTCGGTGGTCGTCCTGACGCCGAGCCGGTTGATCTTCGTCCACGCCGACGACCACGGCGGCGACGCCGAACACGGCGACGAGGCCCACGGCATCGTGACCAGCGAGGCGGTGCCCATCTCGGCCGTGCGCAGCGTGATGGTGACGCATGTGGTCTCCCGGCCGGAGAAGTACCGCAAGGGCCGGCTGGGGCGCGAATTGACGCTGACCATCGGCTGGGGGGCGGTCAACCGGGTCGATCTGGAACCGGCCGGCTGCGCCGACCCGCAGTGCGAGGCCGACCACGGTATGACGGGCAGCATCACCGCCGACGACCTGTCGCTGCGCATCAGCGCGGACGCCGAGGGCGAGTCGGCCCTGCGGGACGCGATCGCCTTCGCCAAGGCGCTGTCGGCCCGCACGGCCACCACCTACCTGCGCTGACGCGGTGACCGTCTGGCGTCCGCCGCGGATGGACAGCCAGCTCACAGTCGTCCCGCGCATCCCCGACCGGTACCCCGGCGTCTGTTGACGGCGAGGTGGTGACCGGCACCGCCCGTCTCCTCGGCCCGGGTGGACCCGGCGCCGGGTCGCGGGAGGGATGGCAAAGGTGTTCACGTCCGAGGTCGGTCCAGGGGGGCCGGGGGCGCGTCCGCAGTCGCGGGTGCGCCGTCTGCTGGCGGACACCCGGTCCCGGTTGCGGGTCCGGGGTGCGGCGGCCTTCGGTCGGGCCCTGCGGTTGTCCGGCGCCGCGGTGGCCGCCTTCGTCGTCGCCCTGGCGGTGTTCCCGTCGACCGTGCCGATCCTGGCGCCGCTGACCGCTCTGCTGGTGGTCGAGGTGACCTTGAAGGACATCCTGGCCAGTGGGCTGCAACGGATCGCCAGCGTCACCCTCGGCGTGCTGGTCGCGGTCGGGTTCTCGGCCTACGTGGGGTTGTCCTGGTGGAGCCTGGGTGTGCTGTTGGCCGTGGCGATCATGCTGGGTCAGCTGCTGCGGCTCGGACCGCATGCCCTGGAGGTGCCGATCAGCGCGATGCTGGTGCTGGCGGTGGGTGGTTCGGAGGCCGCGGCGTCGGACCGCATCTTCGAGACCCTGGTCGGCGCCGGGGTGGGCGTGCTGGTCAACGTCGTGCTGCCGCCGGCGGTGCGTCCGCGGCGGGCGGCCGAGTCCGTCGACCGGTTCGCCCGTGAGCTGGCCCGGTTGCTGGCCGGGGCCGCTGCGGAGCTGCGCGACCCGATCACGCAGGCGCAGGCGGTGCGGTGGATGGAGGCGGCCCGCGAACTCAGTCGTCAGCTGCCGAAGATCGACGCCGGCCTGCAGGAGCTGGCCGACAGTCGGCGGTTGAACCCGCGGGCGTTGGGCGTGCCGGACACGGGCGCCAACCTGCGGGGCGAGCTCGAAGCGCTGGAGCACACCACGATCGCGGTGCGCAGCATGTTCCGGTCGATCCTGGACGGCGTCCGCGACGACCCGAACCCCGACCCGGCCGCCGGGGAGGACCGGCGGCGGATCTTCGCCGCCCTGGTCGCCGACGTGGCGGTAACGGTCGCGGCGGTCGGGTCGCTGGCCCGGGCCGAGGGCACCGACGGTGAGGCGGACCGGGCGGCCGTGGTGGCGACGACCCTCGCCACCCTGCGCGATGCCCGGGACCGGATCGACGAGTTGGCCTCGCTGCGGGCCGACCCGGCGGAGGAGGGGTGGCAGCTGACCGAGCCGGTGCGGGTCACCGTGCACCGGGTGCTGCGCGATCTCGACGAGGCGGTGCGCCAGCGGGTGCACACCCGGCCGCCCGCTCCGGGGTTGGCCGGGCCGGTGGAGCTGGTGTCGCGGTGGCGACCGCGGCGTGGGGCTCCCGGGGTCGGACCGGCCCGCCGGGGACCACACGCCCCCGGCCAGAGGCTCGGTCCGCACTCCGGCGCCCATCCGGGTCGGCCGGGTCGCCGCGGTGGCGCCGAGGCGACGGGTGGTCTGCGGCCGGTGGGCCGGTCGGCCACCGAGACGGGGGCTTTCCGCCCGGTACTGCGGTCGGTCCTGGAGACGGGCACGTTCCGCCCGGTCGGCCGGTCCGCGGTCGAGACGAGCCTGCTGCGGGTGGTGTCACCCGCCGGCGGGTCGATCCCGTCGGCTCGCCCGGTCGACGGCGGGGATGCGTCGGCGGCGCGGACCGACCGGCTGCCACGGCTTGTCGAGCCGCCGACGAGCGTGGACCCATCCGGGCGCTGAACGCTGTGGGGTGGCAGCACGGGGAAGCGGTGAAAACCGGTGGACCACGGTGCCTCGGCCGGGCAGGCTCGCCGTCCATGACCACCGCGGACATCTGGGACGAGGCCATCGCACGGAACTACGACGACGACTGCGCGGAGATGTTCGACGATGCCGTGGTCGGGCCCACCGTCGCCCGGCTCGCGGCCCTGGCCGACGGTGGACCGGCCTGTGAGTTCGCCATCGGCACCGGCCGGGTCGCGGTGCCGCTGTGGCAGTCCGGGGTGCCGGTCGTCGGGATCGAGCTCTCGGCGCCGATGATCACGCAGCTGCGGGCCAAGGTACGGGCCGACCAGATCCCGGTGACCGAAGGCGACATGGCCACGGCCGACGCAGCGGGCCCCGACGTCGTGGGTGAGTACTCGTTGGTGTTCCTGATCTTCAACACGATCATGAATCCGCTGACCCAGGACGAGCAGGTCGGCTGTTTCGTCAACGCCGCCCGGCATCTCCGTCCGGGTGGCGCCTTCGTGGTGGAGTGCGGCGTGCCCGATCTGCGTCGGCTACCGCCCGGGCAGACGGCCGTCCCGTTCGAGGTGACCGACACCCACGTGGGGGTGGACACCTTCGACCCGGCCCGCCAGCTCCTCACCTCGGTCCATCTCAACCGGCAGCCCGACGGGTCGTACCGGCGGTTCGACTCCCATCACCGGTACGTCTGGCCGGCCGAGCTCGACCTGATGGCCCGGGTCGCCGGCCTGCGGTTGGAGAGTCGTTCGGCGGACTGGTCCGGCACCCCGTTCACCGCCGACAGTGCCGCGCACGTCTCGGTCTACCGGCGGCCCGCCGCCGACTGAACGACATACCGCGACACGACATGTGGTGATGCGAGTTTGAGCGCAGCCCACATGTAGGGTCCGTTGCGTCGAAGGTTCCCGGCGGTCACCCGCCGGGAGACAACAGGGAACCCGGTGCGAGACCGGGACTGCCCCGCAGCGGTGAATGGGAACGAAAGCCGTCTGTCCCTCCGAGGGACGGCACTGGGTTGCGACACGACCTGGGAAGCGACGGCCGGTAGGTGGTCGGTCGGGCGTTCGCGTCCGAGGCCGATCGTGCCCGTGAGTCCGAAGACCTGCCCTCGATGCGTGGGTCACCGACCCACGCCGCCGGTGCGCCCCGTGGGAGGGTGGCTGCGGAATCGGGGTGGTCGGCGCGCGCTGCGTGGCCCGTCGTCCCGGTGCTGCGCTTTCCTCCCGACGAGGTCATCGGCTTCCGATGGCTCGCGAGGAGAGAGCATGACGAGCACCCTGACCCCCCTCCCGGTCGACACCGATCCCGTGCCCGTGGCGCCGACGGCCGCCGACATGCGGGTGGTGCGCCGGGACGGCAGCCTGGCCGAGTTCGATACCGGTCGCATCGCGGTCGCCGTGACGAAGGCGTTCCTGGCCGTCCAGGGCGAGTCCGCCGGCCGGTCGTCGCGGCTGCGCGACCAGGTGTCCACCGTGACCGGCGAGGTGACCGCCACCCTGGCCCGCCGATTCGGATCCCCGGCCCGGCCGATCGACCTGGAGGACATCCAGGACCAGGTCGAGCTGGCGCTGATGCGCGGCGGCTTCGCCGACGTCGCCCGCGCCTACATCCTGTACCGGGAGGAGCATCGCCGGGCCCGGCGGTCGACGCCGGCCGAACCGACGGGTGGGCCGAGCATCTCGGTGGTCGCCGCCGACGGCACCGCGGCTCCGCTGGACCGGGTCCGGCTGCGCCGATCGGTGACGGAGGCGTGCGCCGGGCTGGCCGACGTGGCCCCCGAGGCGGTGCTGGCCGAGTTGGACCGCACCGTGTACGACGGCATCACCGCCTCCGAGCTGGCGTCGGCGACCGTGCTGGCCGCCCGGGCGCTGGTCGAGACCGAGCCCGGGTACTCCCGGGTGGCCGCCCGCCTGCTGGCCGATGCCCTGCGGTCGGAGGCGTTGACCGCGGTGGCCGGCACGCCGGACGGCGCCAGTGCCGTCGAGATGACCGACCGGTACGCCGACTATTTCGCGGCGTACGTCCGCCGCGGTGTGGAACTCGGTCAGCTGGACCCGGTTCTGGCCGAATTCGACCTCGAGCGGATCGGGGCCGCCCTGGACGGTCAGCGGGACAACGACTTCACCCTGCTCGGTCTGCAGACCCTCTACGACCGCTACTTCCTGCACGAGCACGGGACGAGATACGAACTGCCGCAGGCGTTCTTCATGCGGGTGGCGATGGGCATAGCGTTGCGGGAGATCGACCGGGAGGGGCGGGCGATCGAGTTCTACCGGCTGCTGTCCTCGTTCGACTTCATGTGCTCGACGCCGACGCTGTTCAACGCCGGGACCACCCGGCCGCAGTTGTCCTCGTGCTTCCTGACCACCGTGGACGACGACCTGGACGGCATCTTCTCGTCCATCAAGGACAACGCCCTGCTGGCCAAGTACTCCGGCGGGCTGGGGAACGACTGGACCCCGGTGCGGGGGATCGGCGCCCACATCAAGGGCACCAACGGGCTGTCGTCCGGGGTGGTCCCGTTCCTGAAGATCGCCAACGACACCGCCGTCGCGGTGAACCAGGGCGGCAAGCGCAAGGGGGCGGTGTGCGCGTACCTCGAGACCTGGCACATCGACATCGAGGAGTTCCTGGAGCTCCGCAAGAACACCGGTGACGACCGCCGCCGCACCCACGACATGAACACCGCGCACTGGGTGCCGGACGAGTTCCTGCGCCGGGTGCGGTCCGGCGGCCACTGGACGCTGTTCTCCCCGGACGAGACCCCGGACCTGCACGACCTCTACGGGCCGGCGTTCGCCGCCCGGTACGCCGAGTACGAGGCCGCCGCGGATCGCGGCGAGCTGCGGGTGCACCGGCGGGTGCCGGCGGTGACGCTCTGGCGACGGATGCTGACCGCCCTGTTCGAGACGGGCCACCCGTGGATCACCTTCAAGGATCCGTGCAACCTGCGGTCCCCGCAGCAGCACGCCGGGGTGGTCCACTCGTCCAACCTGTGCACCGAGATCACCCTCAACACCAGCGCCGGAACCGACGCCGAGACCGCGGTCTGCAACCTGGGTTCGGTGAACCTGGCCGCACACATCGCCGGCGAGGGGGCGCACGCGGAACTCGACGTGGAGCGGCTGCGGCGCACGGTGACGACGGCCGTGCGGATGCTCGACAACGTCATCGACATCAACATGTACACGATCCCGTCGGCCCGACGGTCGAACCTGCGGCACCGTCCGGTCGGCCTGGGGCTGATGGGGTTCGCCGACGCGCTCTCCCGGCTCGGCCTGCCGTACGCCTCGGAGCAGGCCGTCGAGTTCGCCGACGTCTCGATGGAACACGTGTCCTACTGGGCGATCTCGGCGTCGTCGGCGCTGGCCGCCGAACGGGGGCGGTACGCCTCGTTCGACGGTTCGCTGTGGAGCCGGGGCATCCTGCCGCTGGATTCCATCGACCTGCTGGCGCGGGCGCGCGGCGGCGATCTCGACCAGGACACCACCGCCCGGCTCGACTGGGGCGGCCTGCGGGAGCGGGTGCGGACGGTCGGGATGCGGAACTCCAACGTCATGGCGATCGCACCGACGGCGACGATCAGCAACATCGTCGGCGTCAGCCCGTCGATCGAGCCGAACTACCGGAACCTGTACGTCAAGGCGAACATGTCCGGTGACTTCACCGTCATCAACGAGTATCTCGTCGCCGCCCTGAAGGACCGGGGTCTGTGGGACGAGGTCATGGTCGCCGACCTGAAGTACTTCGACGGGTCGCTGCGGGCCATCGACCGCATCCCGGCGGACCTGCAGGCGCTGTTCGCCACCGCGTTCGAGATCGACGGCAGCTGGCTGATCCGCGCGGCGTCCCGGCGGCAGAAGTGGATCGACCAGGCCCAGTCGCTCAACCTCTACGTCGCCGACCCGAACGGCCGCAAGCTGGACGAGCTGTACCAGTTGGCCTGGACCACCGGCTGCAAGACCACCTACTACCTGCGGTCGACGTCGGCCAGCCACGTCGAGAAGTCCACCCTGCGGGGCACCGACGGCAAGCTGAACGCCGTCTCGCCGACCACGGTGGCCCCGGTGCCGGTGCCGGTCACGGTCGCGGTGCCGGCGCCGTCGTCACCCGCGGGGGCGGCCTGCTCCCTGGAGGACCCCGAGTGCGAGGCCTGCCAGTAGCCGCCCGCCCTGCACTGTCGATCCCTGAACTCTCGAAAGGTCCCCTCATGACGGACTTCTGGTCCACCTTCGACGAGCCGGCCGGTTCCACCGCCACCGCCACCGTCGCCCCGCCAGCTCCCGCCGCCGTCCCGACCCAGCCGCGCCCGACGCCCGCCCCGTCCACCCCCACGGCGCCGGCCCCGGTCGCTGCGCCGGGGGCGGTGTCGGCCACCGGTCTGGGCGACATCGACCGCACCGGCGGCCGGGTGTCGGTGTCGGACAAGTCGATGATCAACGCCCGCGCCGACGTCAATCAGCTGCTCCCGCTGAAGTACACCTGGGCCTGGGAGAAGTACCTGGCCGGATGCAACAACCACTGGATGCCGACCGAGGTGTCGATGCAGGCCGATATCGCCCTGTGGAAGTCGCGGGACGGGTTGACCGACGCCGAAAGGCTCATGCTCAAGCGCAATCTCGGCTTTTTCGCCACCGCGGAGTCGCTGGTGGCGAACAACATCGTGCTGGCCGTCTACCGGCAGCTGACCAACCCGGAGTGCCGCCAGTACCTGCTGCGGCAGGCCTTCGAGGAGGCCGTGCACACGCACACGTTCCAGTACATCTGCACCTCGCTCGGGCTCGACCAGGGTGAGCTGTTCAACATGTACCGGGAGGTGCCGTCCATCACCGAGAAGGACGCCTGGGCGCTGCAGTACACTCAGTCGCTGGAGGATCCGGAGTTCCGCACCGGCACCCCGGAGGCCGACCAGGCCTTCCTCCGGGACCTGGTCGCGTTCTACGTGATCTTCGAAGGCATGTGGTTCTACACGGGTTTCGCGCAGATCCTGTCGCTCGGCCGCCGCAACAAGATGGTCGGCATCGCCGAGCAGTACCAGTACATCCTGCGGGACGAGTCGATCCACCTGAACTTCGGCATCGACGTCATCAACCAGATCAAGATCGAGAACCCGCACCTGTGGTCGACCGATTTCCAGGCCGAGGTCCGCGGGATGCTGGCCCGGGCCTGCGAACTCGAAATCGCCTACGGTCGCGACACCATGCCGACCGGGATGCTCGGCCTCACGGCCGCCCAGTGCGAGCAGTACATGCGGTTCATCACCAACCGACGCTGCGCCCAGATCGGTCTCGAGCCGCTTTACGCGGCGGTCGACAACCCGTTCCCCTGGATGAGCGAGATGATGGACCTGAAGAAGGAGAAGAACTTCTTCGAGACCCGGGTCATCGAGTACCAGTCCGGTGGGGGGCTCGCCTGGGAGTGACCGTGACCGCGGTGCGGGTCGCCCTACGGTGACGTCCGTGGAAGTGACCCCGACCGACCTCCAGGCGGCCTACGGTGCCGTCCGGAGGGTGGCCCGGACCGCGCCGGCGATGTCGTCGGTGAGGAGGTCGGCCTCGGGGAAACTGCCGATCGGCCGGTGGAATCCGTGCTGCTGGTAGGGCCACACCCGCAGGGTCACCGGGATGTCCTGACCCGCGAACGCGCGGACCGCGGTCAGGGCGTCGCCGACGAGGATCTCGGCGCTGCCGACGTGGACCATGACCTGCCCCACGGCGAACAGCTCGATGTCGGTGGCGGTCCCGGGGGCGGTCGGCAGGATCTCCGGCGCCCGTCGGCGCAGACCCGACACCGTGTGGACGAGGTCGCCGCCGAGGCGCAGGTCGGTGGCATCGGGGGCGGAGATCTCGCCCCGGTCCCGGTCGAGCGGGTCGGCCACCTGGCCGTCGACCCAGGGCGAGAGCAGCACCAGCAGCGCCGGGCCGTCCCCGCCGTGGTCGGCCCGCGCCAGGTCGCCGAGCACGGCCAGCGCCGACGCCGCCGCATCACCCTCGGCGACGATCGCGAGGTGGTCGCCGAAGTAGCCGGCGTCGGCGAGCAGCCAGTGGTAGCAGCGCACTGCCGCGGACGACAGACCGCCGGGGGCGTCGCCCGACGGCAGGAGCACCCGGACGCCGCTCCGCGCGGCCAACTGGGCCGCCCACGCGGAGGGGTCCGCGCCGCCGGCGACCTTCGAGCCGGGCAGGAAGAGCACGGCAGCCGGCCACGGGGCGTCCACCGCGATGACCGTCTCGACGTCCGCCGCCGCGGGCACGAACCACCGGGCCGTCAAGGCCGGGTCGCCGATGTCCCCGGCGGTCTCGATCCGGACGTCGGCGGGCAGTGACGGACCCGCCGGTGGGGCGTTCGACCCCGGCGCGAGATGTTCCTCGAACCAGGTGACCGCCTGCGGACTGACCATGTCGCCCCCCCCCGTGTTCCGATGGCCTCCCGGCAGCATGGCCGTCCCCTATCGCTGGGCGCCGCCTTGCCGGTGACGACCACCCCAAGGAGGCCCGGTCAGACCCGCGGTCAGCAGTCGCATCCGCAGTCGCAGCAGTCGCAACAATCCCCGCAGTCCCCGCACCCGTCCCCGCCGCTGCACGCGGGTGGGTGCCGTTGGCCGGTGCACGGGTTCTCGTGTTCGGCGCAGCAGGCGTAGCCGGTGCAGTAGACGCCGATCCAGGGCAGGAGCCTGGGCCAGAACGGCGGCCGGGACGGCGGTTTCGGCACCGGTGGCGGGAGGTCGGTGGGCCAGCCGGCGCCCGAAGTCCGGTCCGGTGACCCCGGACCGGCGGCGGCCCGATCGAACGTCCGGTGCACGGCCTGGTGGGTGCCGTCGCCCAGCAGTCGCAGCGCCAGGCGGGCGTCCGGGCTCGTGCGGTCCAGGTCCAGCCGTCCCAGGTGGTGACGGAGACGCCGCACCTGCCGGGCGCAGTCCCGCCGCACCAGCGGAATCGGGGTGCCGGTGGCCAGGATGGGGTTGAACGCACCGGTACGCCGGTCGCGGTCGAGGTCCTCCACGGCGTCCAGGAGGTGGGCGAGCGCGCCGAACGCCTCGCCCGCGGCCCGCAAACTGGACTCGTTCTCCGGGCGACCGGCGAGACCGGCGGACGCGGCGAAGATCCGACCGGCGGCGGCCGCGCTGGGCCCGGTGACCGACAGCACCGGATCTCCGACCCGGACGGCCCGTTCGCCCCGCCCCTGGTCCGCGAGCTGTCGCACGGTGCGGTGCAGGTCGATCCGTTCCGCCATCTCGGTGTCCCGTTGCGCCCGCCGGATCAGCGACGGGGCCATGCGCGCCGTCGCCCGGTCGACGCCCCGCTGCACGACACCGGTTGCGCCGAGGTCGTTCTCGCGTTCCACCCGTCGGTCCTGGGCTTTCGCGGCGGCCAGCGTCACGGACGCGGTCGCGGCCAGCCGCATCCCGTCGTTGCTGCTGCACACGACCGGGGCGGGGCGCATGCCGCGCAGCGGGCAGGGGCCCGCGGTGCGGGTGGCCACCGCCGCTCTGCTCTGGGCGTTGACCAGCACGGCGAGCGCGACGGCGTCGGTGTTCGTCAGCGCCCGGGCCGGCTGGCCCTGCCGGTCGCGGAGGGTCAGGCACAGGCCGCACAGGTGCGCCCGCCAGCGCTCCAGCAACTCGCCGTCGAGCACATGACCACAGGTGTGCAGCAGTCCGAACATGGGCGACAGTCGACCACCGGGGACGGCGTCCCGCGCGGGTGACAGCCCCCGACCCGAAGGGGGGTCGGCCGCACCGGTGTCATCCCCCGTGCCGCCGCAGCGGGGTGCACCACCCCTCCGGGCACGGTCCGTGCACCGTCGTGGTGAGGGGAAACCGCACTGCGTCACCATCCGGTCACGGACCATTCACCGACGGGTCACCGCACGTCGACGCCACGCTCGGGCGGCTCTCATAGCTTTCACCTGCGACGGGCCGCCGCCGTCCGCTGGTCTCCCGCTGTCCGAGGGGGACGCCGCCTGCCCCGAAGGAGAACCCGGTGACCGCTGCTCCGTCCGATCACTCGTCCGTCGATCCCACGGCCGGGGGCCGTCGCCTGCTGCCGATGCTCGGCCACACCCGGGGCAAGCGGAGCCCGGTGACCTGTCACCTCAAGTGCGCCGACGCCTGCACCCAGCCGGTCCCCAACGAGACCGACAACATCTACTTCCGCGATGTCGTCTCCGCGGCCCTGACCCGCCGCACCATGCTCAAGGGCGCCGGAGTCGGCGCGCTGACCCTGGTGCTGCCCGCGCTGGGTGCGCTGCCGGCCGCGGCCGCGGCCGACCCGGCCGTGCCGGACGCGGCCACCGCCGCCGGCGATGCCGGCCCGACGGCCGCGACCGCCCGCAGCACCGCTGGGGCCAGCATCGACTTCACCGCGATCGCCCCGGTACCCGCCGACGTCGACGCCCTGACCGTGCCGCCGGGCTGGACCTGGTCGCCGATCATCCGCTGGGGCGACCCGCTGTTCGATCCGGCCGAGACGTTCGACGTGAACAACCAGACCGCGCAGCGGCAGGCCCGGCAGTTCGGCTACAACAACGACTACACCGACCTGCTGATGCTGCCGGGCAAGGACGGCCGGGAAGCCCTGCTGGTCTGCAATCACGAGTACACCAACCCGGGGATCATGTT
This sequence comes from Nakamurella flava, assembly GCF_005298075.1. NCBI lineage: Bacteria > Bacillati > Actinomycetota > Actinomycetes > Nakamurellales > Nakamurellaceae > Nakamurella > Nakamurella flava. The sequence goes on from NZ_SZZH01000003.1 coordinate 867,571, forward strand.
CTCGGAGACGTCCGACCCCGCCGTCCTGAACCGGCAGCGGGCCGTCGAGATGGCCGCCCAGGGCATGGCCGTGGTGCACCTGCGCCGCGAGAAGGCCGGCCAGCCCTGGCGTCCCGTGGTCGGCAGCGGCTACAACCGCCGCATCACCGCCTCGACGCCGTTCTCCGTGGACGGTGCCGCGGCCGGTACCGCGTCCCTGAAGACCAAGGACGACCCGGCTGGTCGCACCGTGCTCGGCACCTTCGGCAACTGCTCGGGCGGTACCACCCCGTGGGGCACGGTGCTGTCCGGCGAGGAGAACTTCAACGGTTACTTCCATGCCGCCGGCACCTCGCCCGCCGAGAAGCGGTACGGGCTCGCCGACAAGGAGAGCACCTACGGCTGGGAGAACATCGACCCGCGGTTCGACGCGCGCGCCGAGGGCTACGTCAACGAACCCAACCGGTTCGGCTGGATCGTCGAGCTCGACCCGTTCTCGCCCAAGGAGGCGCCGGTCAAGCACACCGCGATGGGCCGGTTGAAGCACGAGGGTGCCAACGTCATCGTCGGATCGTGCGGGCAGGTCGCCGCCTACATGGGCGACGACGAGCGCTTCGACTACCTGTACAAGTTCGTGTCCAGCAAGAAGGTCAAGCCCGGCCAGGGCAAGGCCGCCCGCGCCCACAACAAGACCCTGCTCTCCGAGGGCAGCCTGTACGTCGCGAAGTTCAGTGGCAACTCGCCGGCGGCCGAGATCGACGGCAGCGGAACGCTTCCGACGGACGGGAAGTTCGACGGCACCGGCCAGTGGCTGCCGCTGGTCGTCAACGGCGTCAGCAAGGTCGCCGGTTTCACCGCCGAGCAGGCGCTGGTCAACACCCGGCTCGCGGCCGATGCGGTCGGCGCCACCAAGATGGACCGCTGCGAGGACGTCCAGCCCAGCCTGAAGTCCGGCAAGGTGTACGTCGTCTGCACCAACAACAGCCGCCGCGGTACCAGCGGCAACGAGGGCGCCACCGAGGTCAACCCCCGCAACGAGAACCGCGACGGGCACATCGTCGAGATCACCGAGGACCGGAACGACGTGCGCGCCACCACGTTCCGCTGGTCGCTGCTGCTGGTGTGCGGTGATCCGAAGACCAACCCGCACACCTACTTCGCCGGGTTCCCCGCCGACCAGGTGTCCCCGATCTCCTGCCCGGACAACATCGCCTTCGACTCCCGCGGTGACCTGTGGATCGCCACCGACGGGGCGCCCAGCAGCATCGGCTACAGCGACGGTCTGTTCCACGTCCCGCTGACCGGCCGCAACCGCGGGTACGTACGGCAGTTCCTCGCCGTCCCGGCCGAGGCCGAGACGTGCGGGCCGGTCGTCCGCGACCGGGACGGCATGGTCTACGTCGCCGTCCAGCACCCGGGCGAGGACGGGACCTGGGCCGCCCAGAACTCCTACTTCCCGGACTATGTCGCCGACGGCCAGTCGGCCCCCGCCGGCTCGTGGCGCGGGCCGCGGCCGTCGATCGTGCAGGTGTACCGCACGAGTTGATCCGCAGTGCGCGGCCCCGGGACCCGTCGTGTCCCGGGGCGCGCCGGGCCGGCCCCGGTGCCATGCTGGCGGTCGGACCCGCCGGGTCGGGGACGGGGGAGCCATGACCACAGCCGGACAGCGGCCGCCGAGGATCGTGGGACCTGCGGGTCGGGGGCCGATCCGCGTCGCGGCGGCGGCGCTGGCCGTCGGCACCGTCCTGGCGGTGGCCGCCTGTTCCTCGGGTGGGGCGAGCGTCGAGTCGGCCTCGACCGCGGCGTCCGGGTCGTCCGCGGCGGCTCCGTCCTCGGCCGCGTCCGCCCTGTCGTCCAGTGCGGCGACGGCGCGGTCGGGCATCCCCGTCAGCCCCACGTCCAGTGCCACGGCCGCGTCGGGCGGGGGCGACGGCGGCGGCGCGGCGTACTGCGAGAGCAAGGGCGGCGACGTCCAGACGCGCGACGCGACCTTCGGCACCAACGGCGACCAGACCGGGTGGCTCCCGCTGGCCGGGACCACCCAGGTCTGCCGTTTCCAGGCCGACGACGAGGCCCGCAGCCGGATCTACGTCGATTTCGCCACGCTCACCTCGGCCCGACCGACGCTGGCCGGTCTCGCCTACCTGTCCCGGCCGCCGGTGCCGACCTCCAGCGGAGGCGCCAATCCGGCCACCGGCTACTGCGCGAAGCTCGGCGGTTCGTCGACGTTCGGCGAGATCAGCGCCAGTGGGGGCGGCTGGGTGAACAAGGACGACCCGGACGAAGTCGTCGTCAACCTGTGCGTGTTCCCGGACGAGTCGTTCATCGACGAGTGGGGGCTAGCTTACCACGCCGGCGGCGTGGTCCGCGGGCTGGACCTGACGCAGGTCATGACCTATCAGCCCCCGGATCCGCTGCCCGGCGTCTTCCCGGTGGGTACCCCCATCGGGCAGCCGACCGTCGGAGTCACCGGGTCGCCCAGCCCGTCGAGCACCAGCACGCCGACGTCCTGACCGGGTCCTACCGCTCCGCGGGTGCCAGCCGCAGGGCGTCCGGCGACAGGCCACGCCGGACCACCTCGGCGCGCAGGGCCGACCGCATCGCCTCCACCGGACCGGGGCGACCGGTCATCAGCAGTACCTGCTCCACTGCCTGGTGCAGCAGCATGTCCAGACCACTGATGACGGTGCAGCCCGCGGCCGCGGCCGATTCGGCCAGCCGGGTCGGCCACGGGTCGTAGAGCACGTCGAACAGCACGGTGCGGGGCGCCCACTCGGTGCCCGCGTAGGCGTCGGCCGCGCGGCCGGGCAGCGTGGACACCACCAGGTCGACGGGGGGAATCGGTCGGTCCGGCACCCCGTCGAGGACGGTGATCGGCACTCCGAGCCGTTCCGCGGTCGCCCGCACCCCGGCAGCCCGGGCGAGATTGCGGACCAGCACCGTGGTCTCGGGCGCACCGAGATCGGACAGGGCGGCCACCACCGCCTGTGCGGTCCCTCCGGCGCCGAGTACGGCGGCCCGGCCAACGGTGGTGACCCCGGCCTCCCGGAGCGACCCGACCACTCCGTGGACGTCGGTGTTGTCGGCCAGCCACCCGCCGCCGTCCGGGATCAGCGTGTTGGCCGCGCCGACCGCCGCGGCCCGCTCGGTGACCCGGGTCGCCACGTCCAGTGCCGCGTGTTTGAGCGGCATGGTCAACGACAGACCGGCCCACTCCGGGCCGAGACCATCGACGAACGGGACGAGCCCGTCGGTGTCGCACTCGTGGCGGTCGTAGGACCACTCGGTCAGTCCCGATGCGGCGTAGGCGGCGGTGTGCAACACCGGGGACAGCGAATGGCCGATGGGCTTGCCGAGCACGGCGGCCCGACGTGCGACGGTCACGACCGCGCCTGCCCGACCAGCAGATCGGCGACGACCTGTGTCTGTTCGATGTGCGGGGAGTGCCCGACACCCGGCAGCACGACCTCGCGGTACTGCCCGCCGGCCGCGGCGTACCGGTCCAGCACGGCGCGGGTCTGGCCCACCATCGGCTGCGGTGGGAACTCGTCGACGCCCGGGTAGCCCGGGACGGCTCCGAGCCGGCCGAGCTGGGCCAGGTCGAACATCGACGCATCGGACACGATCTGGTCCACCTCGCCGCGGATCCACAGGACCGGGGGCCGGGGGGCGATGTCGACGACACCGGACAGGTCGAGGTGGGTCGGAGCCATGGTGTTCAGCACTCCGCGGCGGCCGGGGGCGAGCGTCGGCCAGTGCGGCGAGGCGGCCGCGTCACCGGGGTAGTTGTCCATGCCGGTGACCGTCGTCCGCATGCTCGCCACGAGTTCGTCCTCCAGCGGCGTGCCCTGGTGGGGCCAGCCGGGGGCCACGTAGAACGCCCGCAGCACGGAGCGGGGCGAGAACGGGTCGGACTGGTCGGTCCCGACGTCGGCCGCCAGGGCGGCGACGAACTGCGGATTCGCCCCGCCCGCGCCGGACCCGGCCCCGTCGGGATGGACCGGGGCTCCGTCCGGTCCGGTGCCGCCGAATCCGTAGGGCGACACCGGGTTGACGAGGGTGAGCGCGTGCACGCGACCGGGGGCGTCGAGCAGCATCTGCAGGACCACCCCGCCGCCCATGGACCAGCCGACGAGGTGGACCCGGTCCAGACCGAGGGCGTCCAGCGTGGCCCAGACGTCATCGGCGAAGTCGCGCAGGCCGGGGGTGGCGTCCACCGGTGCGGGGTCACTGCCACCGAACCCGCGCAGGTCGACAGCCATGGCCGGAACGTCGGTCGGCAGGGCCCGTAAGAGAGGGTGGAAGAACACGCTGGACGAGACGTTGCCGTGCACGAGAACGGTGGTGACGCCGGCGGCATCCCCGGCGTCCGGGGTGCGGTGGTGGACCTGGACGCCGATGCGTGAGGTGTCCACGGTCCGCACCGTGATCGCGTCGTCAGTGGTGGCCATCGGGTCCTCGTCTCCGGTCGGACGTCAGCGCTGGTCGCGGCGGACCGCAGGACGGCGCCGCTGCCCCCTCGACTTCCACCGCGCCGCAGCCTAACCAGGCCGGTCGACCGCGTTCCCTTCCGTCCTTCCGCTGGGCGGGAGGACGGAAGGGAAGTGACGGGCGTCGCTCGCCGGGGTCTGGGTTGGCGGGGTCGGGCTCGATAGAGTCGACATGCGCCCGATGTCCATGGGTGCGCTCCGCCCGACACCGCGATCGCGCCCGTCGTCCCGGCGCTCGTCCTGAGGAGAAGCCACCATGGCCGCGCCCCTGCCGTTCCCGACCGATCCGACGGAGATCGCCGAACGGGCGGCTGCGGTGCTGGGCCCGGAGTCGAGTGTCTTCGAGGATCTGGATTCGGCGGGATTCGGAGAGGCCCTGGTCAAGGCGGTCGGTTCCTCACTGACCCACCCGACGGTTCCGGCCAAGGCGGCACTGAGTCTGGCCGGCGACCTGGCCCGGACGCCGCTGGCGGCCGTGTCCCGGTGGTTGGGCAAGCCGGCGGAGCCGCCGGTTCCGGTGGATCCGAAGGACCGGCGCTTCGCCGCCCCGGCCTGGGAGTCCAACCCGGCGTACTTCTCCTTGCGTCAGGCCTACCTGGCTTCGTCGCGGTTCGCCCGCGAGATCGTCGACGGGGTCCCGCTGGACGAGGAGTCGGCCAAGAAGGCGCGCCTCGCGACGGACCTGCTGATCGACGCGCTGGCCCCGACGAACTTCCTGGGCGGCAACCCGGCGGCGCTGCAGCGGGCGTTCGACACCGGTGGCGCCAGTCTGGTCAAGGGCGCCCGGCAGTTCCTGGACGACGTGGTGAACAACAACGGCCGTCCCCGACAGGTCGATGCCAGCGACTTCGAGGTCGGCCGCAACCTGGCCTGCACCCCGGCGAAGGTCGTCTACCGCAACGAGTTGATGGAACTGCTGCAGTACGAGCCGCAGACCGAGGAGGTCCACGAGACCCCGCTGCTGTGCAGCCCGCCGTGGATCAACAAGTACTACGTGATGGACCTCGCCCCCGGGCGCAGCTTCATCGAATGGGCCGTGCAGCACGGCCGGACGGTCTTCGCCATCAGCTACCGGAACCCGTCCAAGGAGATGTCCGGGACGACGATGGACGACTACCTGATCTACGGTCCGCGCACTGCGCTGGACGTGATCCAGGAGATCACCGGGGCCGACACGATCGACATCGTCGGCCTGTGTCTCGGCGGCGCGATGACGGCGATCACCGCCGCGGTGCTCTCCCAGGAGGGCGACGATCGCATCGGTTCGCTGACCCTGCTGAACACGATGCTCGACTACTCCGAGCCGGGGGCGTTGTCGGCGTTCACCGACCGTCGGGCGGTGGCCCGGCTCGAGAAGAAGATGACCAAGGCGGGCACCCTCGAGGGCGAGACCATGGCCGGCACCTTCGACGTGCTGCGGGCCAACGACCTGATCTTCAACTACGTGGTCAGCAACTGGTTGATGGGCCAGGAGCCGCCGAAGTTCGACATCCTCGCTTGGAACTCCGACAGCACGCGGATGCCGGCGGCCATGCACGCGTTCTACCTGCGCAACTTCTACGTGCAGAACAAGCTCGCTCAGGGCGAGCTGGAGATCGGCGGGGTGACCGTCGACCTCAGCGTGATCAAGTCGCCGACGTACGTGGTCAGTGCGATCAACGACCACATCGTCCCGTGGCAGGCGGCGTACCGGACGGTCGATCTGATCAGTGGCCCGGTTCGGTTCGTACTGGGCAGTGGCGGTCACATCGCCGGGATCGTCGCGCCGCCGAACCCGAAGGCCTGGTACCTGGTCGGCGAGTCCGACGAGCTGCCGGCGACGCCGGAGGAGTGGCGCGCGGCCGCCGCCAAGCAGAGCACCACGTGGTGGGAGGACTGGGCGAGCTGGTCGTCCGAGAACGCCGGTGCCCTGGTGTCGCCGCCCGCGATGGGCAGTGCGCAGTACCCGGTGCTGGGCGAGGGTCCGGGGGAGTACGTGCGCTCCTGACGACAGGTGCGGTCCGTCGACAGCGGGTGGGTTCGGCCGAGAGGTCGAACCCACCCGTTTCGTCGTTTCCGGCCTCGGATGTGCAGCTGGGTTCCGGGTCGAGAGTCCGGTCAGTGTTGGGCACCCAGTTCCAGGGCCAGGACCCCGCCGGCCACCAGCACCAGACCGACGATCTGGATCCCGGACAACCCCTCGCCGAGGAAGATCGCGCCGACGAGGGCGACGAGCGCGACACCGGCTGCGGCCCAGATGCCGTACGCCAGCCCCAGGGGCATGCCGCGTTTCAGCACCAGGGCCAGCAGCACGAAGGCGGCGCCGTAGCCGACCACCACCAGCACCGACGGCAGCAGTCGGGAGAAACCGTCGGACAGCTTGAGGGAGACGGTGGCGGTGACCTCCGACACGATCGCCCCGACCAGAAACCACCAGACCATGACAAACCTCCGCGTTACCCGGGTAACTCATCGACGGAGAGTCAGTATCGACGACGCACGGTCACAGCACTGGTCAACGACCGCGACCGATATGGGCGTTTCGAGGTTCAGCACCTCCACAGGAGGGGGTCACGAAGGCCCCTGAGGGCCTCACAGGGGCTCGAAACCGGGCCTGACCAGGCGATTTGCCAAGCTCAGAACGTTTCCGTAATGTTTCACCTGTCGCCGCCGAGCCCCACAGGGACAAGGCAGCGACACTCTCCCGCTCACACAGCCGGAACTCCGGCCGACAGAGTGTGCCTCCGCAAGGAGGACGGAGCCGCCAGGCCCCGGAAGAGTCCGAGACAGGCAGTTGACACTGCGAACTGGATCGGGTAACGTAGTACGAGTGCCCAACGCGGGATTGCGAAATTCCAAGGTGTGCGCGTCCGTTTCTTGAGAACTCAACAGTGTACCGATAGTCAGTGCCAATTTATGTTTTACCCCGTTGGCCAGACTTTGTGTCTGGTCTTTGGGATTCCTTTGGTATTGAAGTGAGCTAGCTCATTTTGACGCCTGGATAATGTTTTCTATGGTTTGTTGACTGACCGGTCCTTCTCCTTTGGGGGTGGGTGGTTGGTTGT